>VGRE01000064.1 GCA_016875435.1 Deltaproteobacteria bacterium | reverse complement strand
GCCACCCGAGGTCGTGCCCTGGCACTCCTCGGGGATGGCGACCGTCGTCTCGGTGGCGAGGTCGAGCGGGGGGCACTCCTCGTCGAGGCAGTCCACGCGCCCGTTGTTGTCGCTGTCGGGGAAGCCCTCGTCCACCTCGCCGTCGCCATCGTCGTCCTCGCCGTTGCACTCCTCGGGGGGCACGGCGGTGTCGTCGGTGTCGGTGTCGGGCGGTTCCCACTCGCCCCCGGAGTCGAAGGCCTCGGCCGGGGCGTCCTTGCCGGTGAGTTCGTTCTCGGTCTGGCAGGCCGCAAGGAACACGGCGGGCAGGCACAGTGAGCGCATTCGGGGGCCTCGAGCGGCCTAGCCTACCCCGGGATGGAGCTACACGTGCGACAGATCGAGGTCCTAGCCGGCGGCCGTTCCATCCCCTCGGGCGTTTCGCTGCGCCTGCACGCGGGCCAGCTCTGCGGGCTGATCGGGCCCTCCGGCCTGGACCCCGGGCTCCGCGCGCGCGTGAAGACCCGCGTGAAGGTGAAGCTCCTGCTTGACGGCCGGGTGGAAGAGACGGAGTTCAAGCTTTTTTTTCGCCGGTCGTCCCTCGCCGATCCGTGGTTCATGATTCTGGATGACTCGCTCCGCCAGCTCGACGTGGATAGGGAGAAGAAGCATTGATTCTCCTAGTTTCCTGGGCCCTGGCCGCCGACACCGCCGAGAGCGTATCGGCGATGCCCACCGCCAGCGCGTCAGACCGGCTCGCCCAACTCATCGCGGCGCGGGGCCTGCAGGCCGCCGAGTTGGAAGCCCTGAACGGGCTCGCGCCTCGCGTGGCGGTGGCGCTCGACGACGACCAGGTCACGACGGCGCTCGCGCTCATCCTGTCGCTTCCCCCGGCCGAGATCGGCCGCGCCCGGCGGGGCGACGCCGTGGTGCGTAGCTACGGCAAGTGGAGCGAGGCCGAGGAAAGCGCCCTGGCCGAGCTCGCGAAGTTGCTGCGCGTCAAGGGCGCCCTGGACGCCTGGCTGGTGCGCACCGAGCAGGCGGAGCTGGTGCGAGTGGTGCTCGTCAAGGGCAAGAAGGAGGCCTCCGTCACGCTCGTGCCGCCGCACGAGTGGAGCACGCCGGGGAGCTACCCACAGGACGCGTCCTTCGAGAACCCGCGCGCGCTCGGCCTGCTGTGGACCCTCCGCGCTGGCGACGAGGTCGTGGGGATCGATGCCCTCGCCAGTGTCAGCTTCCGCGACGAGCAGCGGGTGAAGGCCGGGAGCGCCTCGCTGCGCATCACGCCTCCGGGTCGCGACACGGTCTACGTGTCGCAGCCTCTCGCGGTGGTGGCCGGGCAGTCGCTGCGGGTGAGCGTGGCGGCCGCGGGCGACGGTGCCCGGGGGCAGGTGGCCTTGATCGCCGGTGCGAGCCCGGTCGCGGCGACCGAGTGGAGCGCGGCGGGCGGAGGGGTCTTCGTGCCCCAGGAGCTGGGGGCCGCCGTGCCGGACGGCGTGTCGCAACTCGAGCTGGTGCTGGCCACGCAGGGGCCCGGCGCGATGAACTGGGACGACGTGCGCGTGGCGGTGGAGGGGAAGGGCGGCGGCGTGATCGTCACCGAGCGCGGCCCGCTGCGCCTGCGCCACCCGGGGACGGAGTCGCACGACCTGTCCGGCGTGGCCCTCGAGGTGTCGCGCGCGATCACGATGCTCAAGCTGCCCCCCGAGCCGCCGGTCATCGTCGACAGCACCTGCGCGGACTACGCTCGCTGCGCGGTGGAGCGGTGGGCGCGCCGGGCCTGGGGGGCGCCCACCAGCGAGAGGGTGGCCGAGGGCGTTATCGACGCGGCCCTGTCGCGACCGTCAGAGTACGCCGAGATGCTGGCGCGGGAGGGCGCCGTGGGCCTGCGGAGGGCGTGGCAGGAGGGGGGGTAGGCGGGGGGCGCCCGGCTGGACGCGGCCTCAATTCCCAGGCTGGGGCACGATGCGGAGGTAGGGCAGGGGCGATTCCCAGCCGCCCGGGAAACGCTGGCGCGCCTCCTCGTCGCTCATCGACCCGGCGATGATCACGTCGTCGCCTTGTTTCCAGTTGGCGGGCGTGGCCACCCGGTGGCGCGCGGTGAGCTGGAGCGAGTCGATCACGCGGAGGACCTCGTCGAAGTTGCGGCCGGTGGTCATCGGGTACACCAGCACGAGCTTCACTCGCTTGTCGGGGCCCACCACGAACACGTTGCGCACGGTGAGGTTGTCGGCGGCGGTGCGGGTGCTCGCGTCGCCCGAGGTGCTCGCCGGGAGCATCCCGTAGAGCTTGGAGACGTTGAGGTCGGCATCGCCGATCACCGGGTAGTTCGGCGCGGCGCCCTGGCTGCGCTCGATGTCGGCGGCCCAGCCCGCGTGCCGGTCCACGCTGTCGACCGAGAGGCCGATCACCTTCACCCCGCGCCGGGCGAACTCGGGCTCGATCTTGGCCATCAAGCCAAGCTCGGTGGTGCACACCGGGGTGAAGTCCTTGGGGTGGGAGAACAGCACCGCCCAGTTGTCGCCGATCCACTCGTGGAAGCGGAGGCGGCCGTGGGTGGTGTCGGCCTCGAAGTCGGGAGCGATGTCGTTGATGCGCAGGGCCACGGGGTTGCCTCGGGGAGGGCGCGAGCCTAGGCGGGTCGATCCCGGACCGCAAGCCAGGGTGCAAGCGGCGTATTGTCCCTCACCCCAGGCGCCGCCCCCGGAAACGGCCACCTGCCGCTCGGGGGTGCAGGGGCTGGCTCGCCCCCCGTCGGCGACCTACTTGATTCTCTCGCCAGCGGTAAACCGCTGCTCCGGCCCGGCGACCACGTACACCTGCACGGCACGGAGCGAGCCGGTCACCCGGGCGCTGTGCTCCACGCCCTTCTCGATTCGCACCGCGTCGCCCTTCTCGGCCACCCAGGGCTGGCCGCCGATCACCATCTCGGCGCGCCCCTCGACGACGTAGAGGATCTCGACGCTGTCGGCGTGCACGTGAGGCGCCACCTCGGCGCCGTCGGCCAGGGACAGCGTCCCGAGCGAGGCCTCGGGAGAGCCGTTCGTCGCGTTGAGCAAGAGCTCGGCGGTGCCCGTGCCGGCGAGGATCTTGTAGGCGGGGGCGGTGTCGCCGTGGATCACCGGGTCGGCAGAGAGGGCGAGGGCGACATGCAGGAGCATGCGGCGAGTGTACTACGCCGGCTTCCCGACCTCGCCGCGCCTCAACAACGCGAGGGACAGCCGCTCCTTCCACCAGTAGAAGGCGCCCATCGTGGTGATCGGCAGAAACGACACGCCCCAGAAGATGATGGCGAAGGCCTGCGCGGGGCCGGCGTCTTGCCCCCAGAGCACCAGCGTCTTCTCGATGGCCACGTGGAAGACGCCGAAGAAGCCCGGTGCCTGCGGGAGCGCCACGGTGAGCGCGATCGCCACCGTGGTGAAGCACGAGGCGGCGAAGGGCAGGCTGATGCCGAAGGCGTGCATCAGCGCGAAGATGCTCAGCGAGCCGTTGAACCAGTGCAGCATCGACAAGAGCGCGGCCTGGACCAGGTGCTTGCCCGAGCGCACCGAGGACAGGCCTCCCACGAAGCCGTCGAAGAGCGTGATGAACTTGTTGGCCACCGGCCCCGGGGCCAGCGAGGCCAGGCGAACGAAGGTGGAGCGCGCGCGGGCCTCCTGGGCGGCGAGCACGAGGAAGG
Organism: Deltaproteobacteria bacterium; assembly: GCA_016875435.1. Classification (GTDB taxonomy): domain Bacteria; phylum Myxococcota_A; class UBA796; order UBA796; family SXON01; genus SXON01. The sequence continues at coordinate 15,310 of VGRE01000064.1, read as the reverse complement.
TGCCGAGGCCCAGCACGCCGGCCACGCCGAAGGCGCTGCCGTAGAGCTTGAGGTTGGTCACCAGCTCGCCGTGCGCCTCGGCCTGCGGCGGGAGCACCGCCAGCATCAGGAGAAAGACGCTGAGCAGGCCGAGGATATCAAATACGCGCTCGATCACCGCCACGGTGAAGAGCGGCAACATCGGCGTGCCGGTTTCCCGCGAGCCGAGCCAGGGGCGAGCGAAGTCGCCGGCGCGGAACGGGAGCACGACGTTGAGCGCCATGCCGATGGTGGTGGCCACGAACAGGCGGCTGAATCGCGCGTTCGGGGCGATCTCCCAGAGCAGCACCTTCCAGCGCCAGGCTCGGATCACAAACTCGGTGAAGAGGATCACCGCCGAGATCGCTACCCAGCGGAGATCCACGCCGCCCAAGGCCTGCGCCAGCTCGGCCCAGTGAGCACGCACCAGGAACCAGAGCGTGAAGCCAAGGCTTACGACGATGCCGGGGAGGAGCCGGAGGAAACGCTGGCGCACTGCGACGAACTATCACGAGACCGCGAACGGCGAGTTAGACGCCGCCCTCCCTGGGAGCCCGCGTGAGCTACGAAGTGGTCGGCCTCGGCAACGCCATCATGGACGCCCTCGTCCGCATCGACGACGACGCGCTCCTCGGCGACCTCGGTCTCACCCGCGGCCAGATGCACCCGGTGCCGCACGAGCGCTGGCTCGAGGTGTACCAGCGCGTGCACGGCCTCGGCGTGGAGATCCACTCGGGCGGCTCCTGCGCCAATACCATCTCCACCCTCGGTCTGTGCGGGGCGCGGGTGATCTACGGCGGCCAGGTGGGCGCCGACGACTTCGGCACCCAATACGGGCGCTCGCTCACCGACGCCTGCGGCGGCCATGCGCTCCAGGTTCACGGCGAGCTGCCCACGGGCAAGTGCCTGTCGCTCATCAGCGCGAAAGACGGCGAGCGCACCATGCTCACCGACCTCGGCGCCGCCATCCACCTCGGCAAGCTCGGCAGCTTGAGCGCGCACATCCGCGAGGCGCGCCTCTTCCACACCACGGGCTACAAGTTCCTCGGGGGCGCGGTGCGCGAGACGGCCTTCGCCGCGCTCAGCGAGGCCGAGGCGGCCGGGGCCAAGGTGAGCTTCGACGTGGCCGACCCGTTCGTGGCGCGCACCATCCGCGCCGACGTGGAGTGGATCATCAAGGACCACGCCGACATCGCCTTTCTGAACCGCGAGGAGGCGGAGATTGTCACCGGAAAGCCGGTCGACGAGGCCATCGACGAGCTCGCCGGCTGGACCGAGATCGTCGTCGTCAAGCTGGGCGGCCAGGGCAGCGTGGTGCTGCACGGCGGCGAGCGCTACCGGGTGCCCGTGTTCCCGGCCGCCGTGAAAGACACCACCGGCGCGGGCGACACCTACGCCGGCGGCTTCCTCTACGGCTGGTTGCGCGGGCTGGGCGCCGGCAAGTGCGGCGAGCTGGGGTCGCGGCTCGCGGCGCTCACGGTGGGGCAGGTGGGCGCGGTGGTGCGCGACCGGTCGCACATCGCTGCGGTGAAGGCCCAGGTGGGGGTCGCGTGAATCTTCCGGTCGAGGTGATCGAGGCGGTCAAGAACGACCGCTGCGTGATTTTCGTGGGCAACCGCGCCACCCTGGAGGCGGCGCAGGAGGCCGAGGCCGACTACCCCGAGCAGAAGGAGCTGGCCCGCGCGCTCGGGTGGAAGAAGCCCCTGGTGGCGGCGGGGAAGCAGAAGGGGGTGGTGCCGAGCGTGGAGGAGGGCGCCGAGGCCTACCAGGCCGCCAGGGGTCGCGAGGCGCTGCTGAGCTACCTCGGCGCGGCGGCCGGGGCCGAGGCGGTGAAACCGCTCGCGGCGCACCGGGCGATCGTCAAGCGTTTTCCCTTGATCTTCACCACCAACTACGACGACATGCTCGAGCGGGCCGCCGCCGAGGAGGGCCTCGCCCTCGACGTGATCGGGCGGAGCAGCCCGATCCCGGCGCGCGCCCCCGGCCGGGTCACGCTGGTCCGCCTGCGTGGTGCCTTGTCGCGACCCGACACGATGGTAGTCACCCGCGCCGACGCGGCGCGCCTGCCGATCGCCGTCGACACCAAGAAGCAACTACGCACCTTGCTCAGGCAACAAGTAGTGCTCTTCGTGGGCTACCGTCCCGACGAGGAAGAGTTCGAGCGCCTCTTCGCGGAGCTGTCCGAGGCCTACGGCGGGGAGTTGCCGCGTTGTCACCTCGCCGTCGCGCAGGGCGCGATCGACGACTACCAGTGGCAGAAGTGGGTGTGGCGTGGCCTCCTCATGTTCACGGCCGACCCGAGCGAGGTGATGACTGAGCTGGAGGGGTCGCTGCGATGAACCGTTACGTGCGAGTCGAGGTGAACGGCATCGAGCACTTCGCGCGGGCCGAGGGCGCGGACTTCCGCTTGTTGACCGGCGCCCCGTGGGCGGGCGGCCGCGAGGTGGGCGCCTCCGCGGCCGACGCGCGGCTACTCGCGCCCGTGGCGCCCTCGAAGGTGGTGGGCGTGGGCAGCAACTATCGCGACCACGCGAAGGAGATGGGCAAGCCCATCCCCGAGAAGCCTAGGTTGTTCCTCAAGCCGCCGAGCGCAATCGTCGGCGCGGGCCAGCCCATCGAGATCCCGCCGGGCACCGAGCGGGTCGACCACGAGGCGGAGCTGGGCGTGGTGATCGGCACCCGCTGCCGCCGGGTGACCGCCGAGCGCGCGCTCGACCACGTGTTTGGCTACACCTGCGCCAACGACGTCACGGCGCGCGACTTCCAGAAGGAAGACGGGTTGTTCGCGCGTGCGAAGGGTTTCGACAGCTTCCTGCCGGTGGGGCCTCACATCGTCACGCACCTCGACCCCGCAAAGCTCGCCGTGGGTTGCGACGTCAACCAGCGGGTGCGGCAGCAGGGTAACACCGCCGACATGGTGTTCTCGGTGGCCGAGCTGATCGCCTACATCAGCCACGTGATGACGCTCGAGCCGGGTGACTTGATCATCACCGGCACGCCGGCGGGCGTGGGCCCGCTCCAGGCGGGCGACTGGGTGACGGTGGCGGTGGAAGGGGTGGGGGCGATGTCGAACCCGGTGGTGGATCGCAGCGACCGATGCTGAGCATCCCGTTCTTCCGGAACGCGCTCGCTCTCGGCCTGATCGGGCTCCTGGCGCTGGTGCTCGCCCGCGCGCGGCGGGCCGAGCTGTGGCTGCCGATCTACATCGTGGCGGCGGCCGGGGTGGCGATGGGCCTCCGCGCTCTCCACCCGGCCTTCATGGTGGAGTCCTTGATCAACGACCCGCCCTGGCTCGCGGCGGCGGCGCTGGCGGGCTGGGCGGCCCTCGCCGCCACCGGGCTGGTGCGCGCCCGGTCCTGGTGGGCCGTCGTCGTCGCGAGCGCGGTCCTCGGCGACCTCCTCGTGGCCACCGGCCTCGCCCTCTGCGAGCCCGACGACAAGCGCCGGGCCAAGCTTGTGCTGGCTGCGAGCGGGGCCTCGCTCCTCGGCCCGGCCTCCGGCGCGGCGGCGCTGGCCCTGGGCTGGGGCGGCCTGCCGCTGGCGGCGCTGGGCCTAGGGCTGGCGGCGCTGGGCTTCGCGCGGGGAGGCGAGCGCCCGGTGTTGCAGGCGGAGTACACGGCGCGTGGCCTCCTCGGCGCCGCGCTGGTGCCGCTGTGGCTCGCGCTGGTCACCTGGCTGTTCATGCTGGGCGGCGTGCCGGATCTCGGGGCCAACGTCGTGGAGAACTTGCCGCTCACCCTGCCCGGGCGCGCGCCGGTCGCGGTGGCGGCGGTGGCCGCCTTGCTGGGCGGGCTCGGAGCGGAGGCCGGGGTGGCCCTCCTCGCGGGCGACCTGCTCGGCCACGCCACGCAGCTCCGCGGCGACTGGGCGCCCGACGCGCTGCGGATCGGCGTGGCGGTGGGCGGAGGGCTGCCGATGCTGATCCTCACTCGCAGCCGACTCACCGTGGGCATCCCGCTGTGGGTGGCGCAGGTGTTGCTCGCCCTGGGCTTCGTGGCGTGGCGTTACTAGCCGCGTTCTTCCTGCTTGGTTGCGCCAAGCGCGACCTCGACGGCGACATGCAGCCTGCGGTCGCCACCCAGCGCTTCGATGGGACGATGCCTGTCCCCGGCGCGGTGGCGGCCGATCACGTCCTGGCCTCGGAGGCCGGCGCCAGCGTGTTGCGCGCCGGGGGCAACGCCGTTGACGCCGCCATCGCGGCTGCGCTCGCCAGCGGCGTGGTCCAGCCCTCGGGCTCGGGCCTGGGCGGCGGCGGTTTCGCGCTGGTGGTACCGGCGGAGGGCGAGCCCAACGTGCTCGACTTCCGCGAGGTGGCCCCGGCCGCGGCGAGCATCGACGCCTACGCCACGGCGGGAGCCTCCACGCGCGGCGGCCTTGCCGTGGCGGTGCCCAGCGAGGGCATCGGCCTGGCCGAGCTGCACCGCATGTATGGTCGCGCCACGCTCGCGACGATCGCCGGGCCGGCTATCCGCCTCGCCGAGGAGGGCTTCCCCACCGGTGAGCACCTCGCGCGCTCGCTGGAGGAGTCACCCGACATGCGGGCGTTGTTCCTCGCCGGCAATCGCCGTCCCGGGCTGGCGGAGGCGCTCCGCGCCTGGGTCGACTCCGGCGGCGAGGCGTTCCGCGGCGGCTGGGTGGCGGAGGACATGGTCCACGCCGCGCGCGCGCAGGGCGGCCTCGTCACCCTCGACGACATCAAGAACTACAAGGTGAAGTTGCGCAAGCCGCTGCTCGGTCGCTACGCGGGCCGCACCGTCCTCACCATGCCGCCGCCCTCCTCCGGGGGCATCGCCCTGCTCCAGGTGCTCGGCAGCGCCGGCCCCGGCGCCAGCCTGCACTGCGAGGTGGAGGCCACCAAGCACGCGATGGCCGACCGCGCCGCGTTCGGGGGCGATCCCGACTTTGCCGCCATCGACGTCCCGGGCCTGCTGGATCCGCGCTACCTCGCCACCATCGCCGCCGACTGCGGCCCGCAAACCTTCCCGCCCGAGCACTACGCGCCCTCGCCGCCGCCGGCCGACGACCACGGCACGCTGCACATCAGCGCCATCGATGCCGAGGGCGTGGCGGTGGCGCTCACCACCACGATCAACACCAGCTTCGGCTCGCACGTCATCGCCGGGCGATCGGGCATCGTGCTCAACAACCAGATGGACGACTTCGCCACCCGGTTCGGCGTCCCCAACGCCTTTGGCCTCGTGCAGGGCGCCCAGAACGCGGTGGCGCCGGGGAAGCGGCCGCTGTCGTCGATGACACCGACCATCGTGCTCGGTGCCGACGGCGAGCCGGAGATCGCCGTCGGCGCGAGCGGCGGCCCCTTCATCATCACCGCCACCACCGCCGTCCTGCGCGCGATCCTCGACGACGGTGCCGCGGCGAGCGACGCGGTGTCGCGCTCGCGCTGGCACCACCAGTGGATGCCGAACGCGGCCATCGTCGAGGCCGATTTCGCGGCGGGCGACACGCTCCGGGCCGCCGGTCACGACGTCCGGACCATCGAGAAACCCTTCAGCAGCGTGCAGGTGGTGGTGTCGCGCCGGGGCGACTTCGACGCCGCGAGCGACCCGCGCAAGGGTGGCGCACCTGCCTTCTCTCGCTGATTTTTGTTTTTTGCGATTCCCAGGCAGACTCTGACATCGGCCGTTGCGTACCGTGACACATACAGCGGAGAAGTGATGCTTTCCGGGCGGTATCTTTCTGGTTTGGAGGGCGTGATGTTCCTGCTGCTCATCGCTTGCGAGACCTCGCCGCCCGGCTCGGAGAGCAAGGGCGGCGACGCCGGCGAGTTGGACTGGGAGGTGCCGCCCGACACCGCCGGCGACAGCACGCCCCTCGACACCGGCGACAGCGGCGAGTCCGGCACCGGCGGCGGCGAGCCGGTCACGCTCGCCGACTCGATCACCGGCTTCTCCGACGTCCAGGGCGAGAACGGCTGGTGGTACGGCTACATCGAGCCCGACGGCGACAACACCTTCGTCGAGATGGCATCCTACAACTACGGCGAGCCCGACCCGGGCTGGTACGCGGCCACCGGCGGCAACTACTGGACCTTCATCGACGCCGAGACGATGCATCCGAACGGCGAGACCACCACCGGCGGGCGCTTGCCGGTGGAGCAGTGGGCGGTGCGTCGCTGGGTGTCGACGGTCGACGGCACGGTCCACCTGTCGGGACACCTCGCCAAGATGGCGATCGACGGCGAGACCAACGGCGTCAACGGCTACGTGTACGTCGACGGCGTGATGCGCTGGGCCTGGTACATCGAGGGCTGGGACGACGGCGGCGCCGATCTCGACAAGGATGTCGACGTGAGCGTGGGCTCCACGGTCGACTTCATCCTCGACCCGCGGGACAGCGACGATCGCTCAGACCGCAGCTACTTCTACGCGACGATTTCTCAGTAGAAAGTTGCGCCCGGGCCCTCGTTGGGGCGGCCGTCGAAGCTCTCGAGCACCGCCACGGCGGCCTCGGCGGCGCACTTGATCTCCTCCTCGTCGCCCCCGAGGTACACGCGGCCGAAGGCGCCGAAGCTGATCACCTCGAGGATATCGACCTTCGCAGCCTTCTCCGCCTCGTTGGCAGCGATGAGCGCGTAGCCGGCGGGGTGGACCTCCATCACGTAGAGCGTGCGTCCCTCGTCGAGGAAGTTGCCGTGGCGCATGCGGTTGGTGATCTGCGCGTGGTAGCCGTGGACGCCGGTGATCGTCTGCGCGCTCACCAGCCGGGGCTTGAGGCGGTCCTTCTCGGAGAGGTTGAGCGCGGTGAGCACCGCCTCGCCGGCGGCCCGGATCTGGCCCTGGTCGTAGTGCTGCAACTGCAGGCAACCGAACTGCCGTTCCACGATTTGCATTCCCGGCGTGCAGCTCGTGCGCTTGAGCGCGATGTCGGTGACGATGTTGATGTCCATGCCCGGCGCCACCTCGAAGAACAGGGCGGCCTGCCGTTCGAGCGGCATGTAGCCCCGGCTCACGGTCGCCAGGAACGACGCCGTCTGCGGCTGGAGGATGTCGATGTAGGTGAAACAGCGCAGCTCGATGGCCATGAGCGCCCCGCTATCGCACGGTGAGCGACAGCGCCTTGCTGGGGCACGCGGGCACGCACGCGGGCTCGCCGCCGAGCGGCGCGCAGCCATCGCACTTCACCGCGATGTCGAGGTCGACCACGCGGCGGATGGCGCCGTGGGGGCAGGCGGCGATGCACTTGCCGCAGCCGGTGCAGCGCGACTCGATGAGCTCCACCCGGCCGTCGCGGAAACGCAAGAGCGCGTCGTGGGGGCAAGCCGGCACGCAGGGGCTCTCGGCGCAGTGGAAACAGACGTCGAGCGCGGGGAGGCCGGCCACCTCGCGCACGCGCAGGCGGCGGCGCTCGAGCACCCGCGGGTCGTCGGGCGCCAGGTCGTGCCAGCCATAGCGGGCCTCCACGCACGCCACCTCGCAGAGGCCACAGGGCACGCAGGCGGCGGAGTCGAGGACGGGAAAACGCGCGGGCACAGATGCGGCCTAACGCCGCCGAGCGTGATATCCTTCCGGCGATGGTCGCCTTCCTCATAGCCCTCCTGGCTTGCGACGCCGACTGCAGCAAGCCCAACCGCGTCAATGGAACCTACGCGGTGTTCCACGACGCGTTGAACATCTCGACCGACGGCGCCGCCAAGGCTGCGAATGCTACCGTCGAGGGCTACGACGGCGTGAGCTACGCGGCGCCGGTCAACGGCTGGTGGCGGTGGGATCTCACCTACCAGACCGGGAGCGACAGCGTCAACATCACGGCGATCGACGTGCGTGAGCGCATGGGCGACCCGGCCGAGGTCGACGGTCAGAGCGCCACGTGGACGGGCAGCTTCGTGGCCCACGAGGACAACTGCAACAGCTTCGACATGATGCTCAAGGGCACGTGGTCCTCGTCGCAAGACACAACTCACTCGTTCAAGTACGAGGCGACGGTGTCCTGGTCGGGCGACGGCTTCGCTGGCGACTACACCTACAGCGACACCTACACCGTGGGCGACGGCGTGGAGTCGGAGGGCGGTATCACCGGCGTGTCGGGCGACGTGATCGCGGTGCTCCAGGGCGAGGGTTTCGACACCGGCTTCGCGCAGTAGTTGATGCCCGCGAGTTAGCCGCGGCGGGCCATGTACAACCTCCTCATCGCGGGCGGCGCTTCGCTGCTCGGCTATGGCCTCGGCGCGTGGGCGGCCGGTTGGATCGCGGGCTTCGTGCCCGCGCTCCTCGTGTTCATCGCCGCGTTCTTCTTCCTCGCCCGCCGCACCGGCAAGCAGGTGGAGACGATCTTCAAGCTGGCGATGGAGCAACTCCAGGGCGGGCAGATGGCGGTGGCGCGCGCCACGATGGAGAGCGCCCTGCCGCTGGGCAGGTGGCAGATCCTCGTGGAGAAGCAGGTGGAGGCGCAACTCGGCGGGCTCGACTACCTCGAGGCCTGCTCGATGATGATGCAGCGGCAGGTCACCGCCTCGAGAGAACGTTTCGCCAGCGCGAAGGCGCACCTGCAGAAGTCCTGGAACCGCGACTGGCGCGCCCGCGCCATGCTCGCCGCCTGCCAGCACCGCGAGAACGACACCAACGGCGCGGACAAGACACTCGCCGCGGCCGAGGGCCCCGCCAGCAACGAGGCCCTGTTCTTCGGGGTGTGGGCCTACATCCTCAACGAGGCCCGGCGTCGCGACGAGGCCCTGCAAGTCGTCGGCCGCGGGCTCAAGGGATCGCCCAAGTCGGCGGGACTCATCGCGGTGCAGGAGGCGATGCAGAACCGGAAGAAGCCCGACTTCAAGGCCTTCGGCGAGCCCTGGTACCAGTTCTTCCCCGAGCACATCCCGCAGGAAGTACTCATCGAGCAGGCCCGCGCCGCCGGGAAACTACCCAAGAACTTCGCTGCTAACCAGAACCTCGGTCCGCCGCAGCCGCACCTCGGCGGGAGGCCACGCTAGGCCATGAAGAAACTCCCCCACCCCGCGATCTACGCGCTTCTCTACTTCCCTTTTGGCGCGATGGGCGGCTTCGTCGCCGTGGCGATGACCTTCCTCGCCACCAAGAACGGGCTCACCATCACCGAGGGCGCGCTCTTCGGCGCGGTGCAGCTCGCCATCTCCTGGATGAAGTGGACATGGGCGCCGGTGGTCGACGTCACCCTCACGCCCAAGCGCTGGTACCACATCGCCACGAGCACCTCGGCGGTGGCGGTGATCGGGCTGGCGTCGTTCCCCATCAACCAGGAGAACATGCCGCTGCTCCTGGCGATGGTCGCGGCCGGCGCGGTGGTCAACAGCATCGTCGGCATGGCGGTGGAGGCGATCATGGCCCACGCGACGCCGGAGACCGAGCAGGGCCGCGCCTCGGGCTGGTTCCAGGTGGGCAACCTCGGCGGCAGCGGCGTGGGCGGCGGGCTCGGGCTCATCATGCTGGAGGGCTTGCCCTGGCCCTGGCTGGCCGGGGTGATCATGGGCGCCTCCTTCCTGCTCTGCGGCATCGGCCTGCGCTGGCTCCCCGACACGCCGCGCCACGAGGTGGAAGGCGGCGTGCGCGGCGCCCTGCGCAAGGTGGGTCGCGACATCGCTGACATGGGACGCAGCAAGGGCGGGCTCCTCGCCGCGATCCTGTGCTTCTCGCCGGTGGGCACCGGCGCGGCGGCGGGCGTGCTCACCCAGGCGGCGGTGGCGGCCGAGTGGGGCGCGGGCGCAAACGAAGTGGCCACCATCCAGGGCACGGTGGCCGGGGTGATCATGGCGCTCGGCTGCCTCGTGGGTGGCTACGCCTGCGACCGGATGCGCCCGCGCACGGCATATGCCGTGTTTGGCCTCCTCCTCGGGCTCGTGGCGGTGGGCATGGCCTACTCGCCGCGCACGGTGGCGATGTTCGTGGGCTGGTCGATGGTCTACAACTTCGGCGTGGGCCTTGCCTACGCGGCCTTCACCGCCACCGTGCTCAACGCGATGGGCACGGGCTCGGCGGCGACCAAGTACAACCTCTACGCCTCGATCTCGAACTTCCCCATCTGGTGGCTCGGGCTGCTGCTGGCCTGGACCGCCGACCCCACGCAGAATGCCGTCGCGACGGCGCCGTGGCTCGGGGGCCTCGCCGCGATGGTCGACCGTCACCTCGGCCACACGCCGCACGACATGCTCATCCTCGAGGCGCTCATCGGCGTCGTGGGCGTGAGCGTGTTCTTCGTGATGTCGCGCGTGGTGGGGCGGTCGCGGTTGCCGGACAGCGTCGCTACATGAAGTTCCGGGCGTGCAACCCCGACAGCCGCCCCGCCTCCGCACTCGCTGAAGCCGATCCGCCGCAGTCGCACCCGCCGCCCGTGGTCCATCTCCTGCTTCAGCGCCACCACCGCGTCCCAGCCCTGCGCTAGGCGGTCCCAGCTGCCGGGCGCTACACCTGCGCGGGGCGCGGTGGCGCCCTCTACCCCGGCACCGCCCCCGCGATGCGATCCCGCTCCTGCAAGCCCTCGAGCCACGCCGCGGGCAACGCCGCGCCCGCCGCCCCCAGCAGCATGCCGGCGATGCACGCGGTGCTGTCGCTGTCGCCGTCGATACGCGCGGCGAGGTCGATGGCACCGGCGAAGTCGCGGCCGGAGAGCGCCGCCGCCACGCCGATGCCCAGCGCGCTCGGAGAGCGCCAGCCGCCGTCGCCGGGCGGGATGCGGTGCTCGTCACAGCCCACCGCCACGGCGGCGCGCAGGGCTTCGCCGGTGAGGTTGTCGCCCGCGAGGCGGAGCACCAGCGCGGGCGACAGCGGCTCGCCCTCCAGCAAGGCGCGGACGAGGCGACAGCCGGCCACGGCGCCGTCGATGGCGTTGGGGTGCGCGTGGGTGACGAGGCTCGAGATCTCCGCTGCCCGGTCAAGCTCGGCGCCGGCAAAGCGCATGGGCAGGGGCGCGATGCGCATCACGGCCCCGCAGCCGTCGCTGGCAACGATGCCACTGGTGCGCCAGTCGCCCCCGCGCGCGTAGTTACGCACGCCGGCGAGGCAGGTGTTCCCGGGGGCGGTGGAAGGGGTGAGCGGGTCGGCCGCCCAGCGCAGGAAGGCGTCGCCGATGGCGCGCCCAAGGCGTTCATCGTCGAGCGGTCCCGGGCCGTGCGCCGCCACCGCCTCGGCCAGGTAGAGCGACATGTGGGTGTCGTCGGTCCACCGCAGGCGCGAGGTGTCGACCTTCACCGCGCGCATCGCCGCGCCGCGGGTGAACTCGAGGGGGCGACCGTAGGCGTCGCCCAGGGCCAGGCCGAGGAAGCAGTTCACCGCGCGGCCGTGGAAGTCCATCCGGGGAATGTAGCGCCCGTGTAGACTGCCGCACGTGCTGCTCCTCCCGCTCGCGCTCGCCGCCGATCCCCCCACCTTCAGCGTGGAACGTGGCGTGTTCGAAGAAGCTTTCTCGGTGTCGCTCGCCGGAGAGGGGGCGATCTACTACTCGACCGACGGCAGCGCGCCCTCGCTCGACTACACCGGCGCCATCGACATCGACGGCACCACGCTCTTGCGCGCGATGAGCGTGGTCGATGGCGAGAGCAGCGAGACCGTCACCCACACCTACATCTTCCCGGCCGACGTGGTGATGCAGTCGAGCATGGACGCCGGCATCACCGGCGACCCCGTCTACGGTCCCGTGGTCCTCCAGACGCTGGCTGAGCTGCCGAGCCTGTCGATCGTCGCTCCGGCCGCCCTGTCCACGGCCGAGCAGGCGGTGTCGGCCGAGTACATCGTGCCGGACGGGGACGACCTGCACGTGAACTGCGGCGCGGCGCTCAGCGGCACCACCTCGCTCGGCTACCCAAAGAACAGCATCCGCCTGTATTTCCGATCCGAGTACGGCGCGTCGAACGTGGAGTACGACTTCTGGCCGCTCGACGACGAGGGCGTGGCGCCGTCGCGCGATCAGGACGCGCTGTCGCTCCGCGCCGGTCACGACTCGGTCTTCTACCTCGGCGCCCAGGGACAATACACGCGCAACCCCTGGATGGACGCGTCCCAGCTCGCCATGGGACACCTCGCCCCGCACGTGGCCTTCGGCCACGTCTATGTCAATGGGCAATACTACGGCCTGTTCTACGTGCGCGAGCGCTTCGGCTCGGCGTTCCTGGCCCAGTACATGGGCGGCGACGAGGACGACTACGAGGCGGTGAACGAGGGCAACGTGATGCAGGGCTCGGGCGAGGCCTGGTCGGCGGTGCTGGCCTACGCGTATGACTACGAGAACATCAGCCTCTACATGAACGTCGATCACTTCATCGACTACATGGTGCTCAACTTCTACGCCGGCAACGCCTGGGACTGGACCTACTGGCACAACTGGATGGCGGCCGGGCCGAGCGAGGCCGAGTCCGGTGGTTATCGTTTCTACTCCTCCGACTCCGACATCTGCCTGTACTACGACTGGACGGTGGACATCACCGACCAGCCCGGACCCTCGCAGCTCTTCGCCACCCTGCTCGCCGAGGCCCACCCGGACTTCATGGTGAAGCTCGCCGACAGCATCCACCGCAACCTGGAGGCCAGCGGTCCGCTCACCCCGGAGCGCGCCGCAGAAAGGTACAGTTGGATTGCCGGTAAGATCGAAGACGCGGTGGTGGCCGAGAGCGCTCGCTGGGGCTACGGCTGGTGGGATCGCGACGACGAGTGGATCACCGAGCGTGATCGCCTGCTGTACGAGTTCTTCCCCTACCGCACCGACGAGTTGTTGCGACAGTGCGAGAGCCAGGGCTGGTACCCGGTGCCCGCGCCCGCGCTGTCGCTCGGCCCGGGCACGGTGGCGGCGGGGAGCACGGTCAGGGTGTCGGCGCCCCTCGGGCAGCAGGTGGTCTACACCCTCGATGGCACCGACCCGCGCGCGCCCGGGGGCGGCCTGTCGGCGAGCGCGGTCCAGAGCGACGTGGCCGTCGACGTGGTGCTCTCGGGGAGCCGCGTGGTGTCGGCGCGCCTGCGGGAAGGCGACACCTGGGGGCCCGTCGAGACGGCCACCTACTGGGTCGAGGGCCCGGCAGCGCTGGTGCTCAACGAGTGGAACGCGGTGGGGGGCGGGGAGTACCTCGACGAGCGCGGCTTCGAGGGCAGCGGCGCCGACGACGCGCTGGGGCGCTCGCCGGGTAACGGCGGCGCGTGGATCGAGTGGGTGGCCACCCGCGACGTGTCGCTCGCCGGCTGGCGCTTCGAGCTGCGCGACCTGCGCGGCGAGGCAGGCACCATCGAGCTGACGTCGAGCATGCCGCCCCTGCGGGCGGGGAGCATCCTGACGATTAGCGCCAACCTGCCGGAAGACGCATCGGTCGACCCGGACGGCGGCGACTGGCGGCTGCAACTGCGCGCCACCCCCGGCGGCGACTACGCAGTTTCGGAGGGATTCCGGGTGACGCCGCACGAGTGGCAACTGCGCGCCTTCGACGCGGATGGTTTTTTGCGGGCCGACTGGCAGGGCGAGGGCCTGTCGCCGCGCCGCGGCGTCGGCGCGCACGAGGTGGGCGCGCTCCTGGCCAACCCTTCGTCGAGCGTGGCCGGCGACAGCGAGCATTACGGCGCCAGCACCCGGTCCACCTACGCCGCGCCGAACCGCTGGGACGCGGGCGAGCAGGATTTCTCCGCCCTGCGGGGGGAGGGGAGCGGCATCGTGGAGCTCGACGAGGGCGAGGCGCCCGGGGTGACGATTGCCGGCGGCGAGGACTGCGGCTGCAGCACCGGGGCCTCGCCGCTCTGGCTCGGGCTTCTGGGCTTGCTCCTCTCGGCCTGCGCTCGTGGCAATTCCGTCGCCCGGCGCGACAGCGCCGACCCGGACACCGGCGGCAGCGCGTCGCCGGAGGTGTGCAACGGCGTGGACGACGACGGCGACGGCGAGGTGGACGAGAGCCCGGTGGACGGTCTCGCCTTCTACGCCGATGCCGACGGCGACGGCTACGGCGACGAGTCCGTCCTGGTGTCGGCCTGCGCGGTGGGGGAGGGGACGAGCGTGAGCCCCGGCGACTGCGACGACGCCGACGCGAGCAAGTACCCGGGCGCCCCCGAGGGCTGTGGCACGGTGGACTACGACTGCGACGGCGTGGCCTCCGAGGAGAGCGGCGCCGACGCCGCCTGCCCGGCCGCGAGCTGCGCTGCGATCTACGCCGAGGTCGGCGCCGTGCCGGACGGGGCGCGATGGATCGCGTTGCCGAGTGGCACGGTGGCCGAGTTGTACTGCGACATGGATGACGGCGGCTGGATGCTCGCCTTCGCACGCAACACCGCCAGCACTGGCAACCAGGGCGACTTCGGGGCGGCGGAGAGCGCCGTCGAGGGACTGTCGATCTCGCCGGAGGAAGCGAGCAACTCGGCCGCGGCGGTGTTGTCGTCGCTCGACATCGAGTCGCTCGACTTCACCGAGCTACGGCTCACCGCCGCCTACCGTGGCTCGCGCAGCTACACGTCGCGTGCCATCCCCCGGAGCGAGCTGCGCGTCCGCTTCGGGGAACCGGGCTATTTCCTGTACGGCGGGGAAACGGGCTACTACTGGTGCGGCGGGCCCGCGAGCTACACCGACAGCGGCAGCGGCGCGGTGAACAATCCCGGCGGCGCCCCGCTCGACTGCAAGGGGCACGGCCTGCTCGGCTCGGGCTGGGATTTCTCCGAGAGCGCCTACGCCAACGAGGGGCTCACCCTCTGCGGGGGCGACGGCAGCTACTGGCTCTACGCCGGCTGGATGCAGAACCTCGTGTACTACGGCTCAGTCGGCGGGGCGCAGGCGATCTGGGTGCGCTAGCCCCCGCTCACGACGCACACCCGGTGCCTCGCCACCTCCTGGCAGGCCACCCACGGGGGCATGGGGCGTAGCGGCGGGTGCTCCACCACCACGGCGCCGCCGAGAGCCTGGAGGTACGCGACGGTCTCCTGGGTGGGCCAGAAACCGAGCCGCTGGTTGACGCCCTGGAGCACCGAGGAAAAACGCGCGTAGTTGCCGCCGAGCAGCGGGCGTCGCGTTTCCACGGCCACGGCGTAGCGGGCGTGGCCGCAGGCGTCCTTGCCGGCGCGGTCGAGCAGGGGACCGGGCGGCGCGGCGTCGAGCGCGGCCCGCAGCTCGGCCGGCCAGGTGGGCACGGCGCGGGTGCGCGGGCGGGGCGTCTCCGCGTACACCAGCGCCAGGGCGAGAACGCAGGCCACCCAGCGGCGCCAGCCGCCGAGTCGCGACAGCGCCCCCGCCGCCCCGAGGGCGAGCCCGGCATGCGCCACCGCCGCCCAGCGCGCGGGTGAACGAAGCCCGGTGGGCAAGAGTGACTCCAGCAGGGCCGCGGGACCGGGCACGCCGAGCGGGTGCCCCA
>VGRE01000063.1 GCA_016875435.1 Deltaproteobacteria bacterium | reverse complement strand
GGAGGGCCTCCCCCGGCATCATACGCCAGTGACCGGCCCGGGTGTGCGGCGGGCGAGGCGGACGACCTCGTCACCGCGGGCGGCGAGCGCGGCGACGAGGTGGCTGCCGACAACCCCGGACGAGCCGGCCACGAGCACTTTCATGGGTTCTCCTGCGCAGCCACTCGGCTGGCGATGCACCAGCCGAGCAGGGTGGTGGCGCCAAATCCGCCGCCGTTGAGCACGGCGTGGGTCTGCACCATCGTGGGGATGCTGGGCGCATCGAGCCCGGTGTACTGGCCGACGGCGTACCACGCGGCGAGGGCCATCCCGGCCACGAGAAAGAGCGCGCCGGCGCCGAGGAGCCCGCCCGCGAGCGGGCTCCGGGCGAAGACCCGGCGGGAGTAGGCGAGCTGGTGGATCGACAGTGCCACCAGCGCACCGGCGAAGCTGACCGCCGCCGCGAGTTCGAGCGCTGGGGAGAAAGCGATGCCGAGGCCGACCAGCGGCGGCAAGGCGCAAAGGGCCAGCGTCAGCGCCCGGGAACCGCCCTGTCGCGACAGCAGGATGGCGGCCGCCAGCGGGGTGAGGGCGGCGTGGTGGAAGTGCGCCGCCGTGAGCGACAGGATGGGCTCGGCAAAGCTCAGGGGTGTCCACCCCTGCCGCGCGGCGAGCCACCAGCCCGCGCCCACCGCCGGGTAGGCGAGTGGGAAGAGCACGAGCCAGCCGGAGGGCTCGCGCCGGGCGGCGAGAAGGGCGGTCATCGCCAGTCCGACGGTGGCCGCCAGCCAGAGGTAGGCGGCGCCTGGGCCACCGAGCACGGCGAGCAGGGCGGCGGCCAGGAGCATGAACTCGCGCCAGGTGCTCGGGCCGAGGAGCAACCTTGCCGATAGCGGCACATAGGCCAGCATCGACAGGTACACGAGTCGCGACACGGTATCGCCGGTGGTGAACAGCCACGCCAGGACGCCGAGGCCGATCAGCACCGGGCCATCCGCGCGGCGCTATCCACGGCGAAGCGGCGTTGCAGGGGGCGCACCAGCGGCAGCGCCAGGCGCGAGAAGAGGGTGGCTGGCCGGGAGTAGGAGAACACCTCGTAGACCACGCGGTCGCCCTCGCGTCGCAGCTCGAAGCGCTCCTCGCCGGCCATCGCGTGCCCCGCCACGGTGCCGTAGCCCCAGCGCAAGCGCGATTGTTCGCGCTCCACGTAGATCACGCGGCAGGCCTGCGCCGTCCACACGCCGAGCACGCGGGTGGTCACCGCCACGGGCTCGCCGACCGCCACCGTGCCCACGGCGCGCAGCCAGCCGAGGTCGAACATCTGCAAGCCCAGGAGGGCCTCGCAGGCGTGGTCGAAGGCCACCGGGAGCGTGGCCTGTCCCCGGTTGGGCCAGTACCCGGGCGGCGCCTCGTTGCCTTGGGACAGCCCCACCTCGGCGTAGTTGTGCGGTCCAGCCCGCGCGTGGTCGAGCAGCGACTCGAGCGTGGCCTCGGTGGGCGGGGAGAGGCGGTACAACCGTTACTGGGCTCCACCTGCGGCCAGCGCCCGGTCGAGCTTCTGCAGCCCCTCGTCGAGGTCTGCCTCGCTGATGAGCATGGGCGGCGCGATGCGGAAGCAGTTGCCCCAGCGCCCGCCCTTGCCGATCAGCAGGCCCTCGCGCTTGCTGTTCTCGAACACCCGCGCGGTGAGCGCCGCTTCCGGGGTGCGATTGCCCGCGGGCTCGTCGGCCACCATCTCGATGGCGAGCATCAGCCCGAGGCCCCGCACCTGGCCGATGTTCCGGGGGTACTTCTGCTGCAAGGCGAGCAGGCCCTCGCGCAGGTGCGCGCCGAGGCGCTGGCTTCGGGCGCGGATGTCCTCGCGCTGCATCGTCTCGATGGTCGCGCCCGCGGCGGCCATCGCCACCGGGTTGCCGCCGAAGGTCGACAGGGTCTGCCTCGGCAGCGACTTGGCGATCTCGGGGCGCGTCATGCAGTTGGCGGCGGGCAGGCCGTTGGCGATGCCCTTGGCCATGGTCACGATGTCGGGCGTGACTCCGAAGTGTTGCCAGCCCCACCAGTGCTCGCCCGTGCGGCCGAAGCCCGTCTGCACCTCGTCGGCGATGAACAGGCCGCCGTACTTGCGCACGATCTCCACCGCCACCTGGAAGTACTCCTTCGGCGGCACCACGAAGCCGCCCACGCCCTGCACCGGCTCGGCGAGGAAGCCCGCGATCTGCCCGGTCGTCGTGTACTGGATGAGGTTCTCGATGTCGCGCGCGCACTGGATGTCGCACGAGGGGTAGGTCTTCCCGAAGGGGCAGCGGTAGCAGTCGGGCTGGGCCGCGTGCTTGATGCCCGCAATCTGCTGGGGGAGCACGCGCCAGTTGGCGTGGCCCATGAGGCTCTGCGCCAGCGCCGAGCGGCCGGAGTAGCCGTTGCGCAGCGCGATGAGCTCCTGCTTGCCGGTGTGGCTCATGGCGAGCATCACCGCCATCTCGTCGGCCTCGGTGCCGCTGCTGACGAAGAAGCTCTGGGTGATGCCCGTGCTCGTCGGCATCATCCCGGCCAGCAGCTCCGCCACGTGGACGATGGGCTCGTTCGGGTAGAGCGTGCTGATGTGAGCGAGGCGCTCCACCTGCACCCGCACCGCGTTGACGACGCTCGGCTCGGCGTGGGCCAGCGACACGGTGAGAATGCCGCCGAAGAAGTCGAGGTACTCCCGCCCGTCGTGATCGGTTACCCGCACGCCCTTGGCGTGGTCGACCGCGAGGTTTTCCTCGTAGTACTGGATCACGCTCGGCATCAGGTAGCGCTTGGCCTTCTCGCGGATCTCGTTGCTGGTCATCGGTGCTCCGGGGGGGGCATCCTAGCTCGTTTGTGGCTGCGAGATGGGGCGCGCGGGAGCGCCGGTAGCGCGAGCAGTAGGCGGGGTCGCCGGGGCTGGCTAGGTTCGCCCTCCCGTCCCGGAGCGCGCCTTGTCCATCCTCATCAAGAACGGCCGTATCATCACGGCCGTCGACGACTACATCGCCGACATCTACATCGAGGGTGAGTCGGTCAAGCAAATCGGTCGCGACCTCAACGTGACGGCCGATCGGGTGTTCGACGCCTCGGGCAAGCTGGTCATCCCCGGTGGCATCGACCCGCACACCCACATGGACATGCCCTTCGGTGGCACCACCTCGGCCGACGACTTCCACACTGGCACCCTCGCCGCCGCCCACGGCGGCACCACGACCATCGTCGACTTCGCCATCCAGCAGAAGGGCCAGTCCACCCTCGACGGCCTGGAGGTGTGGCACCAGAAGGCGGAGGGCAAGGCGGTGGTCGACTACGCCTTCCACATGATCGTCACCGACATGCCGGTGTCGCGACTGGGAGAGATGGAGAAGCTCGCGGAGGCCGGCGTCACCTCCTACAAGCTGTTCATGGCCTATCCGGGGGTGCTCTACGTCGACGACGGCACGCTCTACCGCACCTTCCGCCAGGCCGGTCTCAACAACACCCGCATCTGCATGCACGCCGAGAACGGCATCGTGATCGACGAGATCATCCGCGAGGCGGTGGACGCTGGCCACAAGGAGCCCAGCTGGCACGCCAAGACTCGTCCCACGCGCATGGAGGCCGAGGGCGTGCATCGCGCGGTGGCGATCGCCGAGGTGGCGAAGGTGCCGCTGTACATCGTCCACCTGTCGAGTCACGACGCGCTCGAGCAGGTGAAGATCGGCCGCGCCCGCGGGGTCGACGTGCAGGCGGAAACCTGCCCGCAGTACCTCTTCTTCGACCAGAGCTGGTACGACAAGCCGAACTTCGAGGGGGCGAAGTGGGTGATGACGCCGGCCCTGCGCGAGAAGTGGAACCAGGGGTCGCTGTGGCAGGGTTTGCGCATGGGCGATCTGTCCGCGGTGGCCACCGATCACTGCCCCTTCTGCTTCACGGGACAGAAGGAGCTCGGTCGCGACAGCTTCACCAAGATCCCCAACGGCGCCCCCGGCGTGGAGAACCGCGTGACCGCCCTCTACGACGGTGGCGTGCGCACCGGCCAGATCAGCCTCAACCGCTGGGTGGAGCTCACCAGCACCTCGGCGGCCAAGACCTTCGGCCTGTTCCCGAGGAAGGGCACCATCGCCGTGGGATCCGACGCCGACATCGTGATCTTCGACCCGGATGAAACGCGGGTGGTGAGCGTGAACGACCCGCGCACCCACCACATGCGCGTGGACTACTCGGCCTACGAGGGCCACACCATGACCGGCTGGAGCGAGACGGTGCTGAGCCGCGGCCGGGTGATCGTGCACAAGTCGAGCGCGGAGACCGACAAGGGCGGGCGCTTCGTCAAGCGCGCGCGGGTAGGCGAGCTGCTGCGCTAGCTCCGGAGGCCGGCGTCGCGACTCCAGCCCGTGTCGCGTCGCGCGCCCGGAGGACTAGCGAGCCCGCGCCGCTTCGCTGACGACGAGAGCGCCGTCCCCCGCGTACGGCGCCCCCAGCAACAACTCCACGACGCCGTCCCCGTCGAGGTCGCCGTGAGCCATGCCGAGCCCCAGTCCGAGCTGGTCCTGGGTCGCGGCGAGGGTGATCTCCGCACAGCTCGTCCCCACGACGCCGGAGAGGGGACCGTCGAAGATCCAGGCGGCGCCATTCTCGTAGGGACGCCCGGCGCTGTCGCTCGATACGACGAAGGCGGCGGTACCGTCGTCGTCGAGGTCGCCCAGAGGCTCCACCAGGTAGGCGCGCGCGTTGGTGCTCTCGCCCGCCACCAGCGCCGTGTGTACCCCGGGGGAGGGGCCGTGCAGCACCAGCACGCCCCCGCCGCCGCTGGCGCCGGTGACCACGCCGGCGAGCAGGTCGCCGAGACCGTCGCCGTCGACGTCGCCCCCGGGCTGCAGCGAGACCGTCTCGTCGCTGAGCGCGCCGAGGAAGGTGGCGGAGGCGAGATCGGCGTCGATGCCGTACGCGCCGCCATCGACGGTGGAGGCGGCGTACCCCTCGTCGAGGCCGTCGCCGTCGAGGTCGGCGACCGTCGCGACCAAGAGCGCCGTCGTGAGCGTGATGCGCCTGGCGACGGTCCAGTCAGCGTCTAGCCGTGCGAGCGCTCCGGCCACGGGCTGGACCAGGAGGCCGTCGCCGAGCGCGGAGGGGGGACCGTCAGACACGTCGTCCACGCAGGCGATGGGATCGGCCGCTACGAGATCGTAGAGGCAGGCGAGGTCGTCCCCGGCGTGCTCCACCACCAGATTGTCATCGCGACTGAGAAATGCGCTGCCGACGCCGGTTCCCACGGGCAGCTCGTCGGCCGACTCGTCGAACCACCCGGTGCGCGACCAGAGCGTGGTGGTGCCGCCGCCGAGCAGGTCGGCGCCGCTCGCCACCATCGCGTGACCGGCGTTTCCACTCGAAAATGGGGAGCCGATGGCCACCTCGCGCACGCCGTCGCCGTCGAGGTCGTCGAGCACGGCCAGTCGCGAGGCCCAGGTGTCGACGCCGTCGGGAGCGGCGGCCCAGGTGCCGGTCACCGCCTCGGTGGGCGGGTCGCAGCAGTCGATGGCGAGGCCGTCGCAGTCCTGGTCGAGGCCGTCGCCGCACGTCTCCTCGGCCCCGGGGAACACGGTGGCGTCGTCGTCGTCGCAGTCGCCCGCGATCGGCGCGCCCGCGACGTCGCAGCGGAGCACCGGCGTGCCGCTGCCGTGCCCGTCGCCGTCGTTGTCGGCGTAGTCGTGGGCGCGGTCGATGGCCTGCTCGTCCACCTCGCCGTCGCAGTCGTTGTCCGCGCCGTCGCAACGCTCGTCGGCGCCGCTGAAGGTGCCGGCGTCGTCGTCGTCGCAGTCCCCGGCGAACTCGCTCTGCCCGTCGCCATCGCCATCGTCGAGGCGACTGGCGTCGAAGCAGGCGAGGAGCCAGATCACCCCTTCACGCCCCCGGCGGTGAGCCCCTCCACGAGTTGTTTCTGGAGCACGAAGAACAGCGCCACGACCGGCACGCTCACGATGATCGAGCCGGCGGCGAACTTGCCCCATTCCGCGCCGAACTCGCCCACATAGCCGTTGAGCACCACGGGCAGAGTGTACGCCCGCTCGTCGCCCATCAGCGTGGCGGCGAGGATGAACTCGTTCCACGCGGTCATGAAGGCGAACAGCGCGGTGACGGCGATCGCCGGGCGCGCCAGCGGGAGGATCACTCGCGTGAAGGTGGTCCAGCGGCTGGCGCCGTCCATGGTGGCGGCCTCTTCCAGCTCGCGTGGGATGGTGTCGAAGTAGCCCTTGAGGTTCCAGGTGGCGAAGGGCACCGAGGTGGTGGCGTACACCAGCACCAGGCCGGCGAGGGAGTCGAGCAGGTGGAGCGCGTCGAGCAGCATGTAGAGCGGCACGCTCATCACCACGGCGGGAAACATCTGCATCACGAGAAAGCTGCCCATCAGCTGCTCGCGACCGGGAAAACTCCATCGCGACAGCGCGTAGCCGGCCGTGCAGGCGAGCACCACGCCGAGCGCGGCGGTGGCGGCGCTCACGACGAGGCTGTTGAACAGCTGGCGTGCGAAGAGCGCCTCCCCGGTGGAGGTGGTGGTGGCGAGCACGCTGCGGAAGTTGTCGAGGGTGAAGTCGGTGAGTGACAGGCCGATGCTGAAGCCCTGGGAGGGCGACAGCGCCATGCGGATCACCCACAACAGCGGCAGCATCGTCGCGACGGTGAGCAGCAGCAGCGCGGCGTGGGTGGCGATCACGCGGGGGGCGGAGGGGGCGCGCATCAGAGCACCTTCCTCCCGGCGAGGCGGTTGGCCAGGCGGCCGTAGAGCAAGAGCACCCCGAGGATGAGGACGGCGTAGGCGGCGGCGTATCCGTAGCGGTGCCCGCGGGTGAAGGCCCAGCGGTAGGCCTGCGACACGAGGATGTCGGTGCTGCCGTCGGGCTCGCCGCCCGACACGAGGTAGATGACGTTGAACTGGTTGAAAGTCCAGACGCTGCCGAGGATCACCGCCGGGAGCAGGGCGGGCCGGAGCAGCGGCAGGGTCACGTGGCGGAATCGCTCGATCCACGAGGCGCCGTCCACCTCGGCGGCCTCCTCGAGGTCGCGCGGGATGCTGGCGAGCGCCCCGAGCGTCACCACCATCATGAAGGGGAAGCCGAGCCAGGTGTTCGTCGCGAGGTTGGCGGCAAAGGCGGTGGCGAAGCTGCCGAACCACGACACCGGCTCGGCGCCCGCTGCGGTGAGAATGGCGTTGATGGCGCCGAACTGCCGGTGGAACATGCCCTTCCAGGTGAGGGCGGTGATGTAGGAGGGCACCGCCCAGGGCAGGATCAACAGCGCCCGGAACACGCCGCGCATCCGCACCCAGGGCTCGCGCAGCAACAGCGCCAGCGCCACGCCGAGCGAGACGTGCGCGGCCACGTTGGCCACCGTCCACAGCACGGTGACGAGCAGGGTGGACCAGAAGGAGAGCGGCGAGGAAAGCGGGAAGTCGCGCGCCAGCAGGATGTCGAGGAAGTGGGCGATGCCCACGAAGCTGAACTCCCGGCCGTCGGTCTCGAAGAAGGCCACGCCGGCCCCCACCACGAAGGGACAGAGCACCAGCAGCACCATCGCCGCGAAGGCGGGGAACAACCACGGCACGACGTAGGCCCAAGGGCGCCAGTTCACCTGCCGGGCGCGGTGCACGGCGAGCCCGAGGCCAGCCACGACAGCGACACCGAGGGCCACGAGCCAGGGCGCCGGGTTGCTCTCGGGCGGCGGCGGTCGCGACACGATGGCGTAGTCGGTCTGGGCCTCGGCGGCGGCCTGCGCCGGCGTGGCCGCGCCGCGGACGAGCCGTCGCAAGGATCGAGCCAGGGGCTCCCAGTGCAGCGCGAAGGCCTCGGAGGTGGGCATCGCCACCGCGGTTTCCAGCTGGGCACGGAAGGCGGCGAGCACCGGGTCGGGCGCCGGCACGTCGAGGGCGGCCACCACCTGGCGCCCCTGCGACTGCCGCATGGCGGCGGCCTCGGGGCCGGCGAGCCAGGCGCCGAAGGCCCGTGCCTCGGCGCCCTCCCGGGCGAGGAGCAAGGTTTCCACGGTGACGTAGGGGGCCGCGGGCTGGCCGCTCTCGCTCACTGCGGGCAGCGGCGACACCGCGTAGTCGATCTCGGGGTTGACCTCGCCGAGGAACCAGGGGCCGTTGAGGACCATCGCGGCGCGGCCCTCGTTGAAGAGCTGGGTGACGAGCGCGCCGGAGGGGTCGGGCGGCGCCAGCGGCAGGAGCCGCGAGATCAACTCGAGGCCGGCCACGTTCTCGGGACGATCGAGCGCCACCGCCCCCTCGCGCAGCACCCCGCCGCCCATGCCGTGCAGCCAGGGCGCGCTCTGGTAGGCGCTCGCCACCTCCCAGGCCAGGCCGTAGCGATCGGGCCCGGCGGCAGCCTCGGCGGCGGCCACCATGGCGGCGGTGGTCGGCGGCGCCTCGGGCACCAGCGCCCGGTTGCGGAAGAGCGCCAGCGACTTGCACGCCAACGGCCACCCGTAGGTGTGCGTGCCGACGCGCAGGGCGTCGACCGACACGGGGAGGAAACCGGCGCCGGGGTCGACGGCCAGGATGATCCCGCGTTCCGCCCAGGCCGCCACCCGGTCGTGGCCAAACACGAGCAGGTCGGGACCGTTGCCGTGGGGAATCGCCGCCTCGGCCTTGGTGGCGAGCGACTCGTGGGGGACGAAGACGGCCTGGACCGGGTCGGCAGGGTGAGCCGCGTTCCACTGGCTCACCAGCGCGTCGAGGGCGGCGCGCTCGTCGCCGCGCCAGGCGTGCCAGAGGGTGACCTCCCCGGCGAAGGCGGCCGCGCCGAGGAGGATCACACCCGGGCCCCGGTGGCGCGATCGAAGCGGTAGCTGCGCGCGAAGGCGACCCGCACCTCGCCGCTGGGGACCGGCCCCTCCACGCGCGCCACGAGCGGCTCATCGCCGAGGCGCAAGTGGACGTGCGACTCGAAGCCGAGGCGCTCGACGACCTCCACCGTCGCGGCATGCGGTCCCGCGCCCAGTTGCACGGCCTCGGGACGCACGCCGACCACGTGATCGGCCAGCTTCTCGAGGAAGTTCATCGCGGGCGAGCCGATGAAGCCAGCCACGAAGCGGTTCTCCGGCTCGTGGTAGAGCTCGTCGGGCGTGCCCACCTGCTGCACCACGCCGTGGTTGAGCACCACGATGCGGTCGGCGAGGGTGAGCGCCTCCGTCTGGTCGTGAGTGACGTACACCGTGGTGGTGCGAAGCTGGGCGTGCAACTTCTTCAGCTCAACGCGCACTTGCGTGCGCAGCGCCGCGTCGAGGTTGGACAGCGGCTCGTCGAAGAGGAAGACCTTGGGGCGCCGCACGATCGCTCGACCCATCGCCACGCGCTGGCGTTGACCCCCGCTCAGCTCGCGGGGGTAGCGCCCGAGCAGGTGGCCGAGGCCGAGCATGCTCGCCGCCTCGTCCACCTGGCGGTCGATGTCGGGCGCGCCGCGCAGCTTGAGCGCGAAGCCCATGTTCTCTCGCACCGTCATGTGCGGGTAGAGCGCGTAGCTCTGGAAAACCATCGCCACGTCGCGGTCTTTCGGGGCCGCCTCGTTCACCCGGCGGCCGTCGATGCGCAGCTCGCCCGTGCTGATGTCTTCGAGGCCGGCGATGCAGCGCAGCAGCGTAGACTTCCCGCAGCCGGAGGGGCCCACCAGCACGATGAACTCGCCATCGGCCACGCCAAGATCGACGCGATGCAACACCCGCACGGCGCCGTAGCGTTTCTCGACGGCGTCGAAGGCGAGGGTGGCCACGCGCGGACTCTACCGGAGCCTAGCGGCGGACGGCGACCAGCTCGAGGCGACCGTCGGAAAATCCGCCGGGGTGGCAGCGAATCACGTCGAAGGCGGGCGCGAGCAGGTGCAGCAGGGCGCTCACGTCGCCGGGCGCGAAGCTGCCGAATAGCTGCCCCCCGGGGCGGAGCGCCCGCGCCGCGGCGGCCACCCACGCGCGGCGGTCGCCGGTGTCCATGCCGCCGTGCTCGCACACGAGGTCGAAGCCGCCGGCGAAGTCGGTGGCGACGAAGTGCGCCGCGAGCGCGGGGATACCGCCCGGCGCCTCCCCGGCTTCGACCACCACCACGTCGTAGCCCCGCGCGTCGAGCGCCCGGGCCTCGTGCCCGGAGCCGGCGGTGGCGACGAGCACGCGCGCCGGTGGCGGGTGCACGTGAGGTAGCAGCCGCAAGACCACGGGGGAGGGACGGTCGACGATCGGGCCCGCGCCGGAGGCGTTCATGGGCCGCGGGCTAACTCACTGGCAGTCGAGGGAGAGCCGGAAGTTGTGGGGCTTGGCGGTGGGGGTGTCGACCACGACGACCCAGTCGTTGTTGCTGTCGTAGCCGCCGAAAGTGATTGCCGCGCCATCCGCGTCTTCCTCGCCCTCGCACACGCTGACGCCCTCGCCGTCGGGGCAAGAGTCCTCGTCGGTCCACCTCATCGCGGCGAGGCTCATCTCCCCGCAGGGCGCGTCGAGCGTGACCGTCGCGGAGTACTCGCCCGGGAGATGCACGGCGTACACGCGCTCCGCGCCGTTGTACTCGTTCTCGTCGATGTTGGTGAAGCAGAAGAAGTGGGTGTAGTCGTCGCCGACGAAGCTGGACGAGCCTCCCTCGGTGGTGGCGGTCACGGTCTCGCCGCAGTCCAGCGTGGAGGCGAGGCAGGCAGGTCCGTCACCCGGCGCGGTGGAGAGCGACTGGTCGCAGAAGTCGCTGTCGCTGTCGCTGTCGCTGTCGCTGTCGCTGTCGCTGTCGCTGTCGCTGTCGCTGTCGCTGTCGCTGTCGCTGTCGCTGTCGCTGTCGCTGTCGGCGTCCGCGTCGGCAGTGTCGCGACCGGAGTCCTTGTCGCGGTCAGACCCGCTGTAGCAGGCCAGCATTAGGAGCCACATGCCCTACCAGATAGCCGCTCCCGCGAGGTATGGCGGTGCCACTTCGTGAATCGGGCTCTGCAACCACGCCTGGACGAAGAACACGCACACCGGCACCGCCGACGATTTGGCAGGTTTGAACACCACCATCGGGCCCAGTTTCAGTTGACGGTCGCCCGTTCCGAAGACGTACTGGTGATCGAAGCGCAGGCCCGCCCAGAACATGCGGGAATCCTCGTCCGTCTTCTCGCGGAAAGCCCAGAACGCCAGCCCGCTGTTCACCATCAGCGTGTCGTCCCACTTCATCAGCGCGTCGTACTGGGGCTCGTACCAGTAGTCGCCGGTGGCGCCCTCGGGGACGATCATCGTGAACCGGGTGAACTCCTGCGGCATCGCCAGGATGAACTTCGACACCTTGGCCTGGAGCGTGGGCGTGACCCCGTAACGAAAGCCGATGCCGGCGTTCTTGCGCGCCATCACCGCGTCGGTTTCGAAGGCGGCTTCCGAAAAATCGGAGTCGGGATTGTCGAAATCTGTGACGCCCGAGAACGTGCCAAAGTAGCCGCTCGCGAGCGCCTCGGCGCTGATGTCGAGCACCGCGATGGGCACGAAGTGCACCTTGGCGCCGGCCCGCGCGTAAGCAGGGGTGAGCTCCACGTAGGGACCGGCGCCGAACATGGCGGGTTCGAACAGCACGCTCTCGGGGTTCGACCAGCCCGCGGGCACCTGGTACTGGGCGCCGAAGGTGTAGCGGAGCCCTTGCGGGAACCAGGTGACGGCCAGTGAGTGCTCCAGGCCCCAGGTTCCAGCGGAGGCCACGGAGGCGAGGGCAAGGAGCATGGGCGCAGCCTACCGCATCTCGTGTCGCCGCCGCTGGGTGCAGCGACCACGAGGCGATGGTGGCGGTACTGTCAACAGCGCGTCAAGTGCCTCGCGCCACTTGTGATGTGGGCGCGGGGGGGTCTACGATGCTTTGTTACGATTTGGTGACGGCAGGTGCAGCAGCGGAAATACCGATTCGAGATCAAGTACCGCATTTCCCCCGAGCAGGCCGAGGAGATGCGGACATGGATCCGGCGCGCCGGTCACCTCAACGCAGACGAGCATGGCGAGGGTGGAAGTGCCGCCTACAACGTTCACTCTCTCTACCTAGACACCGAGGACTGGGGCATCTACCGGGATACGCGCGCGGGGCTACAGCAGCGCTACAAGCTGCGCGCCCGCTGCTACGAGTGGACGCCGAACGCCAGGGTGTTCCTCGAGGTGAAACACCGGGCCAACGAGTTCATGTGGAAGACCCGCTGCGAGGTGACGAAGCCCGAGGCGGTGCGTATCGTCAATGCAGAGGTGCCGCTCAGTACGCCCTCGAGTTTCGCGCTGGAGAATTTCCGAGGGCTCATGGACAGGCGCCGGGCCTTCCCCCGCGCGTGGGTCACCTACCGGCGGCACGCGTACGTGGGCGGCACCCGCGACCTCGTGCGCGTGACCTTCGACACCCGCATGCGCGCGGCCTTGCCGACCGTCGACATGAACGAGCCCGCGGAGTGGTACGCTCTGCCGGAAGTGCAGGGTCTCGAAATTCTCGAACTCAAGTACACCGGCTCCTACCCGGGCTGGGTGGCGGAGATGGTGCGCCGCTTCGACCTCGAGCGCCGCGCCATGTCGAAGTTTCGGCATGCGATCGACCTGATCACCGATCCTGAAGGACCGGTGATCGGTGGGCGCCGCCAGCGGCACCCTGGGCTAGGAGCACCGTCGCCATGAACCTCCTCGACTGGGCACGCTTCGGATCGGGTGGCGGCGTGGCGCCGCTGACGGTCGTGCTCGACCTCACGCTGGCGTATGTGCTCGGGCAGGTCGTGGCGTGGCTCTACATCTGGACCCACCGCGGGCTCAGCTACTCACGCAACATGACGCACAGCATGGTGTTGCTCACGATGATCGTCACCTCGGTGATGCTCGTGGTGGGCGACAGCATCGCGCGCGCGTTCGGGCTGGTGGGCGCGCTCGCCATCATCCGCTTCCGCACCGTGGTGCGCGACGCGCGCGACACCACCTTCATCTTCCTCGCGCTCGCGACGGGGATCGCCATCGGCGCGCACCACTACGTGGTCGCGGTCGTGGCCGCCCTCGGCATCGGCCTCATCGCCACGCAGCTCCATCTCACCGGCTTCGGCCAGCGTCACACCGACACCGGCGTGCTGCGGGTGCGCTCGAGCACGGCGCTGGAGAACATCGAGGAGGCGCTCAAGGCCTGGTGCAAGTCGCACGAGCTCCTGTCGCTCAAGGAGAGCACCGGCGGCGAGTCCGAGTACAGCTTTGAAATTCGCCTCTACCACCCTGCCGAGCGAGAGGATCTCGTGGCGGCGGTGCGGGGCATCTCGGGCACGTCGCTGGTGACGGTGGCGCTCGAGGAGAGGGCCGAGGAATGGTAAGGCGTCAAGTACCGCTGTCGCGACGGCTGCGTGCGCACGCGGGGCAGATCGTGAACGTGGGCATCTGGTCGGGGGCGGCGCTCTTGTCGATGGTGCTCTACGTCGTGGGCGCACCGGAAACGGGCACCCGAGCGGTGGCGGTGGTGCGACATCATCCCGTTTACGTGCCCACGTCGGGCCGGCTGGCCTCTATCAGCGTGGCCCCGGGGCAGCGCGTCGAGGCCGGTGCGGAACTGGGCGTGGTGGAGGTGCCCGGCCTCGCGCAGGAGTTGGCGGCCGCCCAGGCCGAGCTGATGGCGATCCAGGCCGAGTACGGCATGGAGGGCGCCGACCTCGCCCGGCGCTTCGTGAAAGACAGCGACTCGGCACACGCGCGCTGGCTCTCCGCGCGCGTGAACCTCGAGTCGCGGCGCGCCGAGCTCGTCGCGCTCGACATGGATCTCTCCCGGCTGGAGACGCCCGGCGCCGCGGTGCCGCAGGCCGACATCGACCTTGCCCGGGCGCGGCGCGACGCGGCGCGGGCCGAGATCGCGGCGCGCAGCGACGAGGTGGCGGCGCTCGAGCGCGCCTACGTGCAGGCGCGCTCGCGAGGCGGGGGTGCCGATGCGGTGCTGGAGGCGAGGGTCACCTCGGCCTCGGCGATGGTGGATGCCCTCCGGGCGCGCGCCGAGGCGAGCGTGCTGCGGGCGCAGGCGTCGGGGACAGTCACCGGCCGGGTGCCCTCGGCCGGCACGTGGCTGCAGGCGGGCATCCCGGCGGTCACCCTCACCGAGGCCACGACGCAGGAGGCGGTGGTGTACGTGTCGCCCTCTCTGGCGCGCCAGCTCGAGCAGGGCGCCGTCGCGTCGCTCGTGGGCGAGCGAGGGGATCGTTACGACGCGCGCATCGCGATGATCGGCCCGGCCGTGGAGCCGGTGCCCTTGCAGCAGTTGAGCGACCTGGCCACGCCGGAGTGGGGCATTCCCGTGACGCTCACCGTGGCTGACGCCATCCTCACGCCGGGCGAGGCGCTGACCGTGGAGTTCTAGCCCCGCGGAGCCTCGGCCCTCGCGGATCAGTGCCTGCTGGCTTTCTGGCCGCGGAGCATGCGGAAGAACGTGCGGAAGCTCGAGAGCACGCCGTCGCGGCTTGCCTTGTCGAAGGCGAGGATGCCGATGCTGCACGCGATGTAGGCGAGCCCAAACTCGAAGTGCGCCGTCGGGAGGGCGAACTGGAGAAGGAAGAGACCGGTGAGAACGGCGCCCTGCCAGAGGGCGAATCGCAGGTCGGCGATCGCCGCGATGGCGAACACCGACTGCGCGGCGGTGAGGAGGATCTCCTCGCGCTGGCGGTTGTCGATGGGGAGGGCCGCCGCGTGGCCCGAGGAGATGGAGTAGACCGCCGCGAGGGTGCCGACGAGCAGCGTCCACTGGTTCACCTTGCTCGACACCAGCGTGCGCAGGCCCTGCTCGCTATTGCCTCGCAAGACCATGAGGATGGCCACCACGAACTCCGGCGACTCGCTCGCGAGCGGCGCGACCCACTGGACGAGGAAGAACTCGTCGACGCCTAGCTCCTTGCCGGTGTGGACCAGCGACTCGGCGAAGGGCTCGGCGCTGACGAAAATCACCGCGCCGGCGAAGAATAGGCACAGCAACACGGCGGCGCGCCGCCACATCGTGGGCAGCTCGGCCATGGCAATCGCCGGGCCGACGACCTCGCCCTCGTGCTCCTCGCCTCGCGACGCCGCGATCAGGTAGCTCACGTAGAGCACGAGGTACACGGCGGTGTCGACGAGGGTGAGCGAGCCGCGGGTAACCGGCACGATCGCGTAGAGCGTGGCGACGATTAGCACCGAGATCTCGGTGCCCATGTCGGCAGGCAACACGATCTCCCGTGACTTGAATCGAAGGAAGGCGAGCCCGACCAGGACGGTCCAGCCAATCCCCAGCAACAGGCGGTTGCCGCCCGTCATGTTGGCGATGGCGTAGGCGGCCTGCTCCGGGTCGTGGGCAGCCTTCCAGGCGAAGGTGGCATCCACCGCGTACTCCGGCAGCACCGCCACCAGGGCGAGCACGCTCACCGCCAGCGCGGGCGGCACGTCCATCTCCGCCACCTCGCAGGCCCAGCCGAGCATGAAGGCGGCGGCGAGAATGGCGAAGCCGGTCATCACTGCGGTGGCGATGGCATCGGGGTGGCTGCCCATCGCGACTTGCGCGAGCCAGGGCGTGGTGGTGCCAACGGCGACGACGTAGGGAATCCAGCGCATCAGGGCAGAGTTCCGGCGACAGGGAGGAAACGCTCGGCCGGGCCCTCGTGGCCTGGGACCGAGAAAGCGAGGATGGCGACGGCGGCCTTGTTCGACAGGTAGAGGCCGTCGGCGACGAAAGCACGGGCGCAGGCCGGACGTTCCGCGGCGAGCGTCCAGGCCCGGTTGTCCACCGACACCGCGACGGTCTCGCCGGTCCAGTTGGCGGGGCAGAGCTCGCCGGTGACCGGCGTCGCCACGAGCGACACGCTCGTACCGCTCCGGACACAGCCGCTTCCCTGGCCGCACTGGTCGCCCTCGCAGGCCACGCCGGCCACCGGCTTGGCGAGGTCGATGCCGTCGCGAGCGAAGGTATCGGCAGCGCTCGCGCGAACCGCGGCGCTGGCGCCCTCGAGGCCCTTGCTCGCCTCGGCCTCGCGCAGCGTGGCGTCGAAGGTCTGGGTGACCGCGCCGGTGGCGATGTCGAACACCGTGATCCGCGCCACCGGGAAGCCAGGGCCATCGAGCACCCAGCGCGTTTCCACCGCCGCGTACTTCGTGTCGCGCGAGAACCACACCGCCACCAGCTCGGTGGGCGGCGGTTCCTCGGTGGCGAGCGCGAGCGCGAGGGGGAGCACGGGTGCCGCGGGCTATCTTGTTGGCACCGCCGCGCGCGATGGGCCGGGCGCATGAATCCGGCGGCGCGGACATTTCGTTTCTTGCTCGACGGCGGCGTGGTGGGCGAGGGGGGCTGGCGTTGTGCGCGCAGGTGCGCGAGTTCGTGGCCAGCGAGCGACACGTCTCGAGCATCGGCGTGCTGCTCCGTTACCCGGTCGACGACCGCCCCTGGGTGGCGCTCGTGGGCGCTGATCATCGCGAGCTGCCCTAGCCGACTTGGCTCGACAGCCTCGGCCTGCGGTCCGGCCTTCATCGCGGTGCTCCCCGCCACCGAGTGGCGGCTGGTCTACCTGCTCGCCCGCGCCACGATGCGGCTGGGCGTCAAGGAGTACGCGCCGGCGAGCGAGTAGCGCGCCAGCGGAAGAGGCCGGCGGCGGCGAACAAGCCGGCGAAGGCGCCGAACTGGCTGCCGCAGCTGGTGTCGCTCATCAGCACCACCGTCGGCGCGACGATCTCGTCGCGATCATCGCTGTCGGCATCGAACTGGTGTCCCCCGAGGTACACCAGCACGAGTCGCACCGTGCCGGGCCCGCGCAGGTCGATGCTGGCATAGCGATCGGAGGCGGCGGCGATGCCCCCGGGGTCGTTGACCACCGCCCAGGCAAAGCTCTGCTCGAGCCGGTCGTGATGGAGCCACCGCTGGCGATCGTCGCTGAGGGTCACCTCGAAGTAGGCCGCGCCGAGCGGGTAGAGGTCGACGCTGGTGACGGTCGTGCCCTCGTCGCCCAGTGCCTCCCACTCGGCGATGGCGGCGCCCTCGCCGAGATCGTCGAGCCAGGCCGGTCCGCGTTCCGTCCCGAAACGCCCGCGCGAGATGGCGAAGTCCACCATGTCCTCGCGCCAGTCGCCGGCGATCAGCGTCCACGCGTCGAGCACGTCGGGCTCGTTCTCGCCGGGGTCGTTGGCCAGCGCGTCCCACAGCGCCGGCCCGGCGGCGCCGGTGCCGTCGAAGTGGCGCTCGTCGAGCCAGCGCACCCACAGCATCGCCCCGTACTCGTAGTACGACCACAGCCCGTACTTCTCGTCGAGGAAGTAGCCGTCGTGCAGCACGGCGCTGGCCCAGGGCACGGCCTGGTAGTCGGCCACCGGACCGGGGTCGAGCGCCATGCCCGGGTCGGTCCAGTACTCGGCCGCCACGGCGGTGCCCTCCCACACCGAGAGGAAGGGCTCCTCGAAGTCGGTGGCGTACTGCAAGACGTGGTTGAACTCGTGGTGCGCGTAGCCGCGGAGCGCCGCGGTATCGGTGCGGGGGTCGATGACGATGTAGGCGCTGTCGGAGGCGTAGCCGTCGCCGCGAGCGGAGTCGGTGCAGGTTTCCTCGGGCGTCGCGAGGTCGTCGCCGTCGCAAGCTACGTATGCACCGCCGGCGCCGCCGGTGCCCTCGGGGAGCATGTAGACGTCGAGCGCGTCGCTGCCGCCGCGTGCCCCGTCGGGCACCGGGGCACGGAAGCCGAGGCCGTCGACCTGCGCGGCCCAGGCCTCGTCGAGCGCGGGCAGGACGATGTCGCAGAGCGCCGCGGCCCCGTCGGCGTGGTGGCAGCGGAAACGCCCGTCGGCGCTGTCGACGTGGGCAGCGGCCTCGGGGCGAGCGGCCAGCGCGGCGGCGACGAGCAGCACCGGCCTACTCGGCGGTGCCCAGATCGCGAGTGAGGAGCGAGGCCGTGTACTGGCCGTCGAGCGCAAGGTAGCCGTACACGTCGGCCACGAAGTCGCCCTCGATCTCCCCGTCCTCGCTCAGCGAGCCCTCGGTGTCGACCGGCAGCTCGAACCAGGACAGGTCGATCGCCGCCTCCCCGGAGAGATCGCCATCGTCGTTCTGCAGGTCGAAGTTGTAGGTGCTGTCGAGGTCGTAGCCGAAGAGCGAGATGAGGCAACCGGCCTCGCCGGTGACCACCTCGCCGTACGCGTCGACCACCAGCGTGAGCGGCCCCGAGCAGCCGACCGCCACCTCCTGGCCGTCGTACTCGCCCGACACGTTGATGTTGAGCTCGCCCACGTACACGCCCGCGTAGATGCTCTGCACCAGCACGCCGCCCACGGTGGAGGCCAGGCGATCGCCGTTGGGGAGGGCGGCCTCGGCGGTGATCGAGTGGGTGCCGACGTCGAGCCCGTTGCTGACCAGGTCGATGCCGGTGATCGTCCAGTCGTGGTCGACGTCGCTCGACCAGGTGATGTCGGAGAAATCGGTGAGCGTGCCCTGGGCGTCGTACACCCGGGCCACGAAGCTGGCGTCGTCGCCGTAGGGGATGAAGCTGGCGCTAAGCGGCGACTCCACCACGAGCCGCGCGTTGGACCACTGCTCGTCGAGCGCTTCCTCGGCGGTGTCGATCCCGCTGGCGGTGTCGGGATCGGAACCCGCCGCCGGGTACGGTTCGTAGTCCACCATCAGCGAGTCGCTGCAGGCAAGGAGGAAGAACATCACGAGCCCTCCGGGCGCGGCCCAAGGTAGCACGCGGCCCCGGCATCGGCGTTAGGAGACGGGCATGGACACGATGATCGAGGTACACGAGCTGCGCAAGCAGTACGGCGACTTCGCGGCGCTCAGGGGCGTGAGCTTCAGCATCAAGCGCGGGGAGATCGTGGGTTTCCTCGGGCCCAACGGGGCGGGAAAAACCACGACGATGAAGATCCTCACCGGCTTCGTGGCGCCCTCCGGCGGAAGCGCCCGGGTGGCGGGTCACGACGTCGTGTCGGAGTCGCTCGCCGTCCGGGCCGCCATCGGCTACCTCCCCGAGGCCGCGCCGGTCTACGCCGACATGCGCGTGGCCGACTACCTCGACTTCGTGGGGCAGGTTCGCGGGCTGGC
>VGRE01000062.1 GCA_016875435.1 Deltaproteobacteria bacterium | reverse complement strand
GCGGCGGGCGCACCGGACGCGTCGCCGGGACCGGCTGGCGCCGCCCCACCGTCCTGCGGTGGCGGGCCCTGCGAGGGACCGGCCAGGCCAGGCGTGAACTCGCCGAGGTCGGGGCTGTCCGTCAACACCAGGTCGAGGCCAGCCACGGCCACCTCGTCGATGTCGACGAGCCCCGGGTAGCGGAAGGCGGGATCGCCGTCGCTGGGCCCGTCGCCCGCCATGTCGACGTAGCCCACCACGCCCACCTTCCCGAGCTTCTTCGGTGCCTCGATCTCCCAGGCGCCAGGTTCTTCAACGAGCAGGGAGTGGATGAGCTTCGGGAAGTGGCCCTGCTCGGGGGGGAGGAGGAAATCGATGTGGATCTTGCCCGCCTTGTCGCCGGCGTAGCTCACCGTCCCGGAGAGCTTCACGCCCTCGCCGGTCGTCACCTTGAAACCCGGCGACGTTTCCTCGGCCGATGGGGGGGGCGGCCTAGTTTCCGCCGTGGCATCGCCGGAGGGCGTGGTGGTCGCTTCGAGCGTGGCCGAGTCGGGGCACCCAAACGCGACCAACGCCACCAGTCCTGCCCTACGCATGCGACACTCCGTCGACTAGTGCGTTTACCGGAAGCGGTCGGAGTTTGTCAAGCGGCGGCAAACGGGCGCGCCGTTGCCCCGCAGAGCGGAACGCGGTAAGGCTGCGGCGCCACCGGTCCCGGAGTCCGCGTGTCCGTCACGCTGCGCAGTTACGTCTTCCTCGACAGCCTCCAGCCGCAACTCGCGGCCTTCACGGGCACCACCGCGCGCGGCTTCTTGCCCCTCGCCGGCCAGGCCAGCATCTGGATCGAGACTGCTCCCGGCATGATCATCAACCGCGTCACCGACGTCGCGTTGAAGGCCACGCGGGCAATCCCGGCGGTGCAGGTGGTCGAGCGCGCCTTCGGTTTGCTGGAACTCCACCACGACGACAAGGGCGAGGTCCGCAGCGCAGGCGACGCCGTGCTGCGCTTCCTCAACCTCCGGGAAGACCAGTACGTTGCCCCGAAGGTCACCTCCAACCAGATCATCCGCGCGGTGGAGCCCTACCAGGCCCAGCTCATCAACCGCAACCGCCAGGGCATGATGCTCATCCCCGGCGAGAGCCTCTTCATCCTCGAGACCGAGCCGGCCGCCTGGATCGTGCTGGCCGCCAACGAGGCCGAGAAGGCCGCCAAGGTCAACCTCGTCAACCTGCAGCCCTACGGCGCCTTCGGGCGCCTGTGGATGTGCGGCACCGAGTCGGAGATCGATAGCGCCGCCGCCGCGGCGGTCGCGGTCCTCGACTCGGTCCAGGCCAAGAAGTAGTTCTCTTTTCCCAAGCTAAGGAGTGTTCAAATGGCAGACGCGCTCGGTATGATCGAGACCAAGGGCTTCACCGCCATGGTCGAGGCGGCGGATGCGATGGTGAAGGCCGCCCGCGTCGAGCTGGTGGGCTACGAGAAGATCGGCGGCGGCTACGTCACCGCCATCGTCCGCGGCGACGTTGCCGCGGTGAAGGCGGCCACCGAGGCCGGCGCCCGCCAGGCCCAGCGCGTGGGCGAGCTCGTCTCGGTGCACGTCATCCCGCGCCCCCACGAGAACATCGACGCGGTGCTCCCGCTCGGCCGCACGCCCGCCAAGAAGTAGGCTGGAATGAAGCTCGGCAAGGTCGTCGGGACCGTCGTCAGCACCCGCAAAGACGAGAAGATCGAGGGTCTACGCCTCTATCTTGTGCAGGATCTCTCCCTCGACATGAAGGAGAAGGACAGCTTCGTCGTGGCGGCCGACGCGATGAACGCCGGCGTGGGCGAGATCGTGCTCTACGCCTCCGGCAGTAGTGCCCGGCAGACCAAGGCCACCGACGGGCGCCCCATCGACGCGGTGATCATGGCGATCGTCGACACCGTCGACAACCAGGGCGCCCTCGTCTACGACAAGTACACGGCGGGGTAAAGCTGATGGATCGCGCTGAGCTCGAGTCGGTCGTCGCACAGGTGCTGGCCCGGATCAACGACGGGTCGGCCAAGCCCGCGCGCCACGAGCCGCCGAAGAAGGGTCACGGGTGTTTCAAGACGGTGTCGGAGGCGGTAGAGGCGGCGCGACTGGCGCAGCTCACGCTCGTGGCGCTGCCCCTCGAGAAGCGTCGCGAGATCGTCGCCAACATCCGCCGCCGCTGCGCGGAAGACGTGCGCTCGCTGGCGAGCTTCGCCGTCGAGGAAACCGGCCTTGGTCGCGTCGAAGACAAGATCAAGAAGAACCTCCTCGTCATCTACCGCACGCCCGGGCCCGAGATCCTCGAGCCCGTTGCCTTCACCGGTGACGACGGCCTCACCCTGATCGAGCGCGCCCCCTACGGGGTGATCGCAGCGATCACCCCTTCCACCAACCCCACCGAGACAATCATCTGCAACGGGATCGGGATGGTGAGCGGCGGCAACACCGTCGTCTTCAACACCCACCCCGGCGCCAAGGGCGTCTCCGCCTTTGTCATCGACTTGATCAATCGCGCGTCGATGGAGGTCGGCGGCCCCGACAACATCATGACGGTGATCGAGTCGCCCACCATCGAGTCGGCCAACGAGCTGCTCCGCTACAAGGGCATCCGCCTCAACGTGGTGACGGGTGGCCCCGCCGTGGTGAAAGCCGCCTTTGCCGCCAACAAGAAGTGCATCTGCGGCGGGCCGGGCAACCCCCCGGTGGTGGTCGACGAGTTCGCCGACCTCGACCTCGCCGCCCGCAGCATCACGCTCGGCGCCAGCTTCGACAACAACGTCATCTGCTCGGATGAGAAAGAGGTCTTCGTCCACGAGAAGGTGGCCGATCGCCTGGTCGAGG
The DNA here is from genome assembly GCA_016875435.1 of Deltaproteobacteria bacterium. Classification (GTDB taxonomy): domain Bacteria; phylum Myxococcota_A; class UBA796; order UBA796; family SXON01; genus SXON01. Next base: position 16,220 of record VGRE01000062.1, on the reverse strand, counting down.
GGATGGTGGCAAACAGTTGCGTGGTGCTGCGCAACCACCAGGTCACCCGGCTGGAGCGGCTCATCCTCACCGCCGAGCGCGACCATACCGTCACCAAGTGGGTCGGGAAGAACGCCTCGGAGCTGCTCAAGCAGATCGACGTGCCCTTCAAGGGCGACCCGCGCCTCGCCATCTGCGAGGTTCCCTTCGACCACCCCTTCGTGCAGCTCGAGCTGCTGATGCCGGTGTTGCCCATCGTGCGCGTGAAAGACGTTCACGAGGGGATCGACCTCGCCTACAAGGCCGAGCACGGCTTCGGGCACAGCGCCAGCATGTACAGCAAGAACATCGATCACCTGCATCGCATGGCGAAGGTGATGAACTGCTCGATCTACGTGAAGAACGCGCCCCACTACGCCGGGCTCGGCTTCGGCGGCGAGGGCTACACGAGCTTCACCATCGCCTCGCCCACCGGCGAGGGGCTCACCACCGCGCGGAACTTCACCCGCGAGCGCCGCTGCACGCTCGCTGGCTACTTCCGCATCGTGTAGGGCCCGGCGGATGGACGCCCTCGCGCTCGTGGAACTGTCCAGCGTGGCGCGCGGCTACCGCGTGCTCGACTGGATGGTGAAGGAGGCGCCCGTCACGGTGGTGGAGGCCAACCTCGTCGAACCCGGCAAGTTCCTCATTCTTCTCGGTGGCGGCGTGGCCGAGGTGCATGCGGCCTTCGACGAGGCGCTCGCCCACGCGGGCGACACACTGCTCGACCGGCTGCTACTGCCGGGCGTGCACGAGCGGGTGTGGCAAACGCTCGCGGGCGGGGAGCATCGCGGCCCGGGCTGGAGCCGGTCGGCGCCGGGCGTGTTCGCCGAGCCGCGCGTGGACTGCGTCGGCGTCGTCGAGGGCTCCACCGTGGCCAGCGTGGTGGAGGCTGCCGACCGCTCCGCGAAGGATGCCGGCGCCTACCTGGCCGCCCTGCGCCTGTCCCCGGCGCTCGGTGGCAAGGCGTACTACGTGGTGACCGGCATGCAGCACGAGGTCGAGGCCGCGGTGGACAGTGGACGAGCAGTGCTCGCGTCGCGAGGCCGCCTGGTCGACGCGCAGGTGATCCCCAACGCGCACGACGAGTTCCTGGAGCACCTGCTCCGACCCGCCCCCTTTTCCATCCGCAGAGGTGACTGATGCAACTGGCGAAGGTGCTCGGATCCGTCGTCGCCACCCAGAAGCACGAGTCGCTGGCCGGGGTGCGCCTGCTGCTCATCCAGCCGCAAGACGAGAATGGGGAGCCCGACGGCGACGCGATCGTCGCCGCCGACCCGCTCCAGGCGGGCGCGGGGGAGATCGTCGAGTGGACCACCGGTCGCGAGGCGGCACTGGCGTTACCCGTCACCTTCTCGCCGGTCGACGCGAGCGTAGTCCGCATCGTCGATCACGCGTGGAGCGACAGGAAATACATGGATGGTGGTCGATGATTCTCTGTCGCGTCATCGGCAACAGCGTGGCCACCGTGAAGCACCCCTGCTTCGACGGCAAGTCGGTGATGGTGGTCCAGCCGGTGAGGGCCGACGGCAAGAGCGCCCTCGGCAAGAGCTTCCTCAGCGTCGACGCGGTGCAGGCCGGCGTGGGCGACCTGGTGCTGTGCGCGCGCGAGGGCAACACCGCCCGCCAGATCCTCGGGAAGGACACCGACCCCCTCCACAGCGTGATCCTGGCGGTCGTCGACGACATCGACCGGGCCTAGCGCTTGGCGGGTCGAGCCGAGCTGCGTCGCGACGGAACGGTGCGCCTGGTCGACCTCGCGAGATCGAGGAAGGCGTCCGGCACCCCGGTGGCGACGGCGTTAGACCCGGTGACGATGGAATCCGAGTCCCGCGACCTCGTCCAGCTCTGTCGCGACGTGCACGCGCGCGGCTGGGTGGCCAACCACGACGGCAACGCCAGCGTGCGCCTCGGTGACGGCCGGTTCCTCGCCTCGCCCACGGCCATCTCCAAGCGCCTGGTGGCTGCCGAGAACCTCGTCGTCGTCGATGCCGAGGGCAAGGTCGTGCACGGCACGCGGAAGGTGTTCAGCGAGATGGCGTTGCACCTCGCGGCGTACCGGGCCCGGCCCGAGGCACGCTGGGTGCTTCATGCCCACCCGCCCCACGCCACCGCCTGGGCCTGTGCCGGCGAGAGCTTCTGGGACAGCCCCTTCCTCGCCGAGGCGGTCGTGTCACTGGGCGAGCACATCCCGCTGGTGAGCTACACGGCGCCCGGGGGCTCCACGGCGGGGCTCGAGGCGGCGCTCGCGACGAGCGACGCGGTGCTGCTCGGCAGTCACGGCGTGCTGGTGATCGCCCCCGACGCCGAGACCGCCTTCCTGCGCCTCGAGCTGGTGGAGCACCTCGCCCGGGTCGCGGCGATCGCCCGTCCCCTCGGCGGCACCCGGGGGCTCCCCTCCGACGACGTGTCGCGACTGTTGGAGGCCCGGAAGAAAGCCGGCCTCGGTCCCAGGACCCCGGCTGAGGCCGCGCCCAGCGCCCCCTCGCCAAACACCCCCGCCGACATCGACAGCATCGTGCGCGAGGCGCTGCGAAGGCTGGCCTAGAACGCCGGGGGATGCAGGCCGACGCCAAGGCCACCCCCCTCCAGCCTCCAGCCTACCCCCTGCAGCCTCGCCGGGATAGGCCGGCGGCCCTCTCGGAGCCCCCATGCCCTTCGACCGCGACATCGTCATCCTCTCTGCCTGCCGCACCGCCTTCGGCACCCAGGGCGGCACGCTCAAAGACATCGGCGCCAATGACCTCGCGGTGCCGACGGCGAAGGCCGCCGTCGAGCGCGCTGGCCTCACGGTCGACGACATCGACCACGTCATCTACGGCAACGTGCTTCAAACCAGCAACGACGCCATCTACGGCGCCCGCCACGTGGCGCTCAAGGCGGGGATCCCGGTCCACGTGCCGGCGCTCACCGTGCAGCGCCTCTGCGGGTCGGGCTTCCAGGCCGTCGTGAGCGCGGCGATGGAGATCCTCACTGGCCAGGCCAACGCCGTGCTCTGCGGCGGCACCGAGGCGATGAGCATGGCGCCGCACGTGGTGCACGGGCTGCGCGAGGGCGCGAAGTTCGGCCGACCGCCGGTGATGAAGGACCTCTTGTGGGAGTGCCTGACCGACACCGTCACCGGGCTCGCGATGGCGCAGACCGCCGAGAAGCTGGGCGACCAGTACGGGCTCAAGCGCGAGGAGGTCGACGAGGTGGCCGTCGCCAGCCAGGCTCGCTGGCAGGCGGCGAACGCCGCCGGTCGTTTCGCCGACGAGATCGTCCCGTTCGTGATCAAGGGGCGCAAGGGCGACATCGACTTCAAGGTCGACGAGCACCCCCGCGCCACCGACATGGCCACCCTCGCCAAGCTGGCGCCCTACTTCAAGAAAGACGGCCTCATCACGGCAGGCAACGCGTCGGGCATCTGCGACGGCGCCGCCTCCCTGGTCGTCGCCGATGGCAAGTGGGCGGAGAAGAAGGGCCTGGCGCCCATCGGTCGCCTCGTGGGCTGGGGCGTGGCGGGCTGCGACCCGTCGATCATGGGCATCGGCCCGGCCCCGGCCGCGCGCGCCGCCTTCAAGCAGACCGGCCTCGACGTCGCCGACATGGCGCTGGTCGAGGTGAACGAGGCCTTCGCGCCGCAGTACCTCGCGGTGGAGCGCGAGCTGGGGCTCGACCGGAGCATCACCAACGTCAACGGCGGCGCCATCGCGCTCGGCCACCCGCTCGGCGCCTCGGGCGCGCGCATCACCGGCACCCTGTTGCACGAGCTGCGCCGTCGCAAGCAGCGCTACGGCCTCGGCAGCGCCTGCATCGGCGGCGGCCAGGGCATCGCGGTGATCGTCGAGGCGGTGTAGCCGAGCAGCGGGGCATGAGGAGCCCGCGCGCGGTGGATCGTGGGCGCGGGGAGCACAATCCCCCCCACCCGTCCGCGCAGTCGCGCGAGTGGGGGAAGCTTTACCCGGGCCTCATGCGGCTCCCATCCCCTGGCCTCAGCGTGTTCCTGGTCCTCGCGGTCGCCTGCACCCCGGCGTCGGTCCCCGTCTTGCCCAGCGCGGAGGCCAGTTCCTGCGGCTCCATCTCCAACAACGACCTGCGCTACCTCTGCGGAACCGGGAGGAAGTACCCGGGGTGTTTTTGAGCGCTGCTAGTCGAGCAGCCGCTGCAGCACGGCGTTCCTGAGCGTCCCGCGCGGGTCCATCACCCCGACGAGGTCGCGGAAGTCAGCGAAGCGAGGGTACAGGCGCTCGGCCTCGGCGCGAGACAGGGTGTTCTCCTTTCCCCAGTGCGCACGACCGCCGTAGTCGGCAAAGATCGCCTCCGCACCCGCGAAGAAGGCCGCCCGATCCGCCGGGTTGGTGATGTAGGTGCCGATTTGGATGGTGTCGCGACCGTAGGCGGGGCTCAGCCAGTTGTCGTCGCCGCGGACGACGCGGGCCTCGAGGATGAAGTTCACCCGCAAGCCCTCGGCCAGGTCGCGAACGCGGCGCAGGGCCTCGGCGCCGTGTGCCAACGGCACCGCCCACTCGGCCTCGAAGTGACGCGGCGGCATCGCGAGGCCGAGCACGCTCGCCGGCGGGCCCACCGTGCGCCGCCGCTGGAAGTACACCGCGCCCGTGACGCGGTTTAGCGGCGGGATGAGCGAGGGAAACTTGTTGCCCAGCCACAACACGGCCGGGAAGACCCAGGCGTTGACGATGTGCTCGTCGATCCAGCGCTGCACCGCCGAGATGTTGCTGGGCTCGGTCACCCGGTCGCCGCGGAAGAGCAGGGCGGCGTCGGTGTGGGGAAGCCACCACAGCTTGGCGTACTCGTGGTCGCGAATGAAGGCGGGGAAGGCCGCCAGCGCCGCCTCGAAGCCCATCGGCACGCTCTCCTCGGCCACGGCGAACATGGACTCGACCCGGAGCGTCACCTCGGTCACGATTCCCAGCGCGCCGAGGTTCACTCGGGCGCCGAGGAGCCGGGGATCGCCCTCGGGCAACTCGACGACCTCGCCGGTGCCCGACACTAGCCGCATCGCGACGATGAGGGTCGCGAGGTTGCCGTGCCGGAGGCTCGATCCGTGCGTGCCGGTGGCAACGAGGCCGCCGAGGGACTGCTCGGCGATCGATCCCACGATCGGCAAGCTGAGGCCATGCTCGGCCAACGCCCGGTTGAAGTCGCGCAGGCGCATCCCCGCCTGTACCCGGACCAGTCCCCGCTGCACATCCACGCTCACGACCCGGTCCATACGGTCGAGGGACACCAGGACGCCGTCGGTCATGGCGATGGCGCTGAAGGAGTGGCCCGCACCGACCACCTTGACGGTGCGCCCCGAGTCGTTCGCCGCCTTGACGAGCGCAACGATCTCGTCATCGGTGGAGGGATGGGCCCACGCTGCCGGCGCGCAGCAGTGGCGACGCGACCAGTTCCGGAATTCAGGCTGCACGCGGCCCGGTATCCCACGGGCCGCTACGCGACCTGCCCCCGCCGCCGCACCCGCCGCCACAGCCCCGCGACCACGTCGCTCAGCTCGCGGTTGCCGAGGAAACCCCTCGGCCGGAGCGCCATCATCGCCACGAGCAGCACGCTGTACACCATCATCCGGTAGCGGTCGGCGTTGGGGATGTCGCGGAGCAGTTCGGGCAGCACCGTGAGCACGACCGCGGCGAGCACCGGGCCCGAGAGCGATCCGGTGCCCCCGAGGACCACCATCGCCAGGAGCTCGATGCTCCGGTCGAACTGGAACTGCGAGGGAAAGATGCTGGAGAGGTTGAACCCGATGAGGGAACCGGCCACGCCCGCCCAGAAGGCGCCGATGACGAACGCGGTCACCTTCACGCCCGTGGTGTCGATGCCGAGCGAGCGGGTGGCGATCTCGTTGTCGCGCACCGCCTCGAAAGCGCGCCCCTGCGGGCTGTCGAGCAGGTTGCGCAGCGACACCGCCGCGAGGATCACCCATGTGAAGGTCCAGCCGAAGTTGGTGACCTGCGGCACGCCGGTAAGGCCCGCCGCCTGCCCCAGGATCGGCGTGTTCTGGATGATGACGATGATGATCTGGTTGAAGCCCAGCGTGACCACCGCGAGGTAGTCGCCCGACAGGCGCAGCGAGGGCACGCCCACCACCACCCCGGCGAGCCCGGCCACCACGCCCCCGAACACCATGGCCAGCGGCGCCGGCACGCCGGCATGCATGTTGAGAATCGCCGAGCCATAGGCGCCCGCCGCCATGAAACCCGCGTGCCCCAGGGAGAACTGCCCGGTGAAGCCGAGCACCAGCGACAGGCCCAGCACCGCCAGCACGTTGAAGCCGATGCGCAAGAGCACGTTGGTGATGTAGGGGTCGGTCCACGGGATGGCGTACACCTCGATGGCCCACACCGCCGCGATCGCAGCAGCGACAAGCGCATAGGCGATGGCGACGCGCCTCAAACCTTCTCCATCTGATGGCGCCCGAAGAGGCCCGAGGGCTTGTAGAGCAAGACCACGATCAGCAGCAAGAAGGCGATCGCGTCGCGCCAGGTAGAGGTGAAGTAGCCGCTCACCATGGTTTCCGCGAGACCGAGCACGATGGCGCCCACGACGGCGCCCGGGATGCTCCCGATGCCGCCCACCACGGCCGCCACGAAGGCCTTGAGGCCGATGTTGGCGCCCATGGCCGGGTCGACGCGGGGGTTCTCGATGCAGAAGAGGAAGGCCGCCGCCCCGGCGAGCAGGGAGCCCACGGCGAAGGTGGCGACGATGACGCGGTCGACGGGGATGCCCATCAGCGCCGCCGTGTCGCGACTGTGGGACACGGCGCGCATCGCCAGCCCGATCTTTGTGCGCTCGACGACGTAGGTGAGTGCCACCATCAGGGCCAGCGTGACGCCGAGGATCAGCACGTTGTTGAGGCTCACGCGCACGCCACCGAGTTCCCAGGCCGTGCGCGGGACGATCTCGGGGAACGGCAAGACCGTGCCGAAACTGACGAGCGCCACGTTCTGCAAGAAGATCGAGACCCCGATGGCGGTAATCAGCACGTTGAGTCGCGACGACTTGCGCATCGGGCGGTAGGCCACCCGCTCCACGACGATCGCCAGCACCATCGAGAACAACATGGCGGCAACCGCCACGAGGGCCACCCCGGCCCAGGTGGGATTCTCGGCCACCCCCGCGTGGACCGCCACCACCATGGCCGCGAAGGCCCCCGCCATGAACACCTCGCTATGCGCGAAGTTGATGAACTGCAGGGTGCCGTAGACCATGGTGTAGCCGAGCGCCACCAGCGCGTAGATCGCGCCGAGCGACAGCCCGTTCACCAGTTGCTGGACGAACTGGGTCACGACGCGGGCTTACTGCGGCGGGGCGGGCGCCGGGACGCCGCCCTCGACCGGAGGCGCGGCGACCGGCTCGCCCTCGGGTCCGGGAGCGGGCGCGGCGGGCGCGGCGCCGAGCGGCGCCTTGGTAGCCACGTACTTGGGCCCCTGGGCGGTCACCTCGACCACGACGGCCGGCTTCACCGCGTTGCGATCCTTGTCGATGGTGATCGAACCGGTGACACCGGCGAAGTTCTCGATCCGCGCCAGCCGGTCGCGAAGCGCGGTGCGCGCCGCCTTGCGCGAGCCCTCGGTCGCGGGGACGGTGCTGCGATCGGCGAAGGCCTCGGCCATCTTCGGGTCGGCCGCGACCTCTTCCATCGCGAGGTAAAGGATCTTCGCCGCGTCGTAGCCGAGAGCCGCGAGCCCGTCGGGCTTCTTCTTGTAGGCCGCCTCGTACTTCTGGATGAAGGCCTGGACGGCGGGGCTCGGATCGTCCACCGAGTAGTGGTTGGTGTAGTAGGCGCCGATGATCGCGTCCTTGCCCTGCTCCACGAGCTTCTCGGAATCCCAGCCGTCGCCGCCGAGGAAGATCCCCGTGAAGCCGAGTTCGCGCGCCTGCCGCGCGATGAGGCCCACCTCGGTGTAGTAGCCGGTGAGGATCAGCGCCTCGGGCTGTCCCGCGATGATCGAGGTGAGCTGGGCCTTGAAGTCGAAGTCGCCCTCGCCGTAGGCCTCCTCGCCGGTGATGGTGCCGCCGAACCCGGTGAAGTGCTTGGTGAACACCTGGGCGAGGCCCACCGAGTAGTCGTTCTTGACGTCCTTGAGAATGGCCGCCTTCCGGATCTGCTTGTCGTTGTAGGCGAAGTCGGCGATAACCTGGCCCTGGAAAGGGTCGATGAAGCACACGCGGAAGATGTGATCGCCCACCAGGGTGACCTTCTCGCTGGTGGACGAGGGCGAGATCATCGGTACCCCGGCCTTCTGCAACAGCGGTGCTGCCGCGAGGCTGCGCGAGGACGACACCTCACCCAGCACCGCCACCGGGTGGTCGGTGCTGAGGATCTTGCTCACCGCCGTAGCGGCCTCCTCGTGCTTGGACTGGTCGTCTTCCACCACCATGCGGATCTTCACGCCCGCGATGCCGCCCTTGGCGTTCTGCTCGGTGGTGGCGATCTCGATGCCTTCCTGCGTTGAGATGCCGAAGGTGGCAGCGGTGCCGGTGAGCGAGCCGTACTGGCCGACAACGATCTCCCTAGGCGCCTCGGCGCCACCGCCGGTGCAGGCGGCGAGGAAGGACAGCGCGAGGGCACGCAGCATCGACATGGGGAACTCCGGGGACTCGGGGGCGCGCGATTCTAGCGATCAGGCGCGTCCCGTCAAGGGTAACGGCGGCGAGAAAGGAAAAGCGCCCGCCCCCTCCCACCTCTGCAACCGGGGACGGGCGCTCGGGAAGCGGCTCTAGAAGGGGATCTGCTCGCCCTCGGGCGCCGGGGCCTCGAACACCTCGGGCTGCCCGGGGGGACGGCCGCTGCCGAACTCGGTGGAGCGCTGGGCCCTGGGCACCGTCCAGAGCACCCGATCGACGAGCAGCGAGGTCTCGTGGCGCTGCTGGCCGTCCTTGTCGGTCCACTTGCCCTGGCGGATGCTGCACTCCACCGCGAGGCTGTCGCCCTTCTTGACGTTCTTCGCCACCCGCTCGGCATTCGGCCCGAACACGGTGAGGCGGTGCCAGTCGGGGTTGTCGACCCAGGTCTCGCCTTCCTTCTTGTGGTTTGGCGTGGCGAGGGTGAGCTTGCAGTAGGGGGTGCCCTTACTAACGGAGGTCTTCATCTCCGGGTCCTGGCCTACGCGTCCGATGAGAAACGCCTTGTTCAATCCAACCATTGTGTACTCCTGGCCGCCCGACGGGGCGCGCCGCCCCCGGGCATGGCACGCGGCGTGCCAACGAGAAAGGCGCCTTGTCCCGTGCCACGGACGGGACGAATCGACGGACGTCCGTCGGCAGCACGCCGACGCCCGTCGGCGCCCGGGCGTCAAGGGGTCCTCCCAGAAAGTCGCGCCGGGGTAAGTGTGGCCGGTGAGAGGACTGGTGGTCATCGAGGGGCTCATCGGGGTCGGAAAGACCACGCTCTGCCGGATCATCGAGCGCGAGTGGGACGCGCGGCTGGTGCTGGAGCCAGCCGACGACAACCCCTTCCTCGCCCGCTTTTACGCCGACCCGGAACGATTCGCGTTCCCGGCGCAGATGTTCTACCTCGCCAACCGCTACGCCCAGCAACTCCAGGCTCGCCAGACCTCGCTCTTCCACCCGCTGACCGTCTGCGACTACCTGATGGCGAAGGACGGGCTCTTCGCCGAGATGACCCTCGATGGGCAGGAGCTCGCGCTCTACCGGCGTTTCGCCAGCCTGCTCGACGAGACGCCCCTGCGCCCCGACTTCGTGGTCTTCCTCGACGCCGACACCGAGATCATCCGGAGCCGCATCGCGCGGCGCGGCATTCCCGCCGAGCAAATCATCCCTGCCGCCTACCTGGACGACTTGCGAGCGCGGTACTACCGCCTCTGGGACCAGTGGACGCCCTGCCCGGTTCACGTGGTTCGCACCGACGTGATCGACTACGTCGACGACAACGACGCCCGCGCGCGCGTGCTCGCGATGATCGAGGGCTGGCTCGAGGGCCGTCCCACCGCCGACGCGCCGCCGCCCTACAATGGCGCACAGCAGGTCGGGCTCTTCAGTGGCGCCGCCACCTAGCCCCGCCGCGATAAGTGGCGCGGCCCGCGAGGAACTATGCCCCGGTTGACGGCGCCCGACATCCTCAAGATGAAGGCCAGCGGCGAGAAAATCGCCATGGTCACCGCCTACGATGTCGCGATGGCGCGCCTGCTCGACCGAGCCGGCGCCGACATGGTGCTCGTGGGCGACTCGCTCGGCATGGTGGTCCAGGGCGAAGAAAACACGCTGCGCGTCACCCTCGACGAGATGGCGTACCACGGCCGAGCGGTGAATAGAGGCCTCGAACGAGCTCATCTCACCATCGACCTGCCCTTCATGAGCTACCAGCTATCGCCCACCCAGGCGCTGCAGTCGGCCGGTAAGCTCGTGCAGGACGGGCGAGCGCAGTCGGTGAAGCTCGAGGGCGGCGTGCGCTCGGCCGGCGCCATCCGCGCCTGCGTGGAAGCGGGAATCCCCGTCGTCGGCCACGTGGGGCTCACGCCGCAGTCGGTCCACGCGATGGGCGGCTTCAAGGTGCAGGGCCGCGACGAGGCGGCGGCCCGCCGGATTCGCGACGACGCGCTCGCCGTCGAGGATGCTGGCGCCTTCTGCATCGTCTTCGAGATGATTCCCTCGGCGCTGGCCGCCGAGCTGAGCGCCACCCTCGCCATCCCCACCATCGGCATCGGCGCGGGCGCCGGTTGCGACGGCCAGGTACTGGTTTGCAACGACCTGCTCGGCATGGACGAGCGCTTCATGCCTCGCTTCGTGAAGCGTTTCGCCGAGCTCGCCGCGACCATCGAGGACGCAGGGCGGGCCTACGTGGCCGAGGTGAAGGGCGGCAGTTTCCCCGGCCCCGAGCACACCTTCGACTCCTCCGGGAGAGTCTACGGCGGCGGCAAGTAGGATAAGCGGCGCCGCGCCATGGACGTCATCCGATCGGTGGACACGATGCACGCGCTCGCCCTGGGCTGGCGCGCTCGCGGGAAGAAGGTCGGTTTCGTGCCGACGATGGGCTACCTCCACCGGGGACACACCACCCTCATCGAGCTGATGCGCCAGCGCTGCGAGATCCTGGTGGTCAGCATCTACGTCAACCCGCTGCAGTTCGCGCCCAACGAAGACCTCGGGCGCTACCCCCGCGACCCCGAGGGCGACGCGAGGAAGTGCGAGGCCGCCAAGTGCGACATCCTCTTCATGCCGGACAACCTCTACCCGCCCGACTTCCGCACCACGGTCAACGTGGGGCAGATCACGACGCGATGGGAGGGTGCCGCGAGGCCGACCCACTTTCAGGGCGTCGCGACAGTCGTCTGTCGCCTGTTCGGCCTAGTGCAGCCCACCGCCGCGATGTTCGGCGAGAAGGACTACCAGCAGTTCGCCGTGCTCAAGTCGATGGCGCACGACCTCGCGATGGGCATCGAGATCGTCCCCGGCCCGCTGGTGCGCGACCACGACGGCCTGGCGCTCTCCTCGCGCAACGTCTACCTGTCCGCCGAGGATCGCCGGCGCGCCCTGAGCTTGCACCGCGCGCTCTACGCGATGCGTGACAGCCGCGCGCCCACCGCCACCGAGCGCGTAGCCGAGGGGCGCGCCATCCTCGACTGCGACAGCCTCGACTACCTCGCGGTGGTCGATCCCGACACGCTGGAGCCCGTGGAGCGCATCGACCGGCCGCTGCGAGCCATCGCCACCGCCCGCTACGGCAAGACCCGCCTCCTCGACAACGTGGCGATCGAGCCCTGATGAGCGCGGAGAACTTCCCCTACGACATCGTGGGCCTGGCCATGCTGCTGTTGCTCAACCGCACGCTCGTGCCCTCGCTTCGCGCCGAGTGGATCTTCTGGGCTTTCCAGGGCGTGAACATCGCGGCCGCCGCCTACTTCGCCTGGTTCGGCATCAAGGGCATCGAGCACGTGCCGGTCACGAGCTACGTGGTCGCGGCGCTCTGCCTCTTCCACGTCGTGCAGAACGTGATCATTCGCCAGCGCCCGACGCGCTCGTAGCCAAGCCCAGGGCGCGTGCCAGAGCCGACGCCATCGCGCTCGACCCGGCCTTCTCGAGGTGCATGTAGTCGCGACCGATGAGCGGCGGCGAGGCCCGGCGCCACGCCACGGCACCACCCGGGCCGCCCATCGCCGCCTGGAAGCTCCACGTGGCACAGCCGGCCTCGTGGCCGAGAGCGGCTTGTTCCTCGATGACCCACCCCGTGCCCTGGAAGATGCCGAACCGGTCGGTATCGCGCGCCCACGCGCGGTCGGGTGGCCCCACGAGGAGGCAGGGGCTGCTGGGCATCGCGGCCCGGAAGGCGGCGAGCGAGGCGGAGAGCTGGGCGCGGTAGGCGACGCGGTCGAAACGGAAGCCTCCCACCTCGTTGGCGCCGTACTCGAGGATGGCCAGGTCATGGTCGAGCCACGCGCTCCACGCGGCGATCGAGCTGGCGGTGGCTCGCTGCCAGGCGGCGAACATCGACCCCGACACCGCGAGGTTGTCGACCACCGCGCCGGTTCCCGCGCGCTCCAGTGCCACCCCGCCGATTCGAACCGCGCCGTCGCCCACGGGCGCGTAGCGGAGGAGGTGCTTGCCCAGGCCGACATCGAAGGCGAGCCCACCCGGCCCCTCCCCCGCCGTGGACACCTCGATGGGCGGGAGCGCGTCGATGCTGACCGAGAGGCGGCCGCCCCCGGCGTGCCGCTCGAACAACAGGACCATCCTCGTCACCGGCTCGCTGGCGAACACCCAGCCGTAGGCCCCGGGCTCCCTCGCCTCCACGAGATCGAGGCGCGGACCGAGTCCCTGCGGCTCTTCCGCCGCCTGTCCCACCGGCGCGCGACGCGACCAGATGCCCACCCCGCAGGCCAGGGCCCCGGGGACATCGACCCACTGCCCGGGGCGCACGGCGGGGACGAAGCCCACGCCGCCGTTACCCAGGCTGCCCTGCACCAGCACGCGAAGTGCGTTGACGAACGGTCCCCTCGCGCTGTGGCTATCGCCCCAGACGCCGATGCGCGTCCCCGGTCGCGACAGGGCAGCGCGCACGCGGGCCAGATCCTCTGGCTTGCCGCCGAGCGCCACCTCCGCCACCCGGGCCGGCGCCTGGGCCACGGCGAGGACCTCGGCCGGGCCCGTCCCCGTGGCAAGGTCGATCTCCCACAGGGCCCAGTCGCGCGCCGTGGGCTCCGGGTGATCCTTGCTCTCGCCCTCGCGGGGAGGACAGGTGGGACGGGTCGCGCCGCTCGCGGAGGTCGCATCGTGTCGTGACAACCAGGGCGCATCGACGCGGGGCTCCGCCGCGAGAGACTGCGACAGGAGCCACGCCATCCACGCCATCGGCCCAGGCCTCGCCCCGCAAGCTAGCTGGCCGGCAGCTTGGTCCGCCATCGACGGCTGCGCTAGGGGGGACCACGACGGCCACCACGATGTTCCTCCTGCTCGCGATGTCGCTGGCGCGCGCCGCGCCGATCTGCGAGGCCGCTGCCAAGCTCGGTTGGCGCGAGGTCGATGGGTACCTGATGGCGCCGGAGAACGGCCCGCTCGATCTCCGGCCGGAGCCCGCCGCGCTGGTCGAGATGTCGCGCATGATCCGCGGCATCGAGGCGCTCGGCACCGAGGTGGTCGTGGTGGTGACGCCCCCCCGGGCTCGAGTGGTGCAGGCGCCCGGGCGAGGCTCCGCCGCGCCGCGGTACTGGCTCGATGACCGCGCCGCCTTCGCCGGCATCCTTCACTGGTTCCGCGCGCAGGGGGCCGATGCCCCCGATCTCATGGAACTCGGCCTGGAGATGGCCACGGGGGGCGAGCGCATGTTCCGTCCCGAAGACGGCCACCTCACGGCGGCGGGCTCGATCGCCGCCGCGGGCGCGATCGCCGACGCCATCCGCGCCCACGGGAAATACGCCTGGCTCGGGCAGTCGCCCGCGTCGCTCCGGGTCGATGGCGTGGACCGGCCCCGGCCCGGCGCCCTCGCCGCCGAGTTGGCCGCAGTGTGCAAGACGGCCTCGGCGCCGAGCTTCGAGCAGCCTCGCTACCGCCTCGATCGTGGCCCGGTCGACGGCAGCCTCCTGCTCGCCGACGTGCCGGAGCCCGAGGTGGTGATGGTGTCGTCGAGCTTCGGGAATCCGATGTTCTTCCTCCCCCAGGCGCTCGAGGCGGAGATCGACGCGCCGATCCTGAACATCACCTACGCCGGCGGCCGGGTGGGGAGCGCCGCGCGCTCCTGGCTCGAAAGCGAGAACTTCAGGCTCGACAAGCCGGACGTTCTCGTGTGGGTGTTCGGGGTTCACCACCTCTACGGGCAGGCGGCAGCCCACGGGGCCACGCTGGGGAACGCGGAGGGCTTCCGGCAGCTCTGGCCGCTCATCGACGGGGGCTGCACCGACGCCAACGCCGCGCGCGTGCTCAGCCTTCGAGAAGACGGCACGCTGCTGCCAGCCACCGACGACGCCGTGCCCACGCGCGGGCACTACGTGGTGTTGGAGTCGGAGACGCTGCGCGCCGTCGATTTCTCCCTCCGCATCTCCTACGACGGCGGCGCCTCCGAGACGGTACGACTGCCACCCGATGAGCGGGCGCCGTTGCGCCCCTCGGCGATGCTCGCCCTCAACGACGCGATGCGCGAGGCCCGCATCATCCGGATCGTCGCCCCCGAGGGCACCAAGCTCGATGATGTACAGGCGCGCGTGTGTCGCGCCACCAACCCTGCGCTCGCGCCCTAGGCCTGTTCCAGGGCGCTGAGGATCTCGCTCTCCTCGAGCACGCGGCTGGTGGCCTTGGCCCGGGCGCGGATGGCGCTCACCCGCGCCGGCGTGGGCTCGTAGCCGCGCTGGCGGAGCCAGAACACGATGTTGGAGTCGCCCGCCATGTGCCCGATCTCGATCTCCTGGCGTCGACCGAACCAGCCCGCCGGCACCCCGCTGTACACGCGATCGGCGAGCCAGTCGGCGCCCTTGTTGATGGCCTTGATGATGGCGGCGGCGTGTACACCGGTGCCGGTGCGGAAGGCATCCTTCCCGAACACCGGGTAGCTCACCGGGATCGGCACGTTGCAGGCGCGCGACCCCAGGTCAACCAGCTCGCCGAGGCGCGTGAGGTCGCCGTCGTGCCAGCCCATCAGTTTGAGGTTGACCAGCAGCAGGTCGAGCGAGGTGTTGCCCACGCGCTCGCCCACGCCCAGCACGCACCCGTGAACGCGGTCGACACCCACCTCGCAGGCGGTGATGGCGTTGGAGAGGCCGTAGCCGCGATCGTTGTGCCCGTGCCAGTCCACCCGCACCGCGCGACCCGACTCGGCGATGACCGAGCGGGTGAAGGCCACGAGGTTGCGCACGCCGGTGTCGGAGGCGTGGCCGCAGGTGTCGCACACGCAGAGACCGTCGGCGCCTTCCTCGATGGCCGCGAGAAACAGGCGACGCAGGGTTTCCGGGTCGGCGCGGGTGGTGTCCTCGGTGACGAAGGTGGCGGGGAGACCGTTCTGTTTCGCGAGCCGGATCGAGTCGCGCGTGCGTTTCTCGAGCAGGTCGACGTCCCAGCCCTCGGCGTAGAGGCGAATCGGCGAGGCGCCGAGGAAGGCCATCACCTCGATGGGCACGCCGGTCTTCTGCGAGATCTCCACGATCGGCGTGATGTCGTTGGCGTGAGTGCGCGCGGCGCAGTTGGCGAGGATGGGGAGCTTCTCGTCGCGGATCAGCTCGGCCAGCCGCGTGACGTCGGCCACGGCGCGGGGACCGGCCCCGGGGAGGCCGATGTCCACCACGTCGACCCCGACCTTCGACATCAGCCGCACCATCTCCAGCTTCGCGTCGATCGGCGGGTCGGTGACGGAGGGGCACTGGACGCCGTCGCGCAGCGTCTCGTCGACGATGAGCACGCGCCTCGGCGGGGCGGGCTGCGCCGCTCCACGCAGGTTCCAGTCGTAGATGACCTTGCTCTCGTCGACGGTGTCCAAGGGGGCTCCCGGGCAGGGGGCGCGACTATCCGCCGCCGCGCCGCCGCGAAAGGCCCCAGCCGAACGCCGCCACCACGCTCGCGAGCGAGAGGCCGCCATCCCAGCCGCAGCCACAGCCTGCCGCTTCCACGGTGTAGCCCTGCGCGAGGAGGGCAGTGCTGCCATCCGGCGCTGCCACGGTCACGTCGTGTACGCCCTCGGGCAGGGCCGTGGGGATGCGGCCGGTGATGGTCTGCTCGTTGGCCACGATGGCACCGGAGAGCTCGAGACCGCCCACCAG
>VGRE01000061.1 GCA_016875435.1 Deltaproteobacteria bacterium | reverse complement strand
CAGGGCGGCCAGCCGGGCGGCCAGGGCGGCCAGCCGGGCGGCCAGGGCGGCCAGGGCGGGCCGCCGCCGAACTAGACCTTGAAGTAGCGTGCTTGCGGGTGGTGGATGATGATCGCCGCCGTGGACTGCTCCGGGTGGAGCTGGTCGTCGGCGTCCATGCTGACACCGAGCCGCTCCGCACCGAGAAGGCGCAACAAGTGGCGTTGATCGGCCATGTCGGGACATGCCGGGTAACCGTAGGCGTAGCGGCAGCCGCGGTACTGCTTGTGGAAAAGGTCGTGGATGTCGCGCGCGTCGCTACCCGCGAGTCCAATCTCCGCCCGCATCTGGCGGTGCACGAACTCGGCGAGGGCCTCGGTGAGTTCCACGGAGAGCCCGTGCAGGTACAGGTAGTCGGTGTACTTGTTCGCCTCGAACCACTCGCGACACACCTCGGTGGCGCGCTCGCCTACCGTCACGAGCTGCAACCCGATCACGTCGTCGCCGCCCACGTAGTCGGCGATGCACCGTCCCCCGTCGCGCTGGCGAGGGAGAGCCAGGCGCGTGCCGTCTTCGAGCACGATCGCGTCGCCGTCGGCCCGCGCCTTGAACCAGCCGTACACCGCGCGCGGCTGCAGGATGCCCTCGCGCGCGCAGCGGTCGAGCAGGTCGACGAGGATGGGCCGCGCCACGGTGCGGAGCTGCTCGGCGTGCTCCGCCAGCGAAAGGTTCTTGCGCAGGAATCCCCACTGGAACTTGTAGAGGATGTCCTCGTTGATCCACGGTGCTAGCGCCTTGACCGGCACCTCGACGAGGCGGCTCCCGAGGAAAGGGGGCACGACCGGCGCGACGGCGCTGAGGGGCTCGGCGTCGCGCGGCTCGTAGGGCAAGGGGCGGTCGGCGCGCGCCGGGATCGGCTGAGGCGCGGTGGCCTCGGCCGCCGGGAGCGCGTCGTCGTAGGTGGAGAGCTTCTCCATGAAGTGCAGCCCCGAGAACGCGTCCTTCGCGTAGGCCACCTTGCGGCCGTAGGATTGTGAGCAGTCGTTCTCGACATAGGCCCGGGTGAGCGCGGCGCCGCCGAGGACCACCGGCTTCGTCCAGCCCTGGCGCCTCATCTCCTCCAGGTTCTCCTTCATGATCACCGTGCTCTTCACCAGGAGCCCCGACATGCCGATGGCGTCGGCTTTCTGCTCCACGGCGGCCTTCAGGATCTGGTCGATCGGCTGCTTGATGCCGATGTTCACCACCTTGTAGCCGTTGTTGGACAGGATGATGTCGACGAGGTTCTTGCCGATGTCGTGGACGTCGCCGCGCACCGTGGCCAGCACCATCGTGCCCTTCGCGGGCCCCTCCACCTTCTCCATGTGGGGCTGCAAGTGGGCGACCGCCGCCTTCATCGTCTCTGCCGACTGGAGTACGAAGGGGAGCTGCATCTGTCCCGAGCCGAACAGCTCGCCCACCACCCGCATGCCGTCGAGGAGGATGTCGTTGATGATGGCGAGTGCGCTGTGGACTTGCAGCGCCTCGTCGAGGTCGGCGTCGAGACCGGTGCGGTCGCCATCGACGATCCGGTCCTTCAGGCGTTGTTCCACGGCCTCGGCGCGCTTCTTCTCGGCCTTCTCGACCTTCCGGTCGGCGAAGATCGCGAGCAAGCGCTGGAGCGGGTCGTAGCCCTCCCGGCGGCGGTCGAAGATCAGGTCTTCGCACACCTCGCGCACCTCGGGCTCGATCTTGAAGAGCGGCGTGATCTTCTCGGCGTGGACGATGGCGGCGGTCATTCCCGCCTCGCGAGCGTGGTGGAGGAACACGCTGTTCAGCGCGTGCCGCGCGGCGGGATTGAGCCCGAAGCTGATGTTGGACAGGCCCAGCACCACGCCGCAGCGAGGGAAACGCTGGCTGATGAGCTGGATGCCCTGGAGCGTGTAGAGGCCGAGTTTGCGGTCGTCCTCGTTGCCCGTCGCGATGGTGAACGTGAGGGGGTCGAAGAGGATGTCGTCGGGGGCGAGGCCGTGGCGGTTCACGGCGAGGTCGTAGAGGCGCTCGGCCACCGCGAGCTTGCGCTCCGGCGACTTGGCCATGCCCTCCTCGTCGATGGTCAACGCGATGACGCCGGCGCCGTGGCGCTTGCACAGGGTGCAGATGGTGTCGAGCTTGGCCTCGCCGTCTTCCAGGTTGATGCTGTTGACCAGCGGCTTGCCGCCGATGCGCTTGAGCGCGGCCTCCAGCACGTTGGTTTCCGTGCTGTCGATGACCAGGGGGGCCTGCACCGACTGGACCATGCGCTTGACGAGCTCGTCCATGTCGCGCTCTTCCGGGCGCCCGACGAAGGCCACGCACACGTCGACGGCGTGGCTGCCGCCCTTCACCTGGTCGCGACCCATCCCCACCATGCCGTCCCAGTCCTGCGCGTCGAGCAGGCGCTTGAACTGCCGCGACCCATTGGCGTTGGTACGCTCGCCGATGGCGAAGATGTCGGCCTGCTGGCGGAGCGCCACCGGCGAGTAGAGCGACGAGGCCGACGGCACGAACTCCGGCACCCGATGGCGCGGCCTGTGACCCGCCACGCGCGCGGCCACGGCGCGGATGTGGTCGGGGGTGGTGCCACAGCAGCCGCCCACGGCGTTGACGCCGTCTTGCTCGATGAAGCGGAGGTGCCAGTCGGCGAGTTCTTCGGGCCGCAGCGGGTAGCAGGTCTTGCCGTCCACCAGCTGCGGCAGCCCGGCGTTGGGCAACACCGAGATGCGAGCGCGGGCGTGGCGGCCCAGGTAGGCCACGTGCGCCGCCATCTCCTGTGGGCCGGTGGCGCAGTTGAGGCCGATGAGGTCGATGGGGTATTGCTCGAGCACGGCGACGGCCGCCGCGATGTCGCTGCCGAGCAACATCGTGCCGGTGGTCTCCATCGTCACCTGCGCCATGATGGGAGTGTCGCGACCGAGTGCCGTCCGCTCGTCGACGATCGCCGCGAGCGCGCACTTGGTCTGCAAGAGGTCCTGGCAGGTTTCCACGAGGAGCACGTCGGCGCCGCCCTCGATGAGCCCGCGCACCTGGGCGCGGTAGCCCAGGTACATCTCGTCCCAGTGGATGTGGCCGAGGGTGGGCAGGCGCGTGCCGGGGCCGATGCTGCCGG
Source organism: Deltaproteobacteria bacterium (assembly GCA_016875435.1). GTDB lineage: Bacteria > Myxococcota_A > UBA796 > UBA796 > SXON01 > SXON01. Next base: position 15,982 of record VGRE01000061.1, on the reverse strand, counting down.
CCACGAAGCGAGGCCGCGCCTCGGTGGAGAAGGCGAGCGCCGCCTCCCGCGCCAGCTCGGCCGCCACGCGGTTGATGCGCTCGGTGTCGGCCTGCAGGCCAAACTCGGCGAGCACCCAGGGGGCGCCGCCGAAGCTGTTGGTCTCGACGATGTCGGCCCCGGCCTCGAAGTAGCGGCGGTGGATGCTGCCCACCACGTCGGGCCGCGTGAGGTTTAGGATCTCCGAGCAGTTCTCGAGACCCTGATAATCGGACAGTGGCAGGTTGAAGCCCTGCAGTTGCGTGCCCATGCCCCCGTCGAAGACGAGGACGCGGTCGGACAGGGCCGAGGTGAAGGCGCTCATGTCATTCGGTATATCACGATGTGACGATTAGCGCGCGGTCCTTGACCAGCGAGAACCGGCACCGCGCCGTGAACGCGCGCCTGCCAGTCCCACCGCCCTAGCGCACCCCGATGGCAAGCACGGTGGTGAACGCGGGCGACCTGCGGTCGACGTGCACCACGCGACTCGTCACGTTGTGAAAGCCGGCCTCGGTCAACAGCGCACCCAGGTCGGCGAAGCCGAGGTGCGCGTGGCCGAGCCGGTGCTCCACCCAGGCATGCGTGTGCGGAGCGAGGTCGAGCACCGCGATCTTACCGCCGCCGACGAGCGCTTCTCGACACCGGCGCAGCGTGGCGACCGGGTCGGCGACGCAGTGCAGGGCCTGCGACAACAACACGAGATCGACCTCTCGTTCCCCCAGCGGCGGCTCCTCGAGCGTGCCGAGGCGCCGCTCGATGCCCGCGGGGAGGCGTTCGAGCGCGGCAGCGTCGCGATCGACGGCGATCACCTGACGAGCGTGCCCGGCGAGCAGCGCCGTGAGGCGACCGGTGCCGACGCCCAGGTCGGCGATGCGCATGGGCGGCACGAGCGACAGGAGCAGGTGGGCCAGCGCCTCCCACGATCGCCCGGGGAGGTAGTCGCTGCCGAGACCCTCGGGGGTCGGCGACTCGCGCTCGGCGAGCACCCGTTGCAGGGCGATCGCGTCGCCCTCGGGGAGCGGGGCATCGGCCACGAACCTCAGCACGTTGCCCTCGCCCTCGGGGGTGGCCGCCGCGTAGCGCGTGTGGGCGCCGTCGCGACGTGCCGTGACCAGGCCGACCCCCTTGAGCTGCGCGAGGTGCCCCGACACGGTGGACTGGCCCACGCCCGCCACTTCCTGGATCTCGGACACCGCCAGTTCCTCGCGGGTGAGCAGCGCCAGGATGCGCAGGCGCGTGGGGTCGCCAAGGACGCGGAACAGCTCGGCTCGGGACATTCCCAGCGGTATATCGCGAGGCGACGATGGTGCCTACGGGGCGGACGCCGCGATCATCTCGTCCCAGGTGGTGGCAGCGGTCCACGGGGCGCCCTCGTACAGCGGCGGGACGCTCCCGGTGGACGGGGAGAAGATTGTCAGCCCGTTCGCGTTCTTGACACGCCCGCCCTGGTTGTAGTTGCTTAGAATCAACGACTCTTTCAGCGCGAGAGCCGCGTCGATGGCGGCGTCGGTCGCGGCGTCGTTGCTGGCGCTCGCCATGCGCGTGAGCAGGTCAATGGCGTCGTGGTTCATCGAGCGCGGGCCGTCGAAGCCCTGGGCGTCCTCGGTGGCGATCGCGAGCACCTCGGCGGCGCTCCCGCTCGCGATCACGGCATCGGCCACGTCGCTGATGGCCTCTGTGAAGGCCGGGATCTGCCCCAGGTCGACGACGGACTGCGTGCTGTCGGGGATCTCGTAGAAGCGGAAGGCGATGCTCTCGCCGAGCTCGGCGGCGCTCATGCCGGGGCTCGCCACCAGGTCGCCCATCGCGCCGGTGTAATCCCAGCCCTGGACGGCCTCGTAGTCCTGCGAGGCCACCATCGCCTCGCCATGGGGGGCCACCGACCAGGCCACCTCCCAGGCCATCATGACGCAGGCGTCGAAGCCGACGAGATCCACCGGGCGACCAAGCGCGGCAGCGGCCGCCGCATACACCTCGGTCACGTCGCCCCCGGCCACGCTCAGCTCGCTGCCGGACTCGTAGTCGTCGGAAATACCCTTCTTCCCCTCCTCCGGCGCGAACGACCAGCCGGTGCCATGGTCCCAGATCACCAGGGCCACGCGCTCGGCGGGGAAGTTCTCGATGCCCCAGGTCGCGAAGTCGATGACCGTCTGGGGGGTGCCGCTGTCGACGCGGCCGAGGTCGGCGAGCACCGGCGAGGTGATCGAGCGGGCGTTCGCATCTTTCTCCACTCGGAAGCGGCGAGCGCCACTCCAGTCCCCGTCGCTGTCGTCGTGGCGGGCGGAACGGTCGACCTGCACCACGATGTTCACGTCGTCGGTGGAGCCGACGGCTTCCATCTCGTTGACGTCGACGAGGGCCCACTTCTCGAGGTCGTTGTCGCCGTTCATGAACACCAGGAAGGTCCACGCGTCGCCCTCGCGCCCGGGGATGGCGGTGTCGCTGTCGCTGTCGTCGTCGGCGGTGTCGGACTCGGCGGCGGCGCTGGCCGTGTCGTCGTCGCGACCGGCGGTGCCTCGATTCATCGAGACCATCGCCTGCGGGGTACAAGCCAGCAGCAGCATCAGCACGTCACAAGGTAGCGTGGAGGACCGTCACTCGTTGTGAAAGGTCTGTCCCGAGGGTCGCCGCCCAGCGGACGCGACGACGTCGGTGTACCCGTCCCCGTCGAAGGTGCAGCCCCGCCCCCGCCGCCGTCGTTGCCGTCGCTACCGCCGTAGCTCACGCAGCACCCGCCCCGGCACGGCGCGGATCCACTCCATCCACACGAAGGCCACCGGCACGACCAGCAGCGTGAGCAGCGTGCTCGAGATCACCCCGCCGATCACCGCCACCGCCATTGGCGAACGGAACTCGCTGCCGACGCCGGTGCCGAGGGCCGTGGGCAACATGCCCAGCACCATCGCCGCCGAGGTCATGAGAATAGGCCGCAGGCGACGAGGACCCGCCGCGCGCATCGCCTCGCCCGGGCTCATGCCGTCCCGCACGTGGACCAGCGCGCCGTCGACCAACAGGATCGCGTTCTTGGTGACGAGCCCCATCAGCAAGATGATGCCGATCTGGCTGCCCATCGAGATGCTCGACCCGGTGGCGGCGAGACCCAGGACCGCGCCCACCATCGCGAGCGGCACGCTGGCCATCAGCGTCACCGGGTGAATCAGGCTCTCGAACTGCGAGGCGAGCACCATGAAGATGAAGATGAAGGCCACGGCGATGGCGAGTCCCATGGCACCCGCCGTCTCCTCCATGTCCTTGGCCTGCCCGTCGATCCCCCAGGCGTAGCCCTCCGGCAAGGGCGTTTCCTCCATCTGGCGCTTCACCTCGTCGAGCACCCCACCAAGCGCGGCGCCGTCCGCGATCTGCGACCACACCGTCACCGCGCGCATGCGCTGGTGGTGCACGATCTCGCTGGCACCGGCCCCCATCGTCACCGTCGCCACGTCGCCAAGCCGGACGTCTCCCCGGGGCGAGGGCAGCACGAGGTTCCGTAGGTCCGCCTCGGTGCCGACGAAGCGCGGCGCGGCCCGCACGCGGATGGCGGCCTCCGGTCCCCCGTCTCGCAGGGCACCCACGATGTTCCCCTCGACGAGCGAGCGCGCCGACAAGCCGACGACGCCCGCAGGAAGGCCCCGGTCGGCCGCCACGGCCCGGTCGACGTTGACCAGCAACTCCGGACGCCCAGGGTTGACGGTGAGGCGCACGTCGCTCGTGCCCGGTACGGCCGCGACCAGCTTCTCGACGCGCTGTCCCTCGCGCACCACGCCGTCGAGATCGGGACCCTGGATGACGATCATGAAGGGCGGCCAGTCGCCGAGGCCCTCGATCATCGCGGGCTGCTGCAGCGTGAGTTCGCCGTTGTTGACCCCGTCGAGCGCCCCGCGCACCTGCTCCTCGTAGAAGCTGAAGGGCAGCGGCCGCTCCTCCTTGCCGGTGAGGCCCACGCGGAAGCGCACCCGGTGGGACTGGTCTTCATGGCCCACCAGCGTGTAGACGCGACGCACGCCGTCGGCGGCGAGCAGCGCCGCCTCGCGCTCGCGAGCCACCTCGTTGGTGACCTGGAGCGCCGTGCCCACCGGCAAGCGGAGGTCGGCGATCACCTCGCCGCGGTCTTGCTTGGGGACGAACTCGGCCGGCAAGAACACGGCCACGACGCCGGTACACAGCAGCGTGACGAGCGCCATGCCCACGGTGAGGAAGGGATGCCGCAGCACCCCGTCGAGCACGCGACGGTACAAGGCGTCGATGCCGTCGAGGAACCGCTCGACGATGCCGGCCACGCCGCCACGCTTGCCGTGGTGGGCCACCGAGAAGCGCGACGACAACATCGGGTCGAGGGTGAAGGCCACGAACAAGGAGAGCAGCACCGCCACCGCGATGGTGAGGCCGAACTGCTTGAAGAACTGACCCACCATGCCCGACATGAAGGCCACGGGCACGAACACCGCCACCAGCGACAGCGTCGTGGCAAGCACCGCGAGCGCGATCTCGGCGGTGCCGCGCGACGCGGCGGTGACAGGATCGTCGCCCGCCTCCAGCCGCCTCGTGATCGCCTCGCGCACCACCACCGCGTCGTCGATGAGAAGGCCGATGGCGAGGCTCATGCCCATCAGCGTCATCATGTTGATGGAGAAGCCGAGGGCCGCCATCATCGCGAAGGTACCGATGATGGAGGTTGGCAGGGCAAGCGCAGAGATCAAGGTTCCCCGCCAGTCGAGCAGGAAGAAAAAGATCACGAGCACCGCCATCGTGCCGCCGTAGTAGATGGCGACCCACACCTCGTGGGCGTTGGCCTCGATGTCTCGACTCTGGTCGGCGATCACCTCGAAGCTGGCACCTCGACCGAGCTTCGGCACGACCTCTCCCAGTCGCGACACCACGCCATGCGCCACCTCGATGGTGTTGGCACCCGACTTCTTCACCACCTCCAGCGTGACCGCGTCTTTGCCGTTGTTGCGCACGTACCGCGTGGGGCGGGTGTAGCCGTCGACCACCTCGGCCACCTCGCCCAGCCGCAACATCCGCCCGTCGGCGAAGTTGTGAACCACGACGTTGGACAGGTCGCTCACCGAGGTGAACTGCCCGGTGGCGCGCACCCCGATGGTGTAGTCGGAGGCGCGGAACTGTCCGACGGGAACGCTGATGTTCTCGTAGCCGATGCGCTCCGTCAGCTCGCGGGCGCCGAGGCCCATCGCCGCCAGCTTGTCGAGGTCGAGGTTCACCTGCACCTCGCGCTCTTGCCCGCCGAGCACGTTGATCGCGCCGACTCCTTCCACCTGTTCGAGCAGGGGCTTGAGTCGCTCGTCGGCGAGGGCGCGGGTGTCGTTCACCGAGCCGTCGGTGGCGACCGCCACCACTAGCACCGGCAACGCGCCGATATCAATCTGCCGGATCAGCGGGTCGTCGGCGGCGTCGGGGAGCTTGCCCTCGATGGCGCCCACCCGGTCGCGCACGGCGGCCGTGGCGGCTTCGAGGTCTTCATCCAACTCGAACTGGATCATCACCAGCGAAACCGAGTCGCGGGTGAAGCTGGTGAGCTTCTCGATGCCCGAGATGCCGGCCACCGCGTCTTCGATCGGGTCGGTGACGTCGCGCTCGATGTCGGCCGGCGAGGCGCCCGGGTAGACCGTCTGCACCAGCAAGATCGGGAAGTTGACCGGCGGGTACAGGTCGGTGGCTAGGCCGCGGTAGCCGAGCAGGCCGAGCACGATCACCGCGAGCGACAACATCGCGGTGAACACCGGGCGACGGATCGCCACGTCGGAGATGCCGAGGCCGCCGCCCACGGTATGGGCTGAAGGCGCCGGGCCCTCGTGGCCGCCGTTCACCCCTCGCCCCCGAGGCCGCTCGGGGGGTAGAGCACCACGAGATCGCCGGGCTGCAGTTCGCCGCGCACCAGCGTTCGCTCTGCTTCCTCGGCGAGGACTTTCACCGGCACCCGCGCGTGAACCTCGCCGCGCTGCACTACCACCGAGAAGTCGGGCCGGGCCACCACCGCGGCGCGCGGCACCGCGAACGCGGGGACCGGCTCGGTGGCGGTGATGGTGGCCCGCGCGTAGGCGTGGGCGCGCAGGCCGGGAGGCGGGTTGTCGAGCCGCAGCTCCACCGGCAAGCGGCGCGTCATCGGGTCGAGAGCGGGGATGACTCGCGACACGGTCGCGACCGCAGACAGGCGACTGTCGGCCCCGGGGACAACGCTCGCCGACATGCCGGCCGCCACCCAGCCGTCGTTCTCGCCCACGGCGCCCTTGATCTGCAACGCCGAGAGGTCTTCCAGCAAGAACAGCGGCGTGCCCGCGCCGATCATCATGCCGGCGTTGTCGGGACAGTTGGTGATCGTGCCGGCGATCGGCGCCCGCAGGGTGTGGTTGGCCACGTGGGTGCGGGCGAGCGCCACCGCCGCGCGCGCCTGGTCGACCCCGGCGCGGCCCGCGAGCACGCCCGCCTCGGCATCCTTCCACTGCTGTTCGCTGAGCCCCCCGGCCTCGTGGAGGGCGCGCGCCCGCGCGAAAGCCGCCTCGCCCGCGGCGAGTTGAGCCTCGGCACCGGCGGTGGCGGCCTCGGCCTGGGCGAGCTGGGCGCGGGCCATGCGATCGTCGAGGGTCGCGACCGCGTCGCCCTTGGCCACGCTGTCGCCGCGCTGCACCAGCAGGCGCTCGATTCGACCGGGCACGTCGAAGCCGAGCTGCACGCTGGCGACGGGATCGACCGAGCCGTCGAGCGTCGCGACCGGGAGGTAGGTGGCGGCCTCGACCGGGGCGGTGGAGAGCGAGGCCACGGCAGCGCTGGCGGTGGCCCTCGGCTCGGTCGCACAGCCGCCCGCCAGCACGGCGACGAGGATCCCTAGGCGCGAGGCGAGCCACATGGGGCGCGGGGGATAGTCACCGGCGGGGTGGCTGGCAACCGTCAATCACCAGACCGCGCGCCCTCGCGCGGATAGAAACCCCGCTCCCGTGCAGCCTCTCGCGCCGATCCTCGCGCTCCTGGGCGGCTGTCCGCACCCCGCCCACGGCCCTGGCCAGACGCTCGTGGAGGACATCCGCTTCGAGGGCAACAGCCCGAGCCCGTTTGCGGCCGACAGCAACAGCGCCCTGCTCGACGCGATCGAGCAGCGCCACACCCGGCGGCTGGTCGACTTCGCGCCGCTCGTGCTCGGCAAGGCCACGCTCGAGCTGCAGCGGGCCGACGCCGGGCCGCTCGTCGGCGACGCCGGGCTGCTCGACGAGGGCGTGCTGGCGGAGGACGCGCGCCGGCTGGAAACCTGGTACCAGCACCACGGCTACTTCGACGCCCGGTTCCTGCGCTGGGAGGAGGTGCCCCGGTCGCGACCCGATCGGACCGGCGCCCGGCGCATCGACCTCGTCGCCCACCTCGAACGGGGCCAGCCCTCGGTGCTCGATGCCGACGTGGAGTTCGCCGGCATCGAGGGCCTCAACGGCCCCTTCGCCGCGGGCCTGCGCAAGCTCGTGAGCCTCGAGGTCGGCGACATTTTCGATCTCGAGGCCTACCAGGCCGGTCTCGACGCGGTGCGCGGGCGCCTCCACGAGCGTGGCTACGCCTACGCGACGGTGACCGGCCGAGTCGACGTGCGTCCCGACCTGCACACCGCCCACGTGCGCCTCGACGTGACGCCCGGCCGCGCCTGCGTGTTCGGCGAGATCACCATCCGCGGCGAGAAGACCCTGCCCGATGCGCGCTTGCTGCAGGAGCTCGGCTTCGCGCCCGGCGACGGCTACCGGACCAGCAAGATCGTGGCCGCGCGCCAGCGACTCTACGGGCTCGGCGTGTACGCGCTGGTGGAGGTGCGCCCGGTGCTCGACACGCCCGAGGCCCGGGAGGTGCCGGTCGAGATCCGCCTGCAGCGCCGCCCGTCGCGTACCTTCGCCTTCGGCCCCTCGCTGGTGATGGAGCCCGGCCAGCAACGAGTCGTCGCGAGCGTGGGCTACCGCGACGACGACGTGGCGAGGCGCCTGTTGCGCTACGAGACCACCGTGGAGGGCGGCGTGGCCGCCACCGTCGATCCCACCTCGGAGATCGAACTGGGCACCCAGGCGCTCGAAAGCATCGCGCCCGTTGCCAGCTTCACCCAGAACTTCACCGTCCCCGGGTTGGGCGGGGGACACATCGCGCTCGGCCTCGGCACCACTGCCCTCCTCGGCGTTGAAACCGGCTACCGCGAGTTCGAGGCCACCACCCTCCCCAGCCTCACGTGGACCCCGGATCGTCGTATCGCTGCGACCTTCGGTTACCAGCTCAAGTACCACCGATACTTCGACGTCGTCGACCGCGCGGCGATCGTCGACAGCCGCCTGGACGTGTCGGCGAAGACCGAGTACCTGCTCTCCTCCCTCGAGCAGTCCCTGGCGTGGGACGCGCGCGACAACCCGCTCCAGCCCACCCGCAACTACTATTTCATGGTCGCAACATCGGAGGCCGGCGGCCCGCTGGGTGGCGACTTCGGCTTCTTCCGGGTGCTCGGCGAGGCACGCGGCTACCGTCGCCTGCGGGCCGAAAGCTTCGAGCCGGGCACGGTGCTCGCGGTCCGGGGCGGCGGCGGCGCGGTGTTCCCCTACGTGCCCGGCGACGACATCGACCTCGACGAGCGCCTCTACGTGGGCGGCACCGGCACCGTGCGCGGCTGGGGCGACAAGCGACTCGGTCCCCACGTGCTCGTCGAGGTGGACGGCGTGGAGAGCTACGAGCCCGTCGGCGGCCTCTACTCGGCCTATGGCAGCGTGGAGTTGCGCCAGCCGTTGCCCTGGTCGACCGGCGCGGTGCTGTTCGTCGACGGCGGCCGCGCCTGGGACAAGGTCGACCTGCTGCTCGACAACCCCATCCAGCTCGGCCTCGGCGGCGGGCTGCGCTACTACAGCGCCATCGGCGCCATCCGCGGCGACGTGGCCTTCGCGGTCAAGAACGCCGAGCAGCCGGCCTGGGTCGACCAGGTCTGGGCGCTGCACCTGGGCCTCGGGGAGGCGTTCTGATGCGGAAACGCTGGATTCGCGTCCTGGCCTGGACACCGGTGCTCAGCGCGTTCCTGCTCGGCGTGGCGATGATGGGCTTGCTGGGGCTACTGCGTACCGAGCGCGGCAACGACTGGCTCCTCGGGCAAGTCTTGCGGCGGGTGCAGCCCGCGGCCGGGCGCATCGAGGTGGATCGCCTCCGCACCGACGTGTTGTCGTGGGTGCAGCTCGACGGCGTGCGGATCGTCGATCCCGACGGCAACCGCCGCGTGGCCGCCGAGAGCGTGCGCGCCGAGCTGAGCCCGCTGGCGCTGCTCGCCGCCGCCCTGCCGGTACACGACCTCGCCATCCGGGGCCTCGACGTGCAGCTCGACGGTGGCGACTTCGACCGCATGTGGCCCTCCACCGGCGAGTCGAAGCCCTGGGCCGGCCTGCCCTTCGCGCTCGACCTGCGACACGTCACGGTGGATGGCCGCGTGCGCGTGCGCGACTGGTCGCTCGCCGCGCTGTCGCTGGAAGGCAAGGCCAGCGTGAGCGGGCGCGTGGTGACGTGGACCGATTTCCGCGCCACCGCCTCGCTGCGCGGCCTCCCCCTGGCCGTCTCGAGCGCCGGTCGCTGGACGCCGGGCCTGCTGGTCGTCGAGCCCGCCCGGGCGGCGCTGGGGACGGCGGCGACGCTGTCGGCGGCGGGGGTCCTGCGCGACCGGTCCCTGGCCTTCGATCTCACCTCCTTCCAGGTCGAGCCGCTGGCGCTGGCGCCCCTTCTCCCGGCCCTCGCCGAGTCGCGACTGAAGGGGCGCTACGTCGGCGCCGCGAGTATCGGGGGCACGCTCGCCGCTCCCGAGCTCCGAGTCGACCTGTCCACCCCCGGCGGCCCCGCGAGCGCCACGCTCTCCGCCGACACCGTCGCGCGGCCCCTGGGCTGGAGAGTCGACGCCCAGACACCCGGTCTCGACCTCGCCCAGGTGGTGGACGGCGTGGAGCCGGTGAACCTCGGGGGCTGGGTTCGCGCCCAGGGCAGCGGCACCGCGTGGCCCGGCGAGTTGCAGGCACGCGCCGATCTCGACGCCATCGCCTACGCGCGCGGCGAGCGCCTGCACATCACCGGCACCGCCTCGTTGGCCGACGGCAAGGTGCGCAGCGACGGCCTCACCGCCCGTACAGGCTGGGCCGAGGCGCGCCTGTCCGGCGAGCTCGACGCCGTGGCACGCACCGTGGCAGCCCGCGTGGCCTACTCGCGCGTGGAGCTACGGCGCCTGGGCCTCGAGGGGACCCTGAGCTTCACCGGGGGCCTGACCGGGCAGTTCGCGCAGGGCCTCAGCGGCCACGCCACCGGGAGCGTGAACGGCAGCGGCCTGGCCGCGCGGGGCGCCCGGCTCGACCTCCTGGGCGGGACCGTCGACCTGCAGTGGGACGGCACGAGGCCCACCGGCCACGCCGAGATCAGCCTCCATGGCCTGCGCTGGCGCGACCGCGGCGCCGCCATCGGCGCGCTCGTCGTGGATCTCGGCGAGGACTACCGGGCGCAGGTGCGACTTGCCGAGCCCGATCGCAACGTGCTCGGCGCCGACCTGCGATTCGACCCCGAGCGCGACCTCGTCACCGTCGACGGGCTCGACGTGGAACTCGGCCCCGGCGTGCGTGCCCAGGGGCGCGGCACCCAGCGGGCGCAGTGGCTCCGGGAGGGCGGGGTGGCTGGGGTACACCTCGACCTCGCCGTGGGCCGCTCGGGCAGCCTGGCCGCCGACGGGGGCTTCGGCGTGTCACGTCGCGACACGCTTGTACTCAGCGTGCGCGACTTCGACCTCGCCGACCTGGCGCCGGTGCTCGGCCCCTCATTCGATGGCTACCAGGGCGCGGTACACGCGGGCCTCGGCCTCGTGGGCACGCTCGACGACGTGACGGTGGAAGGCTCGGTGACGGTGCTCGACCTCCTCGTCCCGGGCCTGCTCCGGGGGGCCCAGGTGGCAGTTGGTATCGAGGGCGACGGCGGGACGCTCCGCGTCGAGGGCACCGTGGCCGACGCCACCGCCGAGCGCGTGCGCTTCTCCGGCGCCGCGCCGCTGCTCGTGTCGCGACAGGGCGTTCGCCTCCGGCAAGACGGCCCCCTGCGCTTGCACCTCGCGGTGCCCCCCGTCGAGAGCAGCACGCTGTCGTCCCTGCTCGACGGTCGCCCCCTGCCCGAGGCGACGGCCAGCCTGGCCCTCGACCTCGGGGGCACCACGCTCGAGCCCACGGCGACGCTGACGAGCAGCCTCGACCTGCCGCTCGGCGGCGAGGGACCGAGCGTGCGCACCTGGCTCGATGCCACCCTCGCGGCCGGACTCCTCTCTGGCCGCGTGGTCGTCAACCAGGCCTTCCAGTCCCGTGCCGAGCTGTACGTGGCGGTCCCGGTGCACGTCGACGTGGCGATGGACTGGCTGCGCGGAGGCCGCCCACGGCCCGGTCGAGACGTGCTGCTCGGCGACCTCAACGGCAGCGTCATCCTCAAGCAACTCCCCGTCCCCACGCTACGTCGCCTCGCCCGCGTGGACTGGGACGTGGACGGCAACATCCAGGGTGCCTTCGCGCTGTCGGGCAAGCCCTGGGCGCCGCGCCTCGCGGGGGGCGTCAACCTCGCCAGCGCCAGGCTCGGCGACATCCCCGTGACGCCAGCCACAGTAGAACTTTACCCTTCTATATTTGGTTATCGCGTGGACATGCGCCTGGGCTTCGGGAGCCCGCAGCGCGCCAAGCCGAGCGGCGTGTTCGCGCGCGCGCGCGCCGAGGCGGCGCCCGAGGCGGACTGTATCGACGGGGAGGGCTCGGGGGAGATCATCGTGCGCGGCCACGTGCCGCTGGGCGACGACTTCGCGCTCGACAAGCCCGGGCTCCTGCTGGAGATCGGCGGTGCCGGCCTGCCGGTGGCGGGGCTGGAGGCCCTGGACCTCGGCGTCATCGACGCGACGGGCTGCCTGGTGGCGGCGGGAGAGGTGACGGGGACCCTCTCCGAGCCCACCATCAACGTCGGATACTACCTCCGCGACGGCGCGCTCACGCTCTCGCCCATCGGCCTGCGGCTAGACGATCTACGCCTGCGCGGCCGCGTGCAGCCGGGCAGCGCGGTCGTCGACCAGGTCACCGCCCGCACCGCGCCCGCCTACCTCTCGGGCGAGTTGCGAGAGCTGGGTCTCGGGCAGGGCGAGATCGACGCGAGCGCGAAGCTGAAGCTCGACGGCCTCCGTCCCCAGTCGCTGGAGGGCGCCATCAAGCTCGACCGCGCCTGGCTGGTCGCCACCGCCGACCGCCGGGCCCAGGTGTCCGGCGAGCTCACCGTCGCCAGTGACGGCCGCGCCCTCGACGCGCGAGGGAAAGTCCGCGTCGACAACGCCTACGTTCACCTGCGCGAGCGATTCTTCGAGTCGAGCCGGGGCACGGCGCTTCACCCCGACATCCACCTGTCGGCGCCCGGCGCGTCGGCCAGCGCCGTGGCGTCGGGCAGCGCACCCGGCTTTGCACTGGCGCTGCGCCCGAAGATCGACGTCGATCTCGCGCGCAACGTGCGCGTCGACGTGGCGATGCCGCTCCAGGGGGCCTACGGCGACCTCGCGCGGTCTTTGTCCACGGTGGTGGTGGAGACCGATCTCGACGGGCAGGTGCGCCTCGACCACAAGGACAACGAGCTGCGCATCACCGGCGAGGTGGAGCCGCAACGCGGGCGCGCCGAGGTGCTGGGCCGGCCCTTCGATCTCACCGAGGGCACGGTGGCCTTCACCGGCGCCGACTACCGGCAGCCGGTGCTCGACCTGGAGGCGGTACACGCGAGCGAGTACGGCCACATCAACGTGACCATCGGCGGCGTGGCCGGGGCGCCGACGCTCGACTTCTCCAGCGACCAGGTGTCGGACGAGGTGGCCATCGAGATCCTCGTGCTCGGCAAGCCCATCGCCGAGATGGAGGCGGGCGAGGGCAATGGCACGCAGGCGCTCGCGCTGGTGTCCGCGATGCTGCGCAACGAGGTGAGGGAGGGCGTTGCCTCCACGCTCCACCTCGACCGCGTGGATGTGACCGACGGCATGTTCGGCGTGGGCTTCGCCCTCGGCCGCAACGTGTTCCTCACCACCGCCTACGAGTTCGACACCGATCCCAACACCAAGGACAAGCTGGGTGTCTCGCTGGAAGTGACCCTGCCTTACCGCTGGTACCTGGAGCTCGGCACCAACAGCAGCGCCGAGGCCAGCGTCTCGGCCTACAAGAAGTGGCGCTTCTGACGCGCCCGCTGGCTACGAACCGCTGGCCTTCGCGCTGATGATCTCGTCGACGATGCCGTACTGCACCGCCTCCACGGCGGTCATGATGTAGTCGCGGTCGGTATCCTTGACGATGCGGTCGTAGGGCTGGCCGGTGTGATGCGTGAGGATCTGGTTGAGCTCGTGGCGGATGCGCACGATCTCCTTGGCCTGGATCTCGATGTCGCTGGCCTGCCCCTGCGCGCCGCCGAGGGGCTGGTGGATGAGCACCCGGGCGTGCGGCAAGATGCGACGCTTGCCCTTGGTGCCCGCCGCGAGCAACACCGCGCCCATCGAGGCCGCCTGCCCGATGCAGATGGTGTTCACCGGGGGACGGACGTAGTTCATGGTGTCGTAGATGGCCATGCCGGCGGTAACGCTGCCGCCGGGGCTGTTGATGTAGACGAAGATGTCGCGCTCGGGGTCTTGCGACTCCAGGTAGAGCAGCTGCGCCACCACCAGGTTCGCGACGTCGTCGTTGATGGGGTAGCCCAGGAAGACAATCCGATCCTTGAGCAACCGGGAGAAAATGTCGGAGCGATCCTCGCCGCGGTGGGTGGGCTCGGAGACGATCGGGATGATGGGCATGCCTACTCCTCGGCCTTCTTCTTGGAACGCGCCTTCTTGGGCTTGTCTTCCGCCACCGGGGCTGCCGCGACGGGCGCGGCTGCCGCGACGGGCGCGGCCTCGACGGCCTCGGCCTTCTTCGCCTTCTTGGCCTTCGGCTTGGCCTTCGCTTCCGCCGCGACGGGCGCCGCGGTCGCGGCCTCGTCGCTGTCGCTGACGTAGTCGAGCTCGCAGCGCTCCAGGACCCAGTCGAGCGTGCGCTCCTCGAGCAAGTGCTTCCTGAGCTCGCCCACGGCGCCGTCCTTCTGGATGTAGCCCTTGATGGCCTCCACGCGCTGGCCGCGCGCGTCGGCGATCTCCTGGTACTTGCGGTCGAGGTCGTCCGCGGTGATCTCGATGCCCTCCTTGCGGGCCACCGACTCCAGGATGAGCCCTGCCTTCGCCGCGAAGGTAGCGCGGTTGCGCAGGTCGGCGAGCTGGGCCTCGGAGTAGCGGATCGAGCGCGGGTCGCGGCCGCGGTAGGCAGCCTGGACGCCCAGTTCCTCGAGCAGGAGCTTGAGGTTCTTCTCGGCGAGGGCGTCTGGCACGTCGACCTCGTGAGCCTTCACCAGCTCCTGGAGCAGCTGGATGCGGGCCTGATTGCGCCCGTTCTCGTTGGCGCGCGACTCGAGGTCCATCCGCACGGCAGCGCGCATCGCCTCGGTGCCGCCCTCGTAGCCGGCGGCTGCCGCCGACTCGTCGGTGAGGTCGGGCACGCGCTGCTCCTGTAGGCCGAGCACCGTGAGCGTGGCGCTGAACTTCTTGCCGCGATTGGCCGCCACGCTCGAAGACTCCGCGATCTCCACGGAGACCGTGGTGCTCGCGCCCTTCTTGAGGCCGACGAGGTGCGTCTCGACGCCGGGCCAGTAGCGCTCGCCGGCGGTGTTGACGAGCGTGCCCGCCTCCAGCACCTCGGCGCCGTCCTTGATCTCGGTGAGCACGAGGTCGCCCTGCTGCACCTCGCGGTCGGCGTCGACCTCGACGAGGCGGGCCTGCGCGGCGAGGCGGCGCTTCACCTCGAGCTCCACCTGGTCGTCGCTCACCTGGGCCAGCGGGTAGCGGATCTTCAGGCCCGTGTAGTTGGTGGCCTCGACCTCGGGCTTCACCTGCACGGCGATGACGAAGTTGAAGTCGCCCGCGCCGAGGGGTTCGGCGTGCTCGACCGTGGGCTGGCCGATGAACTCCAGGCTCTTCGCCACGTCCTGGAAACGAAGGTTCATCAGGTCGCTCGCCACCTCGCTGCGGAGCTGCTTGCCGTAGCGGTCTTCAAGCACCTTCCGCGGCACCTTTCCAGGGCGAAAGCCCGGGAAACGCACGCGGTTGGCGAGGTTCCTGAATGCGGAGTCGAGCTTCCGGTTGACCTCGTCGCTCGGGACGGTGAAACGGATGCGCTTCTGGACGGAGGAGACCTGCTCGATCTCGAAGGACATGACTCTGTTCCGTGCTTGGGGGGTGCGAGAAGGGGGAGTTGAACCCCCACGGGTTTCCCCACCGGATCCTAAGTCCGGCGCGTCTGCCAGTTCCGCCATTCTCGCGGATATCCGGATGGGAAGGTGGTGGGCCCTCCGGGGATCGAACCCGGAACCTGCGGATTAAGAGTCCGATGCTCTACCAATTGAGCTAAAGGCCCGGCAAAAAGAGGAATTGGTGGGGTGGCTGACGGGATTTGAACCCGCGACACCCGGAGCCACAATCCGGTGCTCTACCAGCTGAGCTACAACCACCATGCACCCGGCGAGCGAGGCCCCCCGGAAGCGAGCCGCCTTCTAATGCCCGAGCGGCTCGGTGGCAAGGGGCGGCACGACGAACGCCGGAAGATCCGGGCCCAGACCGGGGGGCAGGCGGCACTCCTCCGCCAGCGAGGCGCCAATCTCGGCGCGGAGGAACGCGTCGATATCGACAGGCTCGCCGTCGAGCGCGCTCTGCAGGACCAGCGCGCCGACCGGGTCCTCGTCGAGCTGAATGGCGGTCCACGTCGCGACCGGCGCGGGCACGCTCGGCGCGAAGGAGGCAGGGAGCCACGGCAAGCCCGGTGGGCTCGCGGCGGCGACACCGCCCGCGAGGAGCCCGGCGCCGACGAGCACGCCGACGGCGTCGTCCCAGCCCCGCGGGCCGTCCCAGGGCGAC
>VGRE01000060.1 GCA_016875435.1 Deltaproteobacteria bacterium | reverse complement strand
CGGACAGCACCTGCCCAGTACGAACCACCGTCCCCTCCCCTTCGACCACCAGCGCCTCCAGCGTCGGGAGCGACAAGTGGTCGACCGTCACGCGCGAGCCCTGCGGCGCCACCACCCGGATGCGGCCGCGCTCCACCCGCACGTCGCGAAGCAGCAGCTCGGCGCCCGGCTCGAGTACGACGGCGAGGTCGCGGTCGAGCTCCACGACCGCGCGCTCGATCGTCACCGCCGCCCTCGGGCGCGCGGTGATGGTCCAGTCGCTCCCGGCGAGGACCTGGCCCCGCACCGAGAAGGCCAGCTCGCTGGCCACCACTGTCTGCGTGCCGGGTCGGAGCGCGAGCGGGGCCTCCGGGCCGAGCGAACGGTTCGTCTCGACGCGTGCTGGGACCGGATCGCCGTGCGCGCCGCTGCAGGCGCCCACCAGCCCAGCGAGGTCGCCGCTGCTGGCGATCGTCAGCGCGACGAGCCCGACAATCACGACGCCGAGGACGACCCGAAACCACGCACTGCCCGCCGGGCGCTCGCGGCGAGAGAAGGGCGACACCCGCAGGGCCACCACCGTCACGTTGTCGGGGCCCCCCTTGGCGAGGGCGCGGCCGACGAGGCTGGTGGCCACGGCGTCGGCGCTCTTGGCCCCACGCAGGCGCACCAGCTCCTGCAGCAGCTCCTCCTGGGGCACCACGTCGGTGAGACCGTCGGAACACAGCACCACGAGGTCGCCCGGCTCGATGGTGGCGCGCCCGGTCTCCACCCATTCGCCCTGCACCTCGCGACGGCCCAGGTCGCGCGCTACCTGTCGCTTGGTGCCGACGGGCCCGTCGGCCACGTGGTCGTGCGTGAGCAGGCGCACGCCCGCGCGGTGAACAAGATAGGCGCGCGTGTCGCCCACGTGTGCGAGCCGGAGGCTCCGGCCGTCGTCGTCGAGGCGGATCGCGGTGGCCACCGCCCCCATGCCTTCCTTGCCCCGGTCGGTGTCGGCCTCGGCGAGGATGCGCTCGCGCGCCGCCTGCATGGCCTGCGCCAGCACCGTTTCCCCGGCGAGGCCCCGGGAGGGCGGCACCTCCGCGAGGGCGCGCACCGCGATCGCCGCCGCCAACTCGCCGTGGGCCTCCCCGCCCATGCCATCGACCACCGCGAACAGGCCCGCGTCGGGACGGCACACGAACGCATCCTCGTTGATCTCGCGCACCTTCCCGGCGTGCGTGCGCGCTGCAGCGTCGAGCCCCATCAGCGACCCCAGCTCGGCGCGCTCATCGGGACAGGCTCCCGCGCCACTGGTCCTTGCTGAGCACGATCTCGACGGGCAGGGACACGGTGAGCGTCTCTCCCTCGGCAAGGTCGCGCTCGCCCACCCGCACCGGGTTGGCGTTGGCCTCGCGTCCTATCTCCGCGTCGTTGCCACAGAGGAGGATCGCCACCTGCCGGCGACTGATTTTCTTGTTGTCGGCCGTGCCGGGGAGGCCGAGCGAGTCGGAGCCGGTGCCGCTGCTCTCGCCCGATGCAGTGTCGCGACCGAGCACACAGCGGCGTCCCTCGGGGATGCCCACGCTGCCGGACTTGCTGGAGAGGCGCGCGTAGTCGCGTTCCGTGTCCGGGTGCTGATCCTTGCTCTCCTTGACGATCCGGTCGCCCCGCACCGTCACCTCGCCCCTGATTGGCGCGGCGCTGGCCACGTCGTCGAGGCGCTGCCCCCAGATCACCGCCGCTCCCGGCGGCACCTCGCCGTTCTCGTCGGGCACCCAGCGCACCACCACGCTCCTGCGGTGGGTCACGCCGCGCCTGATCAGCTCCTCGTGAAGCACCGGCAGCACTTGCGCGCGGATCTCGGCCTCCATGGGGGCGAGCCCGGCCAGGTCGGTCTCGGCGAGGAAGAAGGTGTAGTGGTTCCACAGCCAGGGGGCGCCGTTGACGTCGAGGGGGCGACACCGGTCCATCATCGCGACGAGGACGCTGCGGATCGCGTAGGGATCGAGGATCGACACCGCCGCGACGGACGTGAAGATCACTCTCGCCCGCTCGAGGAGGCCGGGTGGCGAGGGCCGCGGCACCTTCGCGAAGTCGACCTTGAACTTGTTGGGGTCGCGGGTGGACTCGATCACTTCGCCTCCTCGGCGGCCTCGGGCGGCGCCTCGACGCGAAGCCGGATGGAGGCGTCGTTTCCGTCGTGAAACTCGAGCGCGTCGCCCACGTGCAGGGGCACGCGCCCGCTGGCGGTGAGCGCTGGGCGACGCGGAGTGCCGTCTCTCGGGGTCACGACCAGGAACTCCCCCTGGGCACGCGATTCCACCTCGAAACCACTCCCGGCCCGCCGCAACACGGCCGCGCCGCGCGACAACCAGGGCGCGACCTCGGCCAGCACGATGTCGTTGGGCAGCCGGTTGTCGCCATGCCAACGGCCGCGGCCAATTCGCCACTCGCGACGACCGGGGCCCACAGGGAAGCGGTCGCCGTGGCGGTCACCCCCCTCGACCACCAGCACCGCCACCACCGGGTCGGGATCGTCGACCACCTCGAGGCCGTTCTTGTCGCCCCGTGACACCGTCCAGCGGCGCGCCGGGAGGTCGGCCGCGTCGACGCGCTCGTTGAGCAGCCTCGCGTCGATCTCCTTGTTGGTGGCAGGGTCCTTCACCCAGCCGCGCAGCGTTTCCAGCGAGCCGTCGGCGGCGGTGACCGCGATCATCACGCCCGAGGGCAGCACCATGTTGCCCTTCGCGTCGCGACGTGCCATCGACAGGATTCCGCGAGCCGCGAGGGCGACAAGATCGGCTCGGCCAAGCTCGCCGTCGTTGTCGCGGCCAAGCACACCCTTGAACTCCTCGAACCAGCGCATAGTCGTCCCTAACCCGCGTTTTCTACGAGAGGTGTACCCCGGAGAGCCCGTCGGCAAGGGCCCGGTCGCGGATGACCTCCGCGACCTGAGGGAGCTGCCCCTCGAAGAAGTGGCCGCACCGCCGCAGAACCCGCAACTCGGCCGGCGCGTTCCAGCCCGCGACCAGGGCCTCGACGTCGGCGAAACCGCCAAACTCGTCGTGATCGCCGTGCACGAACAGCGCCGGTTTGGTGCCACCCACCAGCGCGTGCCCCTCGAGCAATCGCACCGCGAGGCCCACGCCCACCAGGCGCGCGACCGCCGGGTGTCGTAGCCCCACCGCCAGCCCGTAGCGGGCCCCGAAGGAAAAGCCCGCGAGGAGCAGCGGCGCGCCCTCCTCCCGCGCCGCGAGCCAGTCGATCGCCGCGTGGATGTCGTCCTGCTCTCCCTGGCCCTCGTCGTAGCTGCCCTCGGACAGTCCAACGCCGCGGTAGTTGAAGCGCAGCGTCGCGAGCCCGAGCTGCGCCAACCCGCGCGCAATCCAGTAGACAACCTTGTTGTGCATCGTGCCGCCGTGGGCGGGGTGCGGGTGGCACAGCACCGCGGCTTGCGGGCCCGAGGCGGGCGGCGCGCCCTCGCCGGGACGGTAGAGAACTTCGAGGCGACCGACGGGGCCGGGGATCCAGGTGTCCACGGCGGGGCCCCGGCGCTAGCGAGCGGCGAACATGGCCGCCACGACGCGGTTGCGGCCGGCGCGCTTGGCGTCGAAGAGACAGCGGTCGGCGCGGCCCATCCAGTCGCGGGCGCTCTCCCGCTCGAGCACCGCCACGCTCCCCTTCTCCCCGGAGGCCACGCCCCACTGCGCCACGCCCGCGCTGATGGTGACCTTGAGCCCGGCGGCGGTGCGCGACCAGTCGTGGCCCTGGACGTCGCGGCGGATGCGCTCGGCCACCTCCTTGGCGTGGGCCTCGTCGGCATGGTCGAGGAACATCACCAGTTCCTCGCCGCCGTAGCGGACGACCGGGTCGTTGTCGCGGACCCCGTACAGGAGCAGCCTCGCGACGCCGACCAGGACCTCGTCGCCCACGTGGTGGCCAAAGCGGTCGTTCACCTGCTTGAAGTGGTCGATGTCGAAGAAGATGCACGACACGGAGGAGCGAGTTCGCTGGCTCCTGTCCATCAACAACGGCAGCTCCTCTTCGAGCCAGGAGCGCGTGAGCAGGCCGGTCAGCGGGTCGCGGTTCTGCTGCTTCAGGCGCATCACCACGTTGGACAGGTGCTCGATCTCCTCGAGCGAGAGCATCTCCAGCCGCAGCGAGACGCCCCCGATCTCGAGGTGTTCGCCCGGCCGGAGCAAGGAGCGCTCCACCGCCTGGCCGTTGACCGACGTGCCGTTGGTGGAGCCCAGGTCGTGCACGGTGATGCTCATGTCGTCGCCCACGATCACCCGCGCATGGCGCCGAGAGACGAGGACGTCGGTGAGGATCAGGTCGGCGTTGTCGTCGCGACCGATGACGATCTCCTCGGCATTGTGCAACGCGATGTAGGAGAGCATGTCGCGACCGGCCACGACGCGGAGGGTGGGGATCTCGACCCGGGTGCGCTGCGACAGGTTCTGCCGCCGCATCTTGCGCGTGACCTCGCCAGCGTCGGCCTTGGTCATGGGCGTGGCGTCGTGAGGCTGCACGCGCACGCCGACGATCTGGTCGCGGTAGCTGCCCCGCCCGTCGCCCGGGGCCACCGGGCCGGGCGGCTCGGGCGGCTGGGTGGAGCGGGGCGGCGGGCTGGACATGATGGCGGCCTGTGACCTTGTGGGGGGGGGTTGATGGGCTAGGTGCCCGGTGGCTTGACGGCGAACAGCCAGGACTCGCGCACGCGGGTGCGCTCCAGATCGTTAGTCGCCCGAACGGCGAATTTCAACTCCGAATTGCGCGTGTACGATAGTCGCAGGTCGCGCTCGACCAGCCGGCCGTCGCGCGCGAGGACGAGGCGCACTTGCTGCCCCGCACCCAGGTCCCGCAGGCGGTCCCCGAGGCCAGCGGCGTCGAGACGCTCGCCGTCCATCGCGACGATCTCGTCGCCCGGCGCCAGGACCGAGGCCGACGGCCCGTCTTCCCGCACCGTCGACACCACCAGGCCCGACAACTCCACGCCCAGCCAGCCCCCGGGCTTGCCGGGCACGGCCACGAGGTCGATACCGGCGTGGTCGAGCGCTGCTTCCACCGCCACCTCGTCGGTGCCCCGGACGTGCGCGGCAAACCAGCGCTCGAAGTCCCCGTCCCCTCCCGCGATGTCGCGGCAAATCCGCTCCAACTCGCCGGTAGGGTAGCCAACGCCGTGCCGTCCCCAGCCCTGCCACAGGCGCCGGAGCACCTCGTCCGTGCCAAACTCGCCGCCCGTCCGGTGGCGCAACTCGAGGTCGAGGCACATCACCACCACGCCGCCCTTGAGGTAGTAGCTCACCGTGCTGTTGCCGAGGTCTTCGCTTGGCCGGTAGAGCTTGACCCAGGCGTCGAAGCTACCGTCTTCCAGCGACTGGTGGCGGCGGCCAGGCACCTGCCGCAGGCGGTGGACATTCTCCGCGAGGCGGGCCAGATAGCGGTCGCGGCCGAGGCAGCCCGCGAGGTACGCGACGCGCTCCTCGTAGTACACCGTGCCGCCCTCGAGCCACCAGAGGTCGCGGGTGTAGTGCTCCTGCGCGTAGTCGAAGCGCGGTCCGAGCTCCTCGGGGTGGATGCGCTTGACGTTCCAGGCATGGAAGTGCTCGTGCGCGGCGAGGGTGATGAACTCTTCCCAGCCCTTTGACTCCACGAAGCCGAGGCGGGGCCGCAGGAGCACCGAGCTCGTCTTGTGCTCGAGTCCCCCGTGACCGTTCTTCACGTGCAAGGTGATGAACTTGTATCGATCATACGGAAACTGCTCGCCAAATAGTCCGGCGGCGGAACGGCAGACGCGCTCGAGGTCGCTGGCCATGCGGCCGAGGTCGGCGTTGTGCCCCGGCTCCACGTAGTGCTCGTGCGGCACGCCGAGCGCAGTGAAGTGAGCCGTGTCCCAGCGGCCGATCGCCACCGGGCTGTCCATCAGCGTGTCGAGATCCGGGGCCGTCCACGTGGCGACAGGACCCTGGCTCGCCTCGCCCAGAGGGCAGATCGCGGTGTGCCCATTGGGCACCTCCACCTCGATCAGGCACTCGCGCTGTCCCGGGGCGTACACCAGGAGATTGCTGGGGAGGAAGAAGGCCAGCGACTCGTCAAGGAACGCGGTGCGCACCGTCTTGTCGCGACCGTAGACGTCGTACTCGAGCGTGGCGGGGCCCTGCACCTGCCACCGGTTGCGGCTCGCGCGCCGCACCGGGACCGCCGCGCCCTCACGGTGCGCGTGGATACCGCGGACAAAGCGCGAGAACTCGCGCATGAGGTAGGAGCCGGGGGCCCAGGAGGGAAAGACGACGTCCTCCACGCCTCCCGGCAAGTCCACGCGCACGTGGAAGCGGTGGCCACCGCGGTCAGCAAGGGTGACGGTGTAGCGAACGGGTGTCATGCCGGCTGCGGGTATCCAGGTGAAACCGGTGCGACCGATGGGGGCGGCATGGTGCCTCGAAACGGCTTTCGCCCGCGCGACCGCGAGGCGCGGCTGGCGGTGGCCGCGGCGATGCTGGGGCACGGCGAGTTTCCCGTGGACGAGGATGGTTTCGCGGCGGCGTGCCGCGAGGTGCGCGAGAGCGGGCCACGGCGCGCGGGCCCGATGGTGACGGTGCTCATCTGCACCTACAACCGGCTGGCCCTGTTGCCCGAGGCCGTCGCCAGCGCCCGCGCGCAGGACTGGCCGGTGGAGATCGTCGTGGTCGACGACGGCTCCACCGACGGCACGGCCGAGTGGCTGGGGCTGCAGCGCGACCTCGTCGTGATCCGCCAACCCGCCAACCGGGGCAAGCCCGCCGCGCTGGAGGCGGGCATGGCCGCCGCCACCGGCGCAGCGGTGCTGGTGCTCGACGACGACGACCTGTTGTTCCCCGGCAGCGTCCCGGTGCTGGCCGCCGCGCTCTTCGCCCATCCCGACGCGGTAGCCGCCTGGGGCGACACCCTGGTGTGGGACCACGCCACCCGTGACGTGGTCGACTATTGTGTCGCGACACGTGTGCCCGCCACGCACACCCGCCGCGCCGTGCTGTGCACGATCCCGGCGATGCCGGGCGCCACGCTGGTTCGAATGTCGGCGCAGCGAGACCTCGACCCCTTCGAGCCGTCCCTGGTGCGGGGGCAGGACATGGACCACTACCTCAGGCTGTCGGCGCTGGGCCCGGTGGTGACCGTACCCCTGCCAGTCCTGGCGTATCGTCGTCACGATGGCTTGCGGGGATCGGCGGCGGCGCGGTGGCAGAAACACAAGGACCCGGCGGAGCACCGGCGGCGGTTCCTCGCCTGCGTGCAGCCGGTGTTCAAGCGGCGCTGGCGGGACAGCCGGCATGGTCGCGCCGAGGGCTTTGCCTGGGCACTCGGACTGGTGGAGCGCGAACTCCCCGCCGACGCCCAGTTCGAGTTGCGGCGGTGGCCGCCGCCGTTCTCCCCGCACGAGGCCTGGGTGCGCGGGCGAGCCGGACTCCCGAGCGTGGCGGCCAAGCGCGACGTGGTGCTAGTGATCGACGATGGCGACGACGGGGCGCTGGAGGACTGCATGGCCGCCCTCCCCGAGGGGGTGGCGGTCGAGGTGATCTGCCCTCGGCCGCGCGACACCGTCGGCCTAGCGCAGCTGTTCTGGCCCGGCAGCTACCGCGCCGCCAACGTGGTGCGAGCCACCCGCTCGTCCCGACTCGCGCTCAGCTCCTCGCCGGGATGGCTCTCACCAGCCTTCGACCCCGGCGAGCTGCTGCCCCTCCCGCCTGCCGACGCGGCGTACGCGCTCGCCGCCGCCCGCGACTGGCCCCTGCCCTCGCGAGAGCGCGCGGTGCGCGGGGCAAGGCTGCATCCCTTCGCGCAGGCCTGCCACGATGCAGTCAC
This sequence comes from Deltaproteobacteria bacterium, assembly GCA_016875435.1. GTDB lineage: Bacteria > Myxococcota_A > UBA796 > UBA796 > SXON01 > SXON01. The sequence continues at coordinate 11,319 of VGRE01000060.1, read as the reverse complement.
TCGACCCTTTCCCGCCTGCCTCGCCCCGGCCATGGCAGTGATCCGCGCCCACGCCGCCTGGGTACCCGGCAGGTTGCTCGCGGAGCGGCTCATGGTCGGCGCTGAAGGGGCCGCATACAAGGTGCCGGAGGTTAAGGGTTAAGACTTGGCTATTGACGCGCCAAAAGCTAACTCTTAACCCTTAACCTCCGGCACCAAGTATCACAAGAGTCACGATCCCCGCACAAGCAAAATTCAGTATAATCCCTGCAAACGCCATGTCCGCCGCGCGAACCCCGCCCGCCTCGGCGGCGATCGCGTTCGGGGGGGTACCCACCGCCAGCGTGAAGTCGCACGACGCCGCGATCGTGGCCGGGATCATCCACGCGAGGGGATTCGCTCCGGTGGCCGCCGCCCCGGCCGCTAGCAGCGGGAGGACCACCTGCGTGGTCGCCGTGTTCGACGTGAACGCCGACAAGAACGCCACCGCCACGCTGATCAACAGCGTTCGCGGGGCGTCGCCGAGCGCCCCCAGTGACGACGTCGCCCCCGCCACCCAGTCGGTGAGTCCCGAGCTCTGGATACCGCTCGCCATCGCGAAGCCGCCGCCGAGCAGGGTCAGCACCGACCAGGGCAGGGCCCGGGCCGTCTTCTTCCACGACAACAAGAAGGCGCCCTCGTCGCTCCGCCCGGGGACCAGAAACAACACCAGGGCCGCCGTCATCGCCACGAAGCCATCGTCTACCTTCCGGGGCAGGATCGACCCCCACCCGGGAATCTTCGTGAACCCGAGGTCCACGTCGGAACGGCTGATCCACAGCGCGAAGCAGGTGACGATCACCCCCAGCACCGCCCGTTCGCCCGGCTGCCACTCCGGCCACGCGGGCGCCGCGATCGGCGCGTCGGGCGCCCCGGGCAGTCGCAAGGTGAACCGGTTGACCACCCACCACGCCACCGGCAGGGCCATCACCACGAAGGGCACGCCCACCGCCATCCACTGCACGAAACTCACCGGGTGCCCGGCCTTCGCGGCGAGCCCGGCGAACACCGCGTTCGGGGCCGTACCCACCAATGTCGCGACACCACCAATGCTGCACGCGTAGGCCAGCGACAGCGTGAAGGCCGAGCGCACCCGCTCGCTGGCTGACACCCGGGCGGCGAGCGCCACCGCCAGCGGCAGCATCATCACCATCGTCCCGGTGTTCGACACGAAGCCCGACACCAGCGCGGTGGCGATCATCAGCGCCAGCACCACCCGGTCGGGACGCGCGCGGACCCAGGCCGGGCGCAGCAGGAGCGCCACGAGGCGACGGTGTAGACCCACCTCCTCCATGGCATGGCCCAGGACGAAGCCCCCGAGCATGAGGAACAGCAGCGGGTCGGCGTAGCCGGGCGCCACCTCGGCGGTGCTCATCACCCCGAGCAGGGGGAAGGCGACCAGCGGCAACAGCGCCACCACCGCGGCGGGCAGCACGCCGCCGAGCCACCACAGCGCCATCACCAGCGCGACGGCACCCGCGCGCTTGCCGCTCTCGCTCAGCCCACCCGGCGTGGGGCCGACGACGATCGCGGCGGCGATCAGCACCCCTCCGGCCACGCCGCCGATGCGCCACGCCGCCTTCTCGCGGAGACCGTCCCACGCCTCGAGCAGCCGCAACATGCGGCGGAAGCCTCGCACGCCCAGTCGCGCGCTACAATGGCCTGATGCGCATCCTGGCCCTCCTCGGCCTCGTCTCCCTAGGCCTCGCGGCAACCGGCGGTCCCGACGCGGGCGGCTACGTCTACACCGACAACGCCGAGTCGAACGGCCCCACGCACCAGTGGCTCGACACCAGCGGCGGCAGCACCCTTTTCCTGGCCGACGACGAGCTTGCCACCCTCGACCTGCCCTTCGCCTTCAGCTTCTACGGCACCAGCTACGCGGCGCTGACCGTGAGCGACAACGGCGCGCTCTTCTTTGCGGGCGCCCAGGCCGCGCCCATCACCGACTGCCCCGGCGGCAGCACGAGTTGGACCGGCATCGCCGCCTTCGCCGACGATCTCGACGGCGCCAGCCTAACCTACGACACGCTCGGCACCTACCCCTACCGCAGCTTCGTCGTGACCTGGGAGGGCGCGCACGCCACCTACGGAGGGTCCGCGAGCGTCCAGGTGTGGCTGCTCGAGGGTCGGAACGAGGTGGTCGTCGCACTCGACGACGTCGACTTCGGTCATCCCGCCGTCGACGGCGGAGCCAACGCGATCGTCGGCGTGTCCTCGGGCTCCAACGGGCTCGACTGGTCGTGTACCACCGCGTTTGGCAGCGGCTCCACCGCGTGGTTCGGCGACGAGGCCGCCCGCCCCGCCCGCGCCACGGTCTACAGCAGCCAGGTCCCCACGCTCTACAGCGACACCGCCTTCGCCTACGCGGGCAGCAGCATCCACGCCGCCGACCTCGACGGCGACGGCATCGACGACATGCTCGTGGGCGCCCCCGACCTCGCCGCGGGCGAGGTGTACGCCATCTACCGGCCCGCCGCCGCGACGAGCCTGCTCGACGCCGAGGCGAGCTTCCAGGGCGACACCACGGGCGACGAGTTCGGCAGCGCCGTGGCCCACGGCGACCTCGACGGCGACGGGACGAGCGACCTGGCCATCGGCGCCCGGGGGGTTGCCGGCACGCAGAGCGACGCCGGCGCCACCTACGTCTTCGCCGTCGAGGCCTTCACCGGCACCGTGGCCACCAGCAGCGCCTTCCTCGACCTCGCGGGCCCACCGACCGGGCGCGGCGCGCTCGGTTCCAGCCTCGCGCTCGGCGACCTCGACGGCGACGGCTACGACGACCTGCTCGCCGCTGCACCCGCCTCCGACACCAGCGGCATCGACGCCGGCGAGGTGCTGCTCCTGCTCGGCGGCTCGGGACTGGCCGGCAGCTTCGCCGCCGGCGACGCCGACGCCCGCCTGCTCGGCGACTCAGCCGGCGATCGCCTCGGCTCCGCGCTCGCGATGGCCGACGCCGACCTCGACGGCGCCGCCGAGCTGGTGATCGGCGCCATCAACGACGACGGCGGCGGCAGCAACGCCGGCGCGGTGTACCTCGTGGCCGGCGGCAGCTACGCCGGCAGCAGCGCCGTGAGCAGCGTTGCCGCGTGCAGCCTCGAGATGGACCAGGCCGGGGCGGCGCTCGGCACCGCCGTGGCGCTCGCCGACCTCGACGGCAGCGGCCTCGCTGACCTCGTCGTGGGTGCGCCGGGCTACGACCGCACCTATACCAACGGCGGCCGGGTGCTCGGCTATGCCGACGTGGGACTCGGCTGTCCCGCGCTCGCGGGGGCCGACTTCACCGTCACCGGCGTGACCCTGTCCGGGAAGCTCGGCGACGCGCTCGCCACCGGCGATCTCGACGGCGACGGCATCGACGACCTCGTGGCCGCGGCCACCAACGACAACACCTACTCGGCGGCCGCTGGCGCCGCCTACGCCTTCGTCTCCATGCCGACGGGCGACATCGACGCGTCCAGCGCCGATCACCGCATCTACGGCACCGTCACCTCCGGCGCCCTCGGCAGCGCCCTCGCCCTCGCCAGCGACGGCGAGCGCAGCTCGCTCCTGGCTGGCGCTCCGAGCGCGGCCGGCACCTACACCGGCGAGGGTGCCGTCTCCACGTGGAGCTACGGTCCCGACTTCGAGGACGACGACGGCGACGGCTTCGTCTCCGCCGACCTCGGGGGCAACGATTGCGACGACGACGATGGCCTCGCCTACCCGGCCGGCGCCGAGACCCTCGGCGACAGCACCGACGGCGATTGCGACGGCTACATCGACGACGCGGTGAAGGTGCGCCGGGAGGCCGACTACTTCGACTGGGACGTGGCCGAGCTCGGCGGCACCGTGTCCACCACCATCGACTTCGAGACGGGCGCCCACGGCAGCACCATCGCCCACCTCGGCGGCGTCACCTTCACCGGTGCCGAGGCCAACGATGCCTGCTTCGGCGTCGAGGCGGTCGACTCGCTCGCCGCCTGCGTGGCCGGGGCCTCCCTGTTCCTGGAGTTCGACGAGCCCGTCGATGCCCTGTCGCTGCAGTTGCTCGACCCCTCCGACAGCTTCCTCCTCACCGCGCTCGACGCCAACGGCGACACCGTGGTCGACGCCGTGGCGCTCGACATCAGCGCCGACGACCGCCCGGGCGGCGTGTACCGCAGCCTCACCTTCGCCGGCGAGGTGTCGTTCCTCGAGATCGCGGCCGACGGGGGCGACAGCTTCGGGATCGACGAGCTGGCGCTGGTCAACGCCGCCGACACCGACCGCGACCAGGACGGCCAGGCCGACGCCACGGGCGACTGCGACGACGGCGACGCCAGCGTGTACCTCGGCGCCACCGAGCTACTCGGCAACGGGGTGGACGACGACTGCGACGGCGTGATCGACGCCGGCAACGTGACCACCTTCGGCAACAGCGCCGACTGGCTCGCCGCCCTCGCGGTCGACGCGGAGACCATCGACTTCGAGGCCATCACCGAGGGCGAGAGCGTCGGCTCGCAGTACGCGAGCCTCGGCGCCACCTTCGACGGCAGCGGGCAGGGCACCGCTGACGTCGATGGCACCAGCGCCGTGGGCGCTCGCGCGCTGGGCACCTCCACGAGCTTCGGCGTGAGCTTCACCGAGTTGCAGCCCGGCTTGGCCTTCACCGCCCTCGACGTCGACGGCACGCTCACCGCGCTCGGCTACGTGGACGGGGCGCTGCAATACACGGCGAGCCTGTCGCCCGGCGCCGGCCAGGTGTTTGTCGGACTCGGCTTCGATTACGGCATCGACGAGCTGGTGGTCACCGTCAGCGGCGACGAGTTCGGCGCCGACGACGTGATCTTCGCCGCGCTCGGCCTCGACGACGCCGATGGCGACGGGCTCACCGAGTCGGAGGGGGACTGCGACGACGGCGACTCGAGCGCCCTGCCCGGCGCCGAGGAGACCTGGTACGACGGGGTCGACAGCGACTGTGACGGCAGCTCCGACTACGACCAGGATGGCGATGGCGCCGATGCGGGCAGCGGCGACGGCAGCGACTGCGACGACACCAGCAGCGACATCGGCCCCGGCGCCGAGGAGACCTGGTACGACGGGGTCGACAGCGACTGCGACGGCGCCTCCGACTACGACCAGGACGGCGACGGCGATGACAGCGAGAGCCACGGCGGCACCGACTGCGACGACACCGACGCCACCGTCAACACCACCGCCACGGAAACCTATTACGACGGCATCGACCAGGACTGCGCCGGTGACTCCGACTTCGACGCCGACGCCGACGGCAGCGACGGCGGGGGCAGCGGCACTTTCAACGATTGCGACGACACCGACCCGAGCGTTGGGCCGGGCGCCGACGAGGTGCCCTACGACGGCGTAGACAACGACTGCGACGACGCCACCAGCGACAGCGACGCCGACGGCGACGGCTACGACGGCGAGGCCGCCGGGGGCGCCGATTGCGACGACACCAGCGTGTTCGTCTACCCGGGGGCGAGCGGCGAGGCTTGTTACGACGGGGAAGACACCGACTGCGACGGGGCGAGCGACTACGACTGCGACCAGGACGGCTACGACAGCAGCGACTACGGGGGCACCGACTGCGACGACAGCGAACCGGCGGTCAACCCGGCCGCCAGCGACACCTTCGGCGACGGCATCGACAGCAACTGCGACGGCGGCTCCGAGTTCGACAACGACGGCGATGGCTACGACTCCATCGCCGACGGCGGCACCGACTGCGACGACGACGATTCGAGTATTAGCCCGGTCGCGACCGACATATGCTACGACGGCGTGGATAGCGACTGCGACGGCACCAGCGACAACGACTGCGACAAGGACGGCATCGACGGCCAGGACCACGGCGGCACCGACTGCGACGACGACGATGCCACCATCTCGCCGCTCGCCGAGGACTTCCCCTACGACGGGATCGACCACGACTGCGATGGCGGCAGCGAGTACGACATCGACGGCGACGGTTTCGACGTGGACTGGTACGGCGGGACCGACTGCGACGACGCCGACGGCACCGTCTACCCGGGCGCCATCGACGCCTGTTACGACGGCCTCGACACCGACTGCGATGCCGGCGACGACTTCGACTGCGACGCCGATGGCTACACCGCGGCCGACCACGGCGGCTCCGACTGCGACGACAGCAGCGACAGCGTCAACCCCGGCGCCGCCGAGGTGGCTGACGACGGCGTGGACAACGACTGCGACGGCGCCGAGGCCACCACCTGCGCCGACTGCGACGGCGACGGCGAGGACGGTCTGCTCGCCGGGGGCGCAGACTGCGACGACGCCAACGCCGCGGTCAACACCGCCGCCACCGAGGTGTACTACGACGGCGTCGACGGCAACTGCGACGGCGCCGACGACTTCGACCAGGACAAAGACGGCGACCGCGCCGAGGCCCAGGGCGGCGGCGACTGCGACGACGCCGACCCGAGCGTGGGCCCCCACGTGGCGCTCGACGACTGCGGCGCGGGCGACGAGGATTGCGACGGCCGGAGCGACGAGGACTGCGTGACCGGCGGCACGGGCGATTCCGGAGATTCCGGCGACACGGGCGACACCGACACCGGCCCGGGTCCCGACGACACCGACACCGCCCACGAGGAGGACTGGCGCCCCGATCCCGAGACGATCGACGACCCGAAGGCCATTGACGACGTCAACGCCTGCGGCTGCGACAGCGGCGCGGGGATGGCGACGGTCGGCGCCCTGGCCGCCGCCGTGCTCGGCGCGAGGCGCCGCCGGCGGTGACGCGGTAGCTCCGGAGGCCGACTACGCGGGCCCGGACGTCGGCGACGAGCGACTGCGCCGCAGCGGGCGCTGGCACAGCGGATTGCCCTACGCGCGACCGGCCTACCGCGGCCGCACGCCGCCAGACGGCACGCTCGAGACCCTCTGGGCATGCGACTCGCGCGGGACGCGCCCTGGGAGCCCGACAAGCCCCTAGTTCACCCAGTCTTTCGGGTCGCTCCGCCGCGGGCGCTCGGCGCGGCCGCCCTCGATGACCTCGAACTTGCCGAGTTCACGCTCGATCTTCCGCTTCTTCCAGCGCAGCTTCATGCGCCGCCAGGCGCCGGGGTCGAGGTGCAACGCGATCCACGCGCCCACGAAGGCCGCGAGCATGTGAAGCGACGCCGTGTCGCGACTGAACAGCACGTAGAGCAGCGCGAGCAGGCCGCCGAGCCAGGCCAACATCTCGGCCTTGATCGGCAACACGAACATCAGCCGCACCTCCACACCCCGGTGCGTGAGCCCGAACCACGTGACCAGCGCCGTGACCCACCAGCCGAAGTCGATGGCCAGCGCCGGGGCGAGGACACCCAGCAACTCGGCGGCGATCTTCACTACCAGCGCGAAGCCCCAGGTGAACAGGGTCGCTAGCCACATGCGACGCTGCCCCATCGCGTCGACCACCGGCTGCAAGAAGAAAAACACGCCTACAAACTGCCATAGCATCGAGCGAGGGTCGCCCCCCACGAAGCTGAAGGTGAGCGGCTGCCAGGGCAGGAGGCCCCCTCCCACGGGCATGAGCCCGAACAGCGGCATCACCCGCTGCACCCCGGCGATCAGCTCCACCACGTAGATGGCGAACAACGTGAGGATCACGTTGCGCACCAGCGGCGTCCACTGGGAACCGAAACCGCCAGACATCATCGGGGTGCGCGCCATCGCCGGGCGTTCTATCGGGTTGCCGCCCGCGCCGCGCCGGGCGACGAGACGCCGTGACCCTCCTCGTCCTCGCCGCCTCCGCCCTCGCCCACCCCGTCATGGGCGGCCCGCGCGGCGCGGCGGAGCCGGGCAACCGCACCCCCGGCCAGCGCGTGGAGGTGACGCTGGCCCCCGGGAACGTGGTCGTGGACTACTACGTGGAGATCGCCGCGATCCGGGTGTACGCCGACGCCAAGGCCGAGGGCGGGGGCGCGGACTATGCCGAGCGACGCGCCGAGGAGCTGCGCACCGGCCTGCGCGCGCGCTGGGACGGCGCCGACCTGCCCCTCTCGCCCCTGCCGGTCGACACGTCGGCGCGCACCGCCGAGGGCGACTTCGTGGAATTCCACGTGCGCGGCGCGGCCGACCTGCCCGCCGAGTCGGGGACGCTCCGCGTGGAGATGGGCAACTTTCCCGACGAGCCGTCCTACATGGCCGCCTCGGTCGACGTCAGCGGCGAGCTGGTGGTGACCGAGTCCGACCTCGCCCGCGCCAGCGACGGCCACCTCCGCGAGAACAAGCACGGGGCCTGGCGTCGCGAGGAGGCCGCCCGCGTGGCCACCGTCGCCATTCGCCCCGCGCGCCCGTGGGAGCGCGGCCCCGACGGCTCGCTCACCGAGCGGCTTGAGGGGATGATTGGGTTTCCGCGGGGGTGGATGGCCATCGCGGGGGTGATGCTCGCGATCGTGGCGATGTCGTTGTCCTGGCTGCGCCGCCGCCCGCGTTAGCCGCCGTCCCGCCGTGCGCCCCCCCGCCGCCCTCGCCGTCGCCGCCGCCAACGCCCTCGGGCGGGTGTCGGGGCTCGCCCGCGACATCATCTTCGCGCAGGTGTTCGGCGCCGGCGCCGTGTCCGACGCCTTCAACGCGGCCTTCCGCGTTCCACAGCTGCTCCGGGAGCTCTTCGCCGAGGGCTCGCTGCAAAACGTGGTGGTGCCCGCCTTCGCCGAGTCGGTGGAGAAGGACGGGATCGACGCCGCTTGGAAGCTCGCCAACGCCGTGCTCGGCGTGCTCATGGTGGCCCTCGGGCTCGCGACGGTAGGCTTTTTCGTGGGCGCGGAGCTCTGGGTGCGCCTCATCGCCAACGACTTCGCCCAGGACGCGCCCAAGTTCGCACTCACCGTCTCGCTTACCCGCTACCTGTCGCCCTTCCTGATGGGGCTGTCGCTGGCCGCCTTCCTCGGGGGCCTCCTCAACGTGCGCGGGCGCTTCTTCGTGCCGGCCATGGCCCAGAACGTGATGAACCTGGGCGTGATCGCGGCCTGCCTCGCCGTCGGTCCCGGCGCCGACCAGCTCCCCACGGGCCCCGGCGTGCCCCCCATCGCCTGGGTGGCGCTGGCCACCACGCTCTCCGGATTCGTGCAGGTGGCCCTCTGCGTGCCGCCGCTCCTCGCGACCGGCTACCGACCCCTCCCCTCGCTGCGCGGTCACCCGGCGCTCCGTCGCCTCGGCGGTTTCTTCGCCACGGCGATGGTGGGCATCGTCACCGTGCAGTTCAACCTGCTGGTGGAGTCGCAGTGGGCGGCGTCCTTCGGCGACGGCGTGCTCACCTGGCTGCTCGGCTCCTTCCGCCTCGTGCAACTCCCCCTGGCGCTCTTCGCTGGCAGCATCGCCACCGCCATGCTCCCCGCGCTCGCCGCCACGCTCGCGCGTCGCGACGAGGCCGAGGGGGGCGACATCCTCGCCGAGGCGCTGCGCACCCACGCCTTCCTCGTCCTTCCCAGCGCCGCCGGGCTCTTCGTGCTCGCCGAGCCGCTGGTGCGCCTGTTCTACGAGCGGGGCGCGTTCATGCCCGACGACACTGTCGGCACCGCGAACATGCTGCGGATGTACGCGCTCGCCTGCTTCGGCATCTGCTTCCATCGCCTCGTTGTCCCTGCCTACTACGCTCTGGGAAACCCGCGTTTCCCGATGTGGCTCTCCGTGGGCGCGATGCTCGCGAAGGTGCCGGTGGTGCTCTTGCTCACCCGCGGGCTCGGGATGGGGGCCGAGGCGCTCCCGCTGTCGCACGCCCTGACGGTGAGCGGCGAGTGCGTGGGTCTCGCCGCCGGCCTGCACGCGCTACTCGGCGGGCGGGGCCTGCTGGGCTTCCACCTGCGCTCTCTGGTCGCGACAGCAGTCCTGGCCGCGATCGCCTACGCCCTGCGCGATCGCGTTCCGGTGCTCCTCGCCGTGGCCGTGAGCGGCATGGCCTACCTCGTCGCCGCCCGCCTGCTCCGCGCCTGGAGTCTCCCCCGCCGCGGGCCGCCGCCGCCACCACCGGGAAGCCTTCCCGCGCCCTCGGGTGTTTGACCGGTCGCCCCGCTCAGCCTATCTTGCCGACCCCAGAGGAGTACCCATGCGCCTTGCCCGTTTCCTCGCGCTCGCCCTCGCCACCCTCGCCCCGGTGTCGAGCGCCTTCGCCTTCGATCACAGCAAGCTCGACGCCCTGCTGAAGGCGCACGTGTCAGGCGGCAAGGTGGACTACGAGGCCGTCCGCGCCAAGCAGGCCGATCTCGACGCCTACCTCGCCAGCGTGTCCGCGGCGTCGGGCGACCTCGGCATGGGCTTCTACATCAACGTCTACAACGCCATCGTGATCGATGCCTTGCTCGACAGCGGCGCCGCCCTACCCGCCAACGTCACCGACCTCAAGGGTTTCTTCGACGCCAAGAAGTACAAGGTTGCCGGTCGCGACGTGACGCTCAACGACATCGAGAACGGGGTGCGCACCAAGTACAAGGACGCCCGCATCCACTTCGCCTTCAACTGCGGCGCGAAGTCGTGCCCCCCGCAGCGCGCCGGCGCCTGGCCGGAAGACCAGGCCGGGCTGTCCGCCGCCCTCGACTCGGCGACGAAGGCCTTCTTCAACGGCAGCGGCCTGAAGATCGACGACGCCAAGAAGGAGATCCAAGTCACCAAGCTCATGGAGTGGTACGGCCAAGACTTCAAGGACAACACCGGCACCCTCGAGGCCTACCTGCTGAAGTACACCTCCGACGCCACCAAGGCCGCGCAGCTCAAGGCGGCGGTCGACGGCAAGTACACCGTCGCCTTCTTGAACTACAACTGGAATCCCAACAAGAAGTGATCCGTCGGCCGTTGACGCTGGCGTACGCGCACTGGCACGCGCGTCGGCCGCACGTACACGACGTCGACGGGCTCGCCATCCTCGTCAATGCGGGGGTGTTCGACCCGGTGTTGACCAAGGTGGGCGCGTGGCTGGCGGGAGTTGCACCGACCTTGTCGCGACCCGGCGAGCGCTGGCTGGAGCTGGGGACAGGCTCGGGCGTGGTGGCCTGCGCCCTCGCTCGTGCCGGTACCCGCGTGGTCGCCACCGACATCGACACCGAGGCCTGTCGTAACGCAAGGATGAACGCGGCGCTGAACCAGCTCGACGTCGACGTGCGCCAGGGCGACCTCTTCGCGCCCATCGCGGGCGAGCGTTTCGACGGCATCGTCGCCAACCTGCCCTTCTGGCCTGGGAGCGACAGCGCGCCCATCGGCCGCGCCTTCAGCGCCGGCGGCGACTTCCAACTTTTGCGACGCTTCGTCGCCGGGGCGCCCGGCTATGCGCAACGCGCCTACATCGTGCTGAGCGAAGCTTTCGGCGCCTTTCCCGAGGCC
>VGRE01000059.1 GCA_016875435.1 Deltaproteobacteria bacterium | reverse complement strand
GGCATCGCCGTCGCTGTCGGCATCGGCATCGCCGTCGCTGTCGGCATCGGCATCGGCATCGGCATCGGCATCGGCATCGGCGTCGGCGTCGGCGTCGGCGTCGGCGTCGGCGTCGCTGTCGGTGTCGCTGTCGCTGTCGCTGTCGCTGTCGCTGTCGGCGTCGCTGTCGGTGTCGGCGTCGGCGTCGGTGTCTGCGGCCGTGTCGCGCGGCGCGGTGGGGCCGTCGTCGCGGGTCGTGTCGCGCCCGGGGAAGCAGGCAGTCAGGACGAGGAGGGTCAGCGCCCGGGGGAGTCTCATCCCGGGCAGGATACCCCACGAGAGCCCCGAGGGCGTGCGCCACGTCGCTTCCACCCGCCCGACCGCCTCGCCGTCATCGACAAGCGCGGCGGGCTCAGCATCCTGGCGATTGACGAGTGAAGCGGCGTCCTAGGCCAACAACCCCGCCACCGAGGCCAGCATCGCCGGCACCCCCGAGGGGTCCGTCCCGCCCGCCTGCGCGAGATCCGGGCGTCCGCCCCCCTTCCCGCCGACCATGGAAGAAAGGGCGGAGATGATCTTGCCGGCGTCGTAACGTTTGCCCGCGAGGTCCTTGCTCACCGCGACGAGCAGGCGCACGCTCTGCTCGTCGCGACCGGCGAGGACGACCACCGCCGTCCCCAGCGAGTCGCGGAGGCGATCGGCCTCGTCGCGCATCGCCTTGGCGTCGCCCACGAACTCGGCCGCCACCAGCTTGATGTCGCCGATGGCCACCGCCTTCTCGCGCAGGTCGCCGGTGGCGGCGCGGGCGGCCTCGCGACGCGCCGTGTCGAGATCCTTCTGCAAGCGGGCGCGGTCGTCCACTAGCTTCTGCACCGCGTCGGCAAGCTTGTCGGGGCTCGACTTGAGCAGGCCGGCGGCGACGGCGGCCCGCGCCTCGATCTCGCGGACGTAGGCGAGCGCGCCCCAGCCCGTCTGGGCCTCGATGCGGCGCACGCCGGCGGCGATGCCGCTCTCGCTGGCCAGCTTGAAGAAGCCGATGTCGCCCGAGCGCCGCGCGTGGGTGCCGCCGCACAGCTCCTTGGAGAAGCCCGCCACGCTCACCACGCGCACCTGGTCGCCGTACTTCTCGCCGAACAGCGCCATCGCGCCCCCGGCCTTGGCGGCCTCCACGTCGCACACCGCGGTGGCCACGGCGTGGTTGGCGAGGATCTCGCGCTGCACGAGGTCTTCCACCCGGTGCAGCTCGTCGGCGGACATCGCCTTGTGGTGGGAGAAGTCGAAGCGCAGCCGGTCGGGCCCCACCAGCGAGCCCTTCTGCATCACGTGCTCGCCGAGCACCTTCTTCAGCGCGGCGTGGAGCAAGTGGGTAGCGGTGTGGTTGAGCCGCGAGCGGTCGCGACGGCCATCGTCGACGTGGAGTTCGACGGGCTGTCCCGCGCGCAGCGTGCCGCGCGTCACCTTGACGTGGTGCACGTGGATGTCGCCGCTCGGGCGGGTGGTGTCGACCACCTCGGCCTCGCCGCCCTCCCAGCGGATCACGCCGGTGTCGCCCACCTGGCCGCCGCTCTCCGCGTAGAATGGGGTGGCGACGGCCAGCACCGCGCCCTCGCTGCCCTCGGGCAAGGACGACACGGTGGCCCCCTCGCTCACGACGGCGGCCACCTCGCTGCTGGCGCTGTCCACGTCGTAGCCGACGAACTGGGTGGGGAACTTGCGCGCCAGCTCGTGCCAAAGCGCGGAGACGGCCTCCTCGCCGGAGCCCTTCCACGCGAGGCGCCCGCGCTGCCGCTGCTCCTCGCGCAGCGCCTCGAAGCCGGCCTCGTCGACATCCAGACCGCGCTCGGCGGCGATGAGCCGGGTGAGATCGACGGGGAAGCCGTAGGTGTCGGCCAGCGTGAAGGCCACCTCGCCGGAGATGCGGGGCGGCTTCTTGTCGAACTCGCGGTCGAGCAGGCCGAGGCCACGGTCGAGGGTGGCGGCGAAACGTTCTTCCTCGGTCTTCACCACGTCCTTGATGAAGGTGCTGCGCTCGCCCAGCTCGGGGTAGGCGTCGCTGAAGCGCTCGATGACCGTCTGCACCGTCTCGTGGAGGAAGGGGCCCTTGAGCCCAATCTTCACGCCGTAGCGGATGCCGCGGCGCATGATGCGTCGCAACACGTAGCCGCGCTCCTCGTTGCTCGGCATCACGCCGTCGGCCACGAGGAAGGCCGCCGCGCGGCTGTGGTCGGCGATCACCTTCAGGGCGGTGTCGACGTCGTGATTGTCGCGGTAACGAACATTGGCCAGTCGCGCCGCGTGCTCGATGATCGGCGTGAAGAGATCGGTGTCGTAGTTGGAGTACACGCCCTGCGTGACGGCGGCCACGCGCTCGAGCCCGCTCCCGGTGTCGATGCTCGGCTTGGGCAGCGGGTTGAGCGTCCCGCTCGCGTCTCGCTCGTACTGCATGAACACGAGGTTCCAGATCTCGACGTAGCGAGGGTCTTCCCCGGCGGGACCGCGGAGGTCGCCGCTGATCTTGGGGCCGTGATCGTAGTGAATCTCGGTGCAGGGGCCGCAGGGGCCGGTGTCGCCCATGGCCCAGAAGTTGTCCTTCGCGCCGAGCTTCTGGATGCGCGCGGCCGGGACGCCCACCTCGTCGCGCCAGAGTGCCAGGGCCTCGTCGTCTTGCTCGTACACCGTCACCCACAGCCGCCCGGCGTCGATGCCGAGGTCGTTGGTGAGCAAATCCCAGGCGTACTTGATGGCCTCGCGCTTGAAGTAGTCGCCGAAGCTGAAGTTGCCGAGCATCTCGAACAGCGTGTGGTGTCGCGCGGTGTGGCCCACGTTCTCGAGGTCGTTGTGCTTGCCGCTCACGCGCAGGCACTTCTGCACGGTGGTGGCGCGCGTGTAGGGCCGGGGGTCGGCGCCGAGGAACACGTCCTTGAACTGCACCATGCCGGCGTTCACGAAGAAGAGCGTGGGGTCGTTCTGCGGGATGAGCGGGCTGGACCGCACCACCTCGTGGGCGTGCCGGTTGAAGTAGGCGAGGAATCGAGCGCGGAGTTGGGAGGAATCCATGGCGGCCAGCCGCTAACCCACAACGCTAGGCACGGTGCCGCGCATCCACCTCGCCACACAGCCTCACCCCCTCGCTCCCCTTGTCGCCCGGCTGTGTCTCGAACCAGGCCGCGAGGATCTCGCGGGCCACGTCGGGCGACAGCGTGCGGTTGCTGAGGCAGAGCACGTTGGCGTGGTTCCACACGCGGGCGGCGCCGGCCGTCACGGCGTCGCCGCAGAGGGCGGCGCGAATGCCGGCCACCTTGTTGGCGGCGATGCTGATGCCGGTGCCGGTCCAGCAGAAGAACACGCCCTCGTCGCATTCGCCGCGGACGATCGCCAGGGCCGCCTCCTCGGCGGCCGTCGCCCACGGCCCCTCGCAGCCACTCGCAAGCGCGCCAAATCGCTTCACCGAGTGCCCCCGCCTCGCCAACTCGGCCTCCACCCCGGCGTGGACCGCGTAGGGCTCGTCAGACACGAGGGCGATGCGCATGCTGCGCTGGTATCTCCGGGATACGCGCTGCGCCCCGGGCGCGGAGTCCAAGTGCAGCACACGCCCACCCCGGGGCCCTTCCCGGCGGCGCGGATGGCCGCGGCGGCGCCAGAACGAGCACCAGCCGACAGGTCGGGCGGCATGCGGCGCGATGTGGCGGGACGGCCAACGTGAAAGCACTCGCGATGCGGCAACGTGCCGCATCAAATCTCGCTGGTGAGCACCTGTCGCCAGTCGTAGCCTTCCATGCGGTGGGCGATCACCGTGGCGGTGGCCATCACCGGGAGGCCCATGGCTGTCATGTCGCGACACAGGTCGTCGTCGATCGGCGTGCAGAGCATGTGCACCGCGCCGTCGACGGGCTGGTCGAGCGTGGGTGTCCCGAGCGGGCCGTGCTGCACGTGGAGCAAGTCGAGCGGCGCGGCGGTGGAGTCCAGCACGAGGTCCTTCACGCCCCGCAGGGAGAGGTAGCCAGGGGCGCCCCGGTGGCGTTGCACGATCGGCGCGGCGGCGCGCATCTGTTGCGCTGAGAGCGAGAAGAAGGCGAGCGTGGCGTCGTGGTGCATGGGGATCACGGGGAAGCGTCGGAAGATCCGCAACACCCGGTTCTCGCCCTCGGGCGGGTTCATCGAGATCCCATAGCCGCGCGGGCAGCGCGGGTACTCGGTGGGGAAGGCCGCAGCCAGCATCCGCAGGGGGATGTGCTCGCCTCGCCGGTCGGGCCGCACCTTCAGGTCGCCGGCGTACCAGGCCGGTCCCAGGCCGGGAAGCTCGCGGATCACCCCGCAGCCCACGGCCAGCACCTCGCCGTCTTCAGCGGCCACGTAGTAGGCGAGGCTGCCAAGGCGGTCGAAGAAGGCGAAATAGTCGCGACCGTGGTCGATGCGGAAGCGGTCTGCCCCCAGCGGGTAGCGGGCGCTCGCTTCCAGGGCGGCCACCGAGGCGCGCCAGGCCTCGCGCTCGCCATCCACCCGGAAGATCCGAATCACACCCGCACGTGGGGAAGGCGGTGCGGCCTCGTCCACCGCCGCGCCCGCGCCCGGTAGAGGCCGTCGTACAGGCCCAGGAATGCCGCGGCGCCCTGCATCAGGCCTTGTTCCACGTAGTAGTCGTCGGTGGACTTGCCGATGCCGCTGGCGACGGCGCGGAAGAAATCGGTGGAGTGCCGCACGTCGAGTTGCTCGTGAACGTCGTAGTGAACGAGCTGCTCCGGTCGCAGCCACCCCCGCGCCAGGATGCCTCGCCCGATCGCCCCGGAGATGCCCTGGAACATGTGCTCGATCATGCCGAGGGTGGCGGCGCCGACGATCCACTCGTCGAGCAGGCAGGCCCCCACGAGGGTGGTGTTGAAGGCGCGCAGCTCGGGCCAGAGCACGCGGGCCTCGATCCCCTCGTCGTCGAGCCCGTCGAGTCGCGACAAGAACTCGCGAAAGGTCGCGGAGTGGGCGCCCCGCGTGTTGCCCTCGCCGTGCTCCTCCCACACGTTTCGCAGCACCTCGACGCGCTGCCCGGTGCGCGGGATCTTGCCGACGAGGAGCGACATCGGCCTCGAGAAGAAGGTGACCGCCCAGAAGAACTGCACCTGCGTCTCGACGAAGTCCTCGCGCGAGATCGTCTCGAGGCCCTGGACATAGCTGTTCTGGCGCCAGTCGAAACGCCCGGCCGTCGTCTCCACCAGCGCCAGCACCCGCGCGAGTTGGGCCCCGGGGACGGCCGGTCGCGACAGCTCGTAGGGTTCGCTCATGCCTTCACGCCCACCAGCACGCGGTTGTAGAAGCCCGAGGTCTCGGCCGCCGCGAGGAGCTCCGCGCGGCCGGGCTCGAAGGCCACGCCCGGGAAGGCCTCCTCCACCCTTCGCTCGTTGTTGAGCTGGCGAATCGTCACCACGGCGCCGGAATGGAGCTCCCCGGCGATTCGCGACGCGAGGCGCGTTGCCTCGGCTGGCGGTGTCCAGTCCAGCACGTTGCTCAGGTGGACAAGATCGAATGCGCCGTAGTCATCGACATCGTCGAGCGTGCCGAGCAGGTGGTCGAAACGGCAGCGGGGCGGGTCGGTGCGTCGTAAGTACAGGGGGCGGGCGCGCTCGTGGTAGCCGCCGGTGAGGACGTGCGAGAGGTAGGGGTTGCGCTCGGGCCCGAGGGTCTCGAGCAGGTCTTCCACGGCGGTCTGGAAGTAGCGCGGGTAGCTCCCCGGCGTGCCGTGCTGCACCGCCGCCGGCCCGAAGGTAGCCACCAGCATCGAGTCGGAGAAGAAGAGGTCGAAGGCCACGGGCCAGTACGTCGCCGACGTGAGCTGGCGCCGCGCGCCCGCATCGCCGCCGGCGGCGGCCGCAATTGTGTCTCGCGACGCGACAAACTCGCAGAGAAAGCTGCGAAACTGTCGAAATAGCGCCTCAAATCGCCCACCCTCGCTGAGGCCCTCCGGGTCGTCGTTGCCCACGTTGAAACGCGACGGCGGCGCCCGGTCGACCAGCGCCCGCACCTTCTCCTCGACGTGCGCGTGCTGCGCCGGATTGGGATCGACCAGGCGTAGCCGCGCGCGGGGGAACTCGTGCTGGATGGCCAGGGCGGTGCATCCACCGCTCGCGACGCAGAGCACGGCGGGAGCATCCCCGCCGCGGCAGCGGAGTTCGGCGAGTTCCACCAACGGGTCTTCGCGCACCACCGCGAAGCTCAGTCTTGGGTCGCGCATGCGCCCAGCTATCCGCGCGGCGCACGACTGACCCGCGGGAATGATCCGCAGCGAGCGTGCAGTCCCGCGTCGGCCGGTTAGCCGGCGCCGCACTCCGGAGCGACCATGACCTCCACGCAGGCCGAGATCGACGTCAGCTACAGCGTCAGCAACGACTTTTTCAAGCTGTGGCTCGACGAGAACATGCACTACACCTGCGCGGTGTACGAGCGGCCCGACCAGTCGCTCGAAGAAGCGCAGGAAAACAAGGCCCGGGTGCTCTACGACTTCGCGGAGCTCAGTGCCGACAAGACCGTGCTCGACATCGGATGCGGCTGGGGCTCGATGCTCGACTACTGCGTGCGCCGCGGCGTCAAGCGTGCCGAGGGCGTCACGCTGTCCACCGCCCAGGCCGAGTGGTGCTTCGCCCGCAAACTGCCCCGCACCCAGATCCACATCTGCGACTACCGCGACTGGAAGCCGGCCGAGAAGTACGGCGGCCTCGTCAGCATCGAGATGATCGACCACCTCTGCTCCCCGGCCCAGGCGCGCGAGGGCAAGGCGATCGACATCTACAGGCAGTACTTCAACAAGCTGGCGGAGTGGGTGGAGCCCGGCGCGCACTTTGGCTTCCAGGCCATCCTCACCAACCGCATCCCCCGCAAGCGGCAAGACTTGCTTGACCTGCAGTTCACCGCCGACGTCATCTTCCCCGGCGGGCGCAACCCCCGGGTGGAAGAACTGGTGGCGGCGGTCAACCCCAACTGGGAGATCCGCGAGTTGCACATGCGCCGGGAAGACTACGGCCGCACCACCGGCGAGTGGCTGCGTCGCATGCGGCAACACGAGGCCCACATCCGGCAAACCTGGGGCGATGCGCTCTTCAGCGACTACGAGCGTTACCTCGACACCTGCGTTCGCGGATTCGCCGCCCACTGGTCGGGCGACGTGCAGATGAAGCTGCGCCGAATCTAGCCGCGAGCTAGCTCTCGAACTCCCAGCCGGAGCGGTAGCCGCCGAGCGCGGCGATCTCGTCGACCAGGCGCTGGAAGTGAGGCGAGGCGCCGAGGGTGGCCACGTCGCCGATGCCGACGAAACGCTGGCGCGCGCGGGTGACGGCCACGTTGAGCCGCCGCGGGTCGGCCACGAAGCCGAGCTCCTGCTCGGGGTTGCTACGCACGAAGCTCGCGAGGATCACGTCTTTCTCGCGGCCCTGGAAGGCGTTGACCGTGCCGGCCTCCACGCCGGGCAGCAACTCCCGCAGTCGCGACAGCTGCGCACGGTAGGGGGTGACGATGCCCACCTGCTCGGGACGCACCCCCTGGGCGAGTAGCTCGTCCCACGCGCGCTTGAGCAGGCGCAACTCGCCCACGTTGTAGAGCGAGTCGAGGGCGTCGCGCTCCTCGTCGAGCCCCATCCCAGCGGTGTCGATCCACTGGGCGGCGGGGCTCGTCACCGGCTCGGCCACGCTGGGGTGGGCGTTGAGCTTGCCCCCGTAAGTCACAGCTGACAGGGCCTGTAGTTCCGCGTTGAAGCGGTACTGCGTGGTGAGCATCGGGAAGAGGAAGCCCGACTCGACGAGACGTTGGAGGAGCGAACGCTCGAGGCGTTGGTCGCGGCTTTTCAACACGGGGCCGAGTTGCATCGGGTCGCCGGCGAGGATGAACCGTTTCACGCGTGCGGCGAGGAGCCAGAGCGCGGGCTCCGACACCTGCGCGGCCTCGTCGACCACGGCGGTGCGGGGGGCGACGAGCTCCATGCCCCGGGTGTGGAGCGTCCCGAGCGTCATCGCGACCACGTCGGCGGAGGCGAGCAGCTCGCGCTTGGCGGCGGCCCACTCGGCGCGGATGGCGTCGCGCAGCTCGATGCCCTCAGGGCCGGTCGTGCGGGCGGCCTGGCGTCGCAGCTCGCGGATCACGGCAGAGCGGGGCCCGTTGAGGATGCGCCACTCGAGGGTGAGGTGCTGCACCGCGCTCTCGATGCGCGCGCTGGCCCCGAGGCGCACCACGTCGAGGCCGGCGGCGTGGGCCTGCAAGGCGAGGTGGTCGACGGCGGCGTTGCTGTCAGCGAGGGCCCAGGGACGCTCGCCCATCTCGCGCAGCGCGCGGAGGATAGCCACCAGCGTGGCCGTCTTCCCGGTGCCCGGAGGCCCGTGAAGCAGGCCCACCTCGGTGGCGCCGAGCGCGAGCTCGGCGGCGGCACGCTGCGAGGGGTCGAGCATCGCGAACGCGGCATGCTCGTAGGGGTCGGCGCGATAGGGCTTCTCGTAGCCGAGCAAGAGGTTCGCCAGCGGCGTGTTGAGCCGCTCGGCTCGCTCCAGCGCCGCCACCTGGAGGCCGTGGACGTGAAAGTCGAGGCGGCGCGACAGCACCCACGGTCCGGCCCCCTGCGGCGGATCGTCAACCCGCAGTTCCAGCGTGTGCTCGTCGAGCCCTTCCACGCGGGCGGCGTGGCCCTCGTCGGGGCGGCCCAGCGGCGCGAGCAGCACCGGGTCGCCTACCGCCAGCAGGTCGGCCGGCACTCGCCCGCGCAGCACGACGTTGACGCGCCCCTTGGAGCGCAGCTCGGTGGCCTCGATGGACAGCGGATACACGCTGAAGCCGGCCGCCGCGCGCGCGGGGAGGGGAAGCGCCGCCAGCCGCGCGTGCTCGGCTTCCACGGCGGCGCGCTCGTGCGCGAGGGCGTCTCGAAGGGCGGCCAGGTGGGACAAGATCCCGGACCTATCGCGGCATCGCAAAAACGAAGAGGCGGCCCGCTGGGGACCGCCTCTGGTGCCTACGCCGGGGACTACTCGGCGGCCGCCTCGCCCTCTTCCGGCTTGTCCGACTTGATCGGGGTGGTGACGAATTTGATCTTCGCCCACCCGCCCTCGTTGGCGCTGCCGATGACGCGGCGCACGAGGCGGAAGTCGGTGCTGATGTCGGCCTGGACGACCAGCGAGCCCTGGAAGGCCTGGGTCGGGTCGCGACCCTCGATCTTCTCGCGGAACAGCCGTGCTTCCTCGAGGCGCTTGGAGAGGCCCGGGATGGGGCCGCCCGCCTGGTCGACGAGGGGGTCACCCATGTCCTCGGCCGGGATGCGCTGGTTGTCGAGGAGCAGGATGGCGTACTGGCCCGGCGCGTCGGTGGCTTCCGCCACCTGCACGACCGCGGTCTGGTCTTCCAGCGGCTCGCCCGCCATGCTCTGCGGCACCTTGATGCGCTCGGACAGCTCGACCTCACCCGTGGCCTTGAAGATCTGGATGAGGAAGATGACGAGGATGGTGAACATGTCGACCATCGCCGTCAGGTTGAGGCTGACGAGGCCGTTTTTCTTGCCGCCCGAGAGGGGGCTGGTGCGAAGGCGGCCGATCGGCGGGTACGCCGGGCGACGGCCTGGAGTGATGACGGGCATGGACTAGCCTCCTGCGGGGGCCGGCACGGCCAGTTCGGGGGGGACCGCCTGGGCGGCACCGCCGGCGAGCAGGGTCTTCGGGTAGCCAACCTTCCGGGACATGTCCAGGACCAGCACCATCTCCTCGTACTTGACGCCGTCATCGGTGTTGATGATGACCTGGTCTTTTTCGGGGTAGGTCTCGTGGTCCTTGACCATGATCTCTTCCAGCTTGGCGTAGTCGTACTCGTCGCCGAGCTTGGGGATGTTGGTGCCCTCTTCCACCTTGCGGCCGATCCAGTGCCCGTCTCCACGGACGTGCACGGTGAGCGGCGGCACCTCGTCGGGCGGGGGCGTGATGTTGGGATCAGGCGGATCGGTGTTGACACTCTGCTCGATGGTGAGCGAGTGGATCTCCGTCCAGACCGCCGTGATCATCAAGAAGGCAATGAGGCACGACAAGAAGTCGATGAACGGGACCAAGTTGAGGTCCACCATCATGCCCTTGCCGCGGCCCTTGCCGCCTTCGATCTGGACGCCCATGGCCTAGCCCGCCGCCGCCGCGCCTTCCTGCTTGGCCGCGCGGTTGGAGAGGACGAAGTTGATCTCGGCCACCACGGACTCGTTGATCGCCTCGAGGGTGTGCTGGGTACGCGCCTGGATCACCGCGTAGATGAGGATGATCAGCACCGCGACGCCGAGGCCGAACGCCGTGCAGTGCATGGCCTCGGAGATGCCAGCGGAGAGGAGCATGGCACGGGCTGCCGGGTCGGCGTCGGCCACCGCGCCGAAGGTGGTGATGAGGCCGGAGATGGTGCCGAGGAGGGCGGCGAGGGTCGCCGCGTTGCTGAGCACCGCGAGGTAGCCGGTGCGCGCCTCGATACGGGGCACCTCGGAGAGGGAGGCCTGGTCGAGGGCCGCCTGGATCTCCTTGTCGGGGCGGTGGGCCTTCATGAGGCCGGCGCGGAGGATGCGGCTGATCGGGCCCTGCTTCTGGCTGGAGAGCCAGCGGATGGCCGCCTGGGTGTCGCCACGCATGATGTGCTGGTTGAGGCCGGTGAGCAGCGCGTGCTTGTTCTCCGCGCAGTCGAGCCAGAGCACCTTGATGCGCTCGATGATGATTCCAATAGACACGAGGAAACAGGCGAGGATGAGGTGCATGCCCCACTTGCCTTCCTTGTAGAACTCGACAGCTTCCGAAATGAACGTCACGGAGAACTCCTGGCGCAGTCGCGCCGGTGGTGGGGTTTGGGCCACGCCTTGTAGCAGAGTCGCGCTGCGGTTTCCACGTCTCGCCGCAAGGAGTCGGTCAAGGCTCCCCGCGAGAGGCGTCCGCAGCGGGGGGAATCAGACCTCAAGTCTGACAAGGCGAGGGTCAATTCCTCGTCAACGGGCAGCTTCTTTCGACCGCTTGACATCGCCCCGACTGCGGTTTTACACCCAGTGGCGCCCACCGGAGTCGCCATGCTTTTCGCCTTTTTCTTCGCCTGCGACATGCCGCAGCCCCCCCAGCAGGTGGCCGAGTCAGAAAAGCCAGCCTGCGACGTGGATGTCAACAGGCTGGCGGGCACGAACTGGGTGTACAGCAAGCCGCAGCCGACCGGCCCCAACAAGCCGGATGCCTCGGCGCGCCTCCGCTTCCGAGACGACGGCGGCAAGCTCATCGCCGACTACACCGCCGGCTCGCAGGGCTCGGTCTACAACTACACCTGCACCGTGGCGGCTAACGGCATCGCCACCTGCCTCGAGACCAAGCCCAACACCGAGGGCTTCTGCAAGGCTTACGCATCGGTGCACGACGGCGTGTGCGACCCAGCTGCCGTTGCGCCCATCGCCGGGGTCAGCATCGAGGAGGCCACCAAGGCCGCCGAGGCGGTCAACAAGGAGCTCAAGGCGCTCAAGCCCAAGGAAAAGGAGCAGCAGCGCAAGGTCGACAACAGCCCGAACAACAAGATCCGCGGCAAGTTCCTCGTGGCGGTCGACAAGGCCAACTGCCAGCTCACCCTCCAGGACAAGTACCAGACCATGGTCGACGGCAAGCTCAACGAGCTCGAGAACGCCATCGGCGCGGGCAAGTTCCAGAAGGCAGCGGCCGAGTACGTCTGGGAGAGCTGCGAGGACCTCGACAGCGCCTGGGCGCCCGACGCGAGCGACAAGCACGCGGCGGTGCAGGCGCCGGGGACGATCAAGTTCTCCGCGATGCTCCAGAATAAGGAGAAAGGCGAACCGGGCTGCACCTACTCGGCCGACACCTGGGTGGACTGGGTGAAGGGGCCCGGCGGGATAGCCGCCACCGACGACCCAAAGTGGGGGCCGCGCTTCGACGTGAGCATCCCCATCTCGGTGAAGGGGCGCCACGTCGTGTACTTCGACCGCTCCAAGACTTGCAACGGCAAGACCGAGCGCATCGGCCTCACCTGCGCGATGGTGCGGGTGGAGTAACTACCGGCCCAGCAGGTCGAGCACCTTCCGGTAGGCGTCGCGTCGCGACAAGCCAGTCGCCTCGGCGAGCGCATCCCGTGCCTCCCGTGGGTCGAGCCCCCGCGCGAGCAACTCGCGGGCGAGCGCGTCGGCATCTTGCACCAGCGGCGCCTCGACGGGCGGCCCGATGAGCAGCACGACCTCGCCGCGGTCCTCGTCGCCCAGCTCGCGGCGCAGGTCGGCGGGGCGCCCCCGCAGCCACTGCTCGTGCTGCCTGGTGAGGTTGCGAGCCACGCACAACTCGCGCGCAGGCCAGGTGGCCGCCAGCCAGTCTAGGGTGCCCGCCAGCCGTTGCGGCGACTCGTAGAACACCAGCGTGGCGCGGAGCCCGCCCAGCTCGTCGGCCAGCCGGGCCCGCGCCCCCGGTTCCCGCGGGAAGAAGCCGGCGTAGAGCCAGCGGTCGACCGGCAGGCCCGCGCCGACGAGGGCGGCGACCGCCGCGCACGCACCCGGCACCACGTCGACGGCGAGGCCCGCGTCGATGCAGGCGCGCACGAGCCGGAAGCCGGGGTCGTTGACCAGCGGCGTGCCGGCCTCCGAGACCAGGGCGATCTCCTCGCCGCGCTGCAGCCGGGCCACCATCTGCTCGGCCCGCTCGCGCTCGTTGTGGTCGTGCAGCGCCACGAGCCGCGCCGAGATCCCGTGGTGGGCGAGCAAGGCGCCGGTGCTGCGCGTGTCCTCGGCGGCCACCAGGTGCGCCGCGCGCAGCACCCGCAGCGCGCGCAGCGTGATGTCGTCGGCGTTGCCGATGGGCACGCTCACCACGTGGAGGGTGCCGCTCAGGCGCGCTCCCCGGTCACCCAGGTGCACGCGGGCACCCCGGCCACCACGTGCGCGCGCTCGGCCGGCGACAGGACGAAGCCGTCGCTCTCGGCCGACAGCTCCTCGAGGAGGGCGCCCGCGAGCGAGCGCACCTCGGCCACGACGGTGCCGCGGCGCGCCAGTTGGCCGGGTGTGACGCGTGGGACCAGCACGCCGCTGGTCGAGGCGCGCGGTCCTGACTCCCGTCGCCACGGTCCTCCGCTGACGTGCGATACGTGTCGCGACACGGGATCGGCCAGGAGCCCCATCGCGTGGAGCACCCCCGCCACCGCCCGCGAGGCGGTCTCGACCGCCGCCTCGTCGAGCACCAGCCGTGGGCCCGCCTCGACGGTGACCGCCGGCACGCGGAGGCGGTTGAGCACCGCGCCGGTCAGCGAGCGGTCGAGGCGAAAGCGGCTGTACCGGTCGTCGGGGTACTCCCGGACGACTGTCAGCCCCGTCGCCACGGCATACGACTCGGCGAGGGACTCCAGGTTGGCGCGCGCCTCGCCGCGCAGCGCCACCGCGCGGTCGACAAGCGCATAGGGGATGGCCCCGGGCGCGTCGGCGTGGAGGTCGATCAGGGCGTCGGGACGTCGCGAGGCGATGTCGCCCCAGGCCGCGGCGGCGAGTCGTTCGCTGGGCGAGCCCTCGGGGTCGCCCGGGAACAGCCGGTTGAGGTCTTGCTCGTCTTCCGGCACGCGGCGCTGGCGACGCTCGAAGCCCTCGGGGTTGAGCGAGGGGTAGAGATGTACCGTCCCGCGAAGCAGGAGGGGCTCGAGGGCCTGGGCGAGGCGGATGACGGCACCGGTGCCGGTGCACTCGTCGCCGTGTACATTCGCGGTGACGACAACGACCGGCCCGCGGGCCTGCGTGCGGCGGCGATCCTGGGCCGCCGTCACCGTGATGACCACGATCTCGGCCGGTCGACCGGGGATGCTGGTGCGGGACACGGAGCGCGGCATCAGTCTCCCACCATGACCCAGGCCTTCAGGTAGTGGGCCTCGGGAAAGTGTAGCGCGGCCGGGTGATCCGCCGGGGGACAGGCCTCGTGGAGGACGCGCAGGCGACGGCCGGCGCGCTCGGCACCCTGCGACAGGGCGCCGGCGAACTGTCGAGGCGACTGCGTGCCGAGATTGCTGCACGCCACGAGCCATCCCCCGGCCGAGAGCACGCGGAGGCAGGCGGCGGCGAGGCGGGGCCAGTCCTTCTCGCCCTGCCAGCCGCCGGCGTCGGAGCGGGCGTACCCGGGCGGGTCGACCACCACGACGTCGTAGGCCTGTCCCGTGCGGCGGAGGCGGTCGAGCGCCTTGAAGCAGTCCTCGCCCCAGAAGCCGTGGTCCTCGGTTTTTAACCCGTTGAGATCGAAGTTTCGCCTTGCCCGGGACAGGTGCGGGGCCGAGAGATCGACGCTGTCGACCCGGGCCGCGCCATGGGCCACCGCCGCGACTGAGAAGGCCCCGGTGTGGGCGAAGAGGTTGAGCACGCGCCGCCCGGTCCACCACGGGGCGAGCCAGCGCCGGAGCTCGCGCATGTCGGTGAAGAGGCCGGCGTCCTTGCCGAGCGCCGGCCGCACCGCGAAGCGCAGGCCCAGCTCGGTGACCTCGACCTCGCCGGGATCGGCACCCCCCGCGATCCTCGCGGCAGGGGTCGGCCCGGCGTCCCGGGGATCGCGACGGTAGGCCACGACCAGCGAGCGCGCGTCGACGGCGCGGGCGACGATCGGGACCACGGCGTCGAGCGAGGGCGAGTCGAGGCTCAGCACCGCGTGGCCGGCGTAGTCGTCCACGCGGATGCCGGGAAGATCGTCATTCTCGGCGTTGACGAGGCGCCGCGCCGTCGCGTCGACCGCGACTCGTCGCGACAGCGCCGCTTGCACGCGCCGCGCCACGCCGGCCTCGAACCCCCCCTCGGCGTCGGCGAGAACGCGAACCGCGATCCACCCGTCGTCGGCGATGCCCTGGCCTAGGACGGTGCCGTCTTCGGCCTGCACGCGGACGCGCTCTCCGCGCTGGGCGCGACCGCCGGTCACCTCGGCCGGGTACACCCACGCGAAGCCCCGGCGAAGCCACGCGGCGGAGTAGGCGTTGACCGTGAGCACCCCGCCCGGAGTACGATCCGGGCGAGGACGCGACGGCGAGGGCATGGAACGACCGCTTTTCATCCCGGGCGCGCGTGGGCTGGTGGGCGAGTTCTACCAGCTCGTGCTGGCGGCCGCCTACCACGCTGATGGCTTCTGGGGGGAGGCCACCTTCGACCTCTACCCGCGCGAGCTGCCCGAGGGGTGGGGCTTCCTCGTGGCGGCGGGGCTCGAGCCGGCCCTGCAGGCGGTGGAGTCGCTCGCCTTCTCGGCCGACGAGGTCCGGGCGCTCCGCGAGCACCCGGTCTTCGCGAAGGTGTCCGGCGATTTTTTCGATATGCTCGCCGAGCTGCGCTTCGACGGCCAGGTGGCCGCCGTGCCCGAGGGCACGCCGGTCTTCCCGGGGGAGCCCGTGATGCGGCTCACGGGCAGCCTCATCGCGTGTACCTTGCTGGAAACCCGGCTCCTCCAGCTGGTGGGCGCGTCGACGGCGGTGGCTACCCGGGCAGCCCGGCTCAGCCTCGCGGCAGGGGAGGCCGCAGTTTACGACTTCGGCTCGCGGCGAAACAGCAGCGGCACGGCGGCGCTGATGGCGGCGCGGGCGGCGTACATCGGTGGCGCGGCGGGCACCACCAACGCAGCGGCGGCGCTGGTGCTCGGGGTGCCGGCCTTCGGCACGATGTCGAGCACCTTCCTCGCTGCCTATGGCGACGACCAGCTCGCCTACGACGCCTTCCGCTTGCACTTCCCCGCCCTCGGCCACTACGCGCTCCCCGACGACGACCCCGTCGACGGCGTGCGCCGCTTCGGGCGAGCCCGGGAGCGGGTGTCCATCGTGCGTATCGATCACGACGATCTCGCCCGCAGCGCGCGCACCGTGCGCGATGCCCTCGACCGCCACGGCATGGGCGACGTCAGGATCCTCGGCTCGGGCCACCTCGACGAGCACCGGGTGGAGAAGCTCCGCGCCAACCGCGCGCCGATCGACTGCTTCGCCGTCGGGCGCGCGCTCGCGCACACCTGCGAGCCCGGGACGCGCATGGCCTTCCGCATCGCCGAGATGCAGCGAGGGCCGGCCTGGGTGCCGGTCACGCGGCACGGGTCGTCAACGTGGCCCGGGAGGAAACAGGTGGTGCGCCTCCCCGGCCACGACCTCGTGTGCCTCGACGCCGAGGCCGCCATCTACGAGAGCCAGGGCGCGCCGCTGCTCTCCGCCGTGGTCGCGGCGGGCGCTCGCGTCACCACGGCGCCGTCGCTGGGCGACCTGCGTGAGCGGTGCCTGGGGCTCGTGGAGGCGCTGCCGGCCGGCCTCCGAGACCTGCGTCGGCCAGTCGCCCGGGAGATCCGGGTCAGCGACGGCCTCGCCGCGCTGAGCCTGCGCTAGCGGCCTAGATCAGGCTCCCGCCGAGCGAGGAGGCGATGTCTTCCGGGGCGAGCGAGGCGAGCCCGGCGAGCTCGGCCATGCGCCGGTTCGTCCCGCGGAGGTCGCGCACCAGCTGCCGGCAGATCGCCATCAAGAAACGGGCGCCAAGCGGCGTGTTCGCGAGGGAGAGCCGCTGGAAGTCGTCGCCGAGCAACTCCAGCACGCGCGCCTCGGTGCCGGCGTGGCAGCTCGCGGCGCGCGGTCCCCCGTCGATCAGGGCCACCGCGCCGAGGATCGCGCCGCGCTCCAGCACGGCGAGGCGGGGGCGCTGGCCGCCGGGGAGGCGCCGGAACACCTCCACTTCGCCATCCAGCAGCAGGTAGGCGGCGCGCGCTCGCTCGTCCTGTTCGATGATCACCGCGCCTGCGGGGAAGATCAGCGGGCGCCCGATGCCCGCGAGCACCTCGAGATCGTGGTCGGGGAAATCGGCCAGGCTCGCGACGTGGCGCAACTCGGCAGCGTTCATCGGGCAATCCTCTTGCTGGCATCCACGAGATCGGCGCGGAGGTCGCCTCCGGGGTTGGCCAGCATGCGGTCGAGCTTCGACTCCAGGGCGCGCAGGCGGGAGCAAACCTGCGTGGCCACGGTGCGCAGGATGCCGGTGGCGGCCGGGTGGCCCGCGGCGAGCAAGTCGGCGAAGGCGTGAGCGTCGATCACCAGGACGACCGTCTCTTCCGCCGCCACCGCGCTGGCGGCCCGGGGCGCGGGGTCGATGAGCGCCATCTCGCCGAGAATCGAACCCGGCGCCTCCACCGCGATCACCAGGTCGGGACCATCGGCCACCGCCACGCTGATCTGCACCGAGCCGCTCACCACCACCATCACGCTGTCGGCGAACTCGCCCTCGCTGAAGATCCGCATCCCGGGCTTGTAGCGAAGGCCGGTACAACGGGCGGCCAGCGCCACGGCGTCGTCGGGACCGAGGGAGCTGAAGATAGGTAGCCGCCGCAGCAGCCGCGCGAATTCTTGCAAGGGCATCTCAGGGGCTCGCCATCAATAGCTGGTTGGGGTCGCGCCACGGATGGCCACGACAGTGGTGCCGAGAAGGAGGGCGTCGTTTACCCCGGCGAGGCGCGCCGAGGGCACGCGAACGGCGGGCCCCTGCGGCGGCAGGATGACGGTGGGACAGGTGGGATGGATCGGCTCCACCGTCACCCGGTCGCCCTCGACGGCCACCACCGTCTGCCGGCGTCCGGTCAGCGACTTGTCCATGGTGAAGTACTTCTCGCGGGCGCGGGCGGCGCGCGGCCCGGAGCACCAGCGAATGTGGTCCTGGCTGCTGCGGTCGGGCAGCAAGAGCCCGGGGTGCTGCGGTTCACGGCCCAGTTCCACCCGCTGGCCGCTCGCGACGCCGAGGCGGATCTGCGAGTCGCCGAGCAGCACGCCCAGGTAGCCCTCGGCGTTGAGCAGGCTGTACTTGAAGCTGCCGGCCGAGGTGTGGATCACCATGCCGTCCCTCAGGGCCACGGTGCTGTTGACCGGGGTGGATTGCCCGTCGATCACCGCCCCCGGGGCGAGCACGGCGACGGTGGCGCCGGCGCTCGACACGTCGACGCGAACCACGGCGCGGTCGCTCTGGTTCACCCATCGACCATCGGAGAGGAGGTCGTAGCTGTAGCCGGCCACCACCTCGGCGTACGGGACGGCAGGCAGGCCGAGCCCGGCCAGCACGAGGTTGACGACCGAGATGGCGCCGCCATCGAGGATGATGGTCTCGCTGCCGACGGGGCGGTGGACCGGCGCCAACAGTCGCGAGAGCGTCGCGTCGAGGGCCGCCGGCGTGGTGATCAGCATGCCGCGTCCGTGTCGCGACCACTCGATTCGCTCGGCGGGACCGATGGAGTAGGCCTGGAGCCACAGGTGCGAGGGGTCGACGATGGGGAGGCTGTCGGCCGCCTGCGCCAGCGCGGGGGTGCCCACGCGGTGGCCTACCAGCACCACGTGACCCGCCGGGGGCACGACGGGGACGGGGTCGCCGAGTTTCCACGTGACCAGTTTCCCGGTGCGCACGCCCGCGGCGAGCGCGTCGGGCAGGTTGCACTGGTGCTGGGGCACGGCGCGGAACACCTCGACCTCGCCGGGGATGCCCTTCAGGCTGAGTTTCCCCGTGCTATCCCAGGGAATCTCCGCCTGGTTCATGCAGTGCCAGGTACTGGCGGAGATCCACACCTCGCCGGCGGGCGCCCTGGCGTTGATGCGCGAGGAGAGGTTGACCGTCTCCCCGAAGGCGTCGTTGCTGGTTTCCTCGACGTCGCCCGTGGCGCAGGAGGCGCGGAAGATGACCCCGCCGGCGGAGCCGGGAGCGTGGGCCTCGACGAGATCGAGACAGGCGCGGACAGCCTCGGTGGCGCTGTCGAAGAGGGCCATGAAGCTGTCGCCAAGGCCCTTGACGATGCGACCGCCTCGGCGGGTGAGCACGGGCTCCACCATGGCCTGGTGCTGCGCCAGCAGGTTGCGGAGGGCCTGGCGGTCGCTGTTGACGACCGACTTGGTGTAGTCGGCCATGTCGGTGAACACGACCGTCTGGGTGCGGGTTCGCGTTTGCACCGGGCTCCTCGGGGCCGCATCGTATCAAGAAACCGGGACCACGGCTGACCGCCACTCTGGCACGCGCGGTCGGCCTGATCGTGCCAAGTTGACAAGATGGCGCGGCGGGACGCGGCGACTTCGTTATTGTCGGCACTTCCCGCGTGGCCCGGATCTTGCTAATTGGGCGGTCGCATGCCCCGGCTGCCTCAACTCACTCGCACCCGCGCCCTGGCTGCGCTGGGCCTGTCGCTCGGCGCCGGTGTCGCCGCCGGCGCCGCCGCGAGCATCGCCCTTGGCGCCTACCTCGAGGTGCCCGAGGGCGAGGCGCTCCCCGAGTTCGCCGATGCGCCGGCGCCCGCGGTGGCCTCCGCCAGGGACGACGAGTCCGCCGGCGGC
>VGRE01000058.1 GCA_016875435.1 Deltaproteobacteria bacterium | reverse complement strand
CTTCCATCTGGTACTCGTAGGCGTTGACGCCAAGGAACTTCGACTGGATGCCCCGGATGGCGCTCGCGGCATCGTTCTGGCTCGCCACCCCGTGACAGGCCCCGCTCGGCAGCTTGTGCCCCTCGTTCTTGTCGCGGATGATGTTCTCCGCGAACACCACGATCACGCGCTTGCTGTTCTCGCGCCAGCCCACGCCCGGGTCGTCGCCGCTGCCGGTGGCGCCACTGTCGTCGAGGCCGCCCACGCTGCCGCCGAAGGCGTCGCTCGACTTGGGCTTGAAGGGCTTGATGTCGTAGTACTCGTCGTACTTGCCGTCGCAGTCCTGGTCGTAGCCGAGCCCATCGGCCGCCTGGACGATCGCCTCGTAGCCGTCGCCGGCGTCGTCGCCGCCCCACTGGAACTCGAGGCTGGTCATCGCGTTTTTCGCCCGGCCGCGATCGGTGGTGAGCTGCGTGGAGAGGACGTAGGGGTAGCCGGCCCAGGCCTGGAACCACTCGCCATCGACCATGTAGTCGTCGTAAGTGGCCACGCCCACGGCCACGTCGACGCCGCTGTCGTAGAGGGCGTCGACCAGCGCACCGCCGTCGACCGCGAGATCCACCCGGTAGCAGTCGTACCAGTAGGCGATGTCGACGATGAGCATCACGTCGACCTTGTCGCCCGGCACGTCGGAAACAGGCGCGTCGGTGTCGCCCGAGTCGCCCGGATTCGCCTCGGTATCTGAGGTGTCGACCTCGGGATCATGGTCGCGACCGCTGTCGAGCTGGCGGGGCTCCTTGGTGTTGCCCTCGGCCAGGTTGTAGTCCGAGCAGGCAACGAGCAGGGCCGAGGCGAGGGCAACGCGCATGGCAACGTAATAATCGACTGTTCCTCCCACCGCCGCAAGTGCTCGCCCTCGCCCTCGTCCTCGCCTGCACCACCGACCTTGCCCCTGCGCCCGACCGAGCGCGGATCGAGGCGGAGCTTCGCGGGCTGGTCGCCATCTTGGAGCGAGGCGGCGAGTACGACTGCTGCACCGAGAAACCCTGCCTGCACTGCGGCCTCCGCACCGGTGGTTGCGCGTGCGGCGAGGGGATCCGCGAGGGCGAGCCGGTGTGCGAGGAGTGCGCGCTCGGCTGGGCCAAGGGCCTCGGCGCCGAGCCGGGCGTCGACCCGGGGAAGGTGTGCTCGTTCCTCGAGGCCGACCGGGTGATCCGCTCGGTGCAGCAGGACGGCGAGCCCTGCCGGGAGTGCGGCGAGGCGGTGATGCGGCAGGCCGAGGCGCTCCGGCGCTGAAAGGGGGTTCACGGCTGCGCAGGCTCGACGCGAGGGCGACTAGGTCGGCGCCCAAGAGGCCGGGCTACTGGCCCAGCCGCCTGAGCATGGCGCCGACGCGGCGGAGCTTCGCCTGCTGCTCCTCGGCACCAGGGACCCCGCAGAAGTCCAGCGCCGCGCACGCTTCGCCGGCGGAACCAAGCGCGATCCTGAAGTGCTGCTTGCTCGCCGCGCCCTCGCGGGAGGCGGCCTCGGCAATGTTGAGGGCGGCGGAGGTGGCCGCGCGCGCAGCCCCGGGCGGCACGCAGGAGGCGAGGCGAGGGCTCCGGCGGTCGGTGTCTCGTCATGGTCGTCGACGGCGTCGTCGATGTCGATGTCGATGTCGCCTGTGGAGTGCCCTCGACGCGTCACCCGACTCAGACCTCCAGCACGCGCTGAGCACTTACCCCCGGCGGGAACCACTCTGGTATGCTCCCGCCTTTCCCGGAGAGCTCCCCATGTCCGGCCCGGTGGTGGCGTTTCGCAACGTGTCGAAGACCTTCAACGGCAGCAAGGCCGTGCGGAATATCAGTTTCGAGATTCAACCTGGTGAGTTCTTCAGTATTCTCGGTCCCTCGGGCTGCGGCAAGACCACCACGCTGCGGCTGCTCGCGGGTTTCGAGAGCCCCGACGACGACGGGGGCGAGGTGCGCATCCTCGACAAGGTGGTGAACCACGCCCGCCCCTACGAGCGCAACATCTCGATGGTGTTTCAGAACTACGCTCTTTTTCCACACCTCTCGGTGGAGCAGAACGTGGCCTTCGGCCTCGAGCGCCGTGGCGTGGCCAAGGCCGAGGTGGCGAGCCGGGTGAAGGCGGCGCTGGAGGGCGTGCGACTGGCGCCCGAGACCTTCGGCAAGCGAGCCCCCAGCGCTCTCTCCGGGGGACAACGGCAGCGCGTGGCGCTGGCCCGCGCCCTGGTGTTGCAGCCGCCCATCCTCCTGCTCGACGAGCCCCTCGGCGCCCTCGACCTGAAGCTGCGCAAGGAGATGCAGTACGAGCTGAAGCAGCTCAATCGTCGGCTCGGGATCACGTTCGTGTACGTGACGCACGACCAGGAAGAAGCGCTCACCATGAGCGACCGCATCGCGGTGATGGACAACGCCCGGGTGGCCCAGCTCGGCTCCCCCGCCGAGATCTACGAGCGCCCGCGGACGGCCTTCGTGGCGCGCTTCATCGGCGAGTCCAACTTCCTCTCGGGGACGGTGGTCGGCTTCGAGGGCGGCCAGCTTCGGGTGCGTCGCGACGACGGCACCGAGTTCCGCGCCGCGGCCACCGAGGAGCGCACCGACGGGGGCAAGGTCCACGTGGCGCTGCGGCCCGAGCGGCTGCGCTTCGTCCCGCCGGGGCACGACGCCGACGGAAACGCCTTGCCCGGCAAGATCAAGGCGGTGGTCTACCGGGGCGAGATGTTGCACGTGCGCGCCACCCTCGCCGACGGCACCGACATGACCGCCGCGATGTCGAACGAGGGCCAGTTGCGACTACCCGTGTCGTGGAAGGAGGGCGATCCCTGCCTCGCTGCCTTCGCCGCGGAAGACGTCCGCATCCTCGAAGCGGAGGCCTCGTGACCGGCTGGATGGTGCCCTGGTTCCGCTGGTCGGCGCGCAAGCCGGGGGCCCGCGCGTGGTCGCTCATGGGCCCGGGGCTCCTTTTCCTGCTGGTGTTCTTCCTCGGCCCGCTCGCCTTCATGCTCGGCTACAGCTTCATGCCGCGCGGGATCTACGGGGGTGTCAAGCCGGGATTCACCTTCGAGGCCTACAAGACCTTCTTCCAGCCGCTCTATCTGGGCGTGCTGTGGCGCACGGTGGTGTACTCGGTGGTGTGTACGGTGGCCTGCCTCGGCCTCGGCTACCCGGTGGCCTACGTGATCTCGCGCGCGGGACAGTGGAAGAACATGCTGATGTTCCTGGTGATCCTGCCCTTCTGGACGAGCTTCCTCGTACGCACCTTCGCGATGATGTTCCTCATGCGCGACACCGGGCTCATCAACACCGCGCTCATCGGCATGGGCCTCATCGACGAGCCGATCGCGATGTACCCCACGAGCTTCGCGGTGATGCTCGGGCTCATCTACGGCTTCCTGCCGTTCATGATCCTGCCCATCTACACCTCGCTCGAGAAGCTCGACCACAGCTTGCTGGAGGCCGCCGAGGTGCTCGGCGCCAAGCCATGGGAGCGCTTCACCAAGGTGGTGTTGCCGCTCTCGATGCCCGGCGTGGTGGCGGGAAGCCTGCTCGTGTTCATCCCGGCGCTGGGCAGCTACCTCACCTCCGACCTGCTCGGCGGGAGCAAGTACGACATGATCGGCAACATCATCGCGCGGCAGTTCGGCGCCGGTAACAACTGGCCCTTCGGCTCGGCCGCCTCCTTCGCGATGATGGGCCTGGTGCTGATCGCGGTGCTCGCCTACTTGCGCACGCGTGACGACGCGGCGATGGGGAACGCCTGATGGCCGGCCGCACCCCCCGCTGGCTCCTGGCGATCGCGGGCGCCGTGTACGTGTTCCTCCACGCGCCCTTGCTTGTGCTGGTGGCGTTCTCCTTCAACAGTTCCAAGTACGGCGCGAGCTGGGAGGGCTTCACGCTCGAGTGGTACGGGCGCCTCCTGGAGCGCGCCGACATCATGGCGGCCCTGAAGGTGAGCTTGATCGTGGGCCTCGGCAGCACCGCCATCAGCACGCTCATGGGGACGATGCTCGCCCTGGGCCTCGCGCGGCATCGATTCTCGGGGCGCACCTTCGTTGAGAGCCTGCTCTACGTGCCGATCGTCACGCCGGAGATCGTCTGCGGCATCTCCTTGCTCATCCTGTTCGCCTGGATGAAGCTGCAACTCGGCATCTCGACGATCATCATCGCCCACGTGGCCTTCAACATCTCCTACGTGACGATCGTGGTGCGCGCCCGCCTGGAGGGCATGGACAAGAATCTGGAAGAAGCCGCGATGATCCTGGGCGCCAACGAGTTCGTGGCCTTCTGGAAGGTCACCGTCCCGCAGTTGTGGCCGGGGATCATCTCGGGCGCGCTGCTGGCCTTCACCATGTCTTTCGATGACTTCGTCATCACCAGCCTGGTGAGCGGTCCGGGCTCGTCTACGCTGCCCATCGTGGTCTACACCATGGTCCGCAAGAACATCGAGCCGAGCATCAACGCCATCTCCACCATCATCCTGGTGGTCACGTCGGTGATGATCTACGCCGCCGATCGCCTCGAGCGCCGCGACGCCCCGCAGGGTGCTCGTTAGATTTCCCCCCCCCTCCCCGGAGAATGCTCGTGTCCCAAGAAAAGGCCGCCCTGGCCCTCGTCGATGCTGTCGTGTCGGGTCGCAAGTCGCGACGTGATTTCGTGCGCGAGGCCCTCGGCCTCGGACTCTCGGTCGGTACCATCGGCATGGTGTTGCAGGCCTGCTCCGCGGAGGAGCCGAAGAAGCCGGACGCGTCCCCGCCCCAGGCCCAGAAGTCGCTCGAACCGGCGCCGGAGCCCGACCTCGGCCCCATCGAGGGCGCGCTCGCCATCTACAACTGGTCCGACTACATCGCGGAGGACACCGTCGCGAAGTTCGAGGAAGAGTTCAAGTGCAAGGTGACGTACGACACCTTCGAGTCGAACGAGGAGATGATCGCGAAGGTGCAGGTGGGCGGCGGCGGCTACGACCTGGTCTGCCCGTCCGGCTACGCGG
Organism: Deltaproteobacteria bacterium; assembly: GCA_016875435.1. Lineage (GTDB taxonomy): Bacteria > Myxococcota_A > UBA796 > UBA796 > SXON01 > SXON01. The sequence goes on along the minus strand of VGRE01000058.1, from coordinate 14,403 downwards.
TGACGGTGATGAAGAACCTCGACCTCGCCACCAGGCTCAACAAGAAGTACCTGCCGAACTTGTCGAACCTGGCGCCGATGTTCGCCAAGACGTACTTCGATCCCGACGGCTCGGTCACCGTGCCGTGGCAGTGGGGCATCACCGGCCTCGCCTACCGCAAGGACAAGGTGGCGGCGCCCCCCGACTCCTGGGCGGTGTTCCACGACGCGGCGCTCAAGGGCAAGTGCACCCAGATGGACGACATGCGCGACGCCATCGGCGCGTGGCTCAAGTTCCGCGGCAAGTCGCTCAACAGCGTGGTGGCGGAAGACCTCGCCCAGGCCAAGGCCGACGCGCTCCAGGCAAAGGCCAACCTCAAGGCCTACATCTCGGCGCCGGTGAAGGCCCAGCTCATCGCGGGCGACGTATTCGTGGCCCAGCTCTGGAACGGCGACACCATGCAGGCCAAGGTGGAAAACGCCGAGATCGAGTTCGCCATCCCGAAGGAAGGGGCCGCGATCTGGTGCGACTCGATGGTCATCCCGAGGGGCGCGAAGAACGTCCGCGCCGCGCACGAGTTCCTGAACTTCGTGCTGCGTCCCGAGGTGGGCGCCGCCATCTCCGACTTCACCGGCTACGGCTCGCCGAACGCGGCGGCCACGGCGAAGATGGCCAGCCCCGTGGCCTACCCCTCCGACGAGCAGATGAAGAACCTCGAGTACCAGCAAGACCTGGCCGAGGGAACGGCGGCGTGGGACACGCTGTGGACCGAGATCAAGTCGGGTTGAGACGAGGCTGCAGGCTGTAGGGAATAGGCTGCAGGTCCGGGAGCGACGGCGGCGGATCGCGCGCCAGCGGAGCCCCCGGGCGCAGCACCTCGGGGCCCTTACCTAACCGCTACGGCCTACGGCCTCCCTAGTGCTTGACCCCCCGCTTCCTCGGCGACTTCCCCGTGAGCGCGGTCACCACGTGGTAGCCGATCCAGCGCAGCGGCTCGGGCGGCATCCACGCCATCGGGCCGCGGTAGAATGGCTGGCCCCGCCAGCGCTCGTCGGCGCCGCTGTAGAGGTCGCAGAGCACCTTCCCGGCGAGGTTGGCGAGGGTCACGCCGTGCCCCGAGTAGCCGAGCGCGTAGTACACGTTGTTGGCCTCGCCGCGCACGCCCATGGCGCAGATGCGGTTCCAGGTGAGCGCCACCGGGCCGGTCCACCGGTGGGCCACCGGGATGTCGGCGGCCTCGGGCATGTACTGGAGGAAACGCCTGTGGACGGACTCGAAGTCCGCCGGCTGATCCCATGACGTTTTTCCGCCGTAGCGGTAGCCGTAGGCGGCGTTGTGTCCCCCGCCGAACACCACCTCGCCGCGGGTCGTCATGCACCCGTAGGCGATGCGGTCGAGGTCATCGTCGAAACCGGCCACCCCGGGCGACCAGCCCTTCTCGGCCCAGGTGGCCGCGTCGCGTGCCGCGGTCGATACCACGTGGGCGTGGAGGGGGAAGATCTGGTCCTTGAAGTAGCCGAGCCAGGGCGTGTAGGCGTTGGTGGCGAGGACGATCGCCTTGGCGCGCACCGTGCCCTGCGGCGTCGTGAGCACACACTCCTTGCCCTCGACGATCGACAGCACCGGCGTGTCCTCGTGGATCGCGACACCCAGGTCGGCGACGATCGGCGCCAGCGCGCGCAGGTAGCTCACCCCGTCCAGGTGCCCGGCGGTGGGGTCGAGCACCGCGCCGCGCGCGCCGGCGAGGCGAAGCGTGTCGGGCAGGTCACGGCCGGAGAGGAAACGCAGCGGGACGCCCACCCCGGCCAGCGCCTCGACCTCGGCCTGGGCAATCTCGGCGCCGTGATTGCGGGTATGAACGTGCAAGGAACCGTCGCGACGCCAGCGCACGGACAGCGCGTGCTCCTTGATGATCCCCTCGATGATGTCGATGCCCTCGCGGGTGGCGTCGAAGATCGACTTGGCGCGCTCGGGGTCGCCGGGCTCCACGCCGTTCACCCAGTTGAGCATCAGCCCGCCGTTGCGCCCGCTCCCGCCGTTGGCGAGGCGTTTCGCCTCCAGCAGCACCACGCGCCGCTCGGGCCAGCGCCGAGCGAGGTGGTACGCGGTGGACATGCCGGTGAATCCACCCCCCACGATCGCCACGTCGGCCGAGGTGCCGCCCGCCAGTGGAGAATATGGCTCGGGAGTTGGATTATTCGCTGCCCAGACCGAGCGGTTGTCGTCGATGTCGGGCAGGCCGGCCGGGGTCGCCATCGGTCTCTCCGCTCTTTACAAGGGAACCACGAGTCTGCCACGCTCTCGGGGCCCCGGTCTCCGATGCCCGATACCCGCCGCGTCCGACTCTGCATGAAGGATCTCTACCAGCAAGACCTGGTTGAGATGATTGAGCGCGAAACGCGGAATTTCGAGATCTTCGCCATCGGCACGCCGTCGCACCCCGATTTCTTGCCGGCGTACAATCTTTTGCTCGACGAGTTCGGCCCCGAGGGCGGGATGGAGCGCCTGGAGTCGGTGAGGGGCTTCCTGCTGGAAGACCCGTACGAGCCGCAGCCCGGCGGCACGTACATGCGCTACTTCATGCTCGTCGCGAAGAACACTCGCGGGGAGCTGCTGGGTGCTCGCGACGGCGTCTTGCTCTACAACGCTGAGTACGACGGCGAGCTGATGGTGGTGTTCCTGTCGCACATCGTGATGAAGGAGCAGGCGCGCGGCACGGTCCTCTCCTACTGGCTGCGCATCGCGCCGGTAGAACTGGCGGTCACCTACGTCGCCGAGCTCGCCGCGATGGGCAAGATCACCCTGCCCCTGCCCGACCAGCCGGGCAAGCATTTCGGCATGAAGCTCAACCTCGCGGCGGAGATGGAGTACTTCACGCCGGAGGAGCCGCTGTCGTTGCAGCGCATCCTGTTCTACGGCCGCGGCGGCTTCGACGTGGTGAACCCGCGGTACTTTCCCTACAAGCAGCCCGACTTCCGCGAGCCGGAGGTGATCCGCGCCACCGGCAACCAGCCGGTGCCGTTCATGATGCTGTTGCGGCGAATGGGTCGCGAGCGGCAGGCCACCATCCCCACCACCGAGGCGGCGGCGGTGATGAAGCTGCTCTACGACGACTTCGCCACCTACTGCCTCCCCGAGTTCATCGGCGACCAGCGGCAGCTGGTGCTCGACCGGCTCTCCGAGCGCGAGCTGCGCGGGCAAGTGGAGCTACTCCCCCTGCCCACCGGCCCACGCGACATTCACCGCCTGCGGCCGATCTTTCGCTACAACGTGTTCAAGAAGTACTACCCCAACGAGCCCGACACGCTGGCCTACCTCAGCTCCGGCATCGAGCAGAAGGTGCGCAAGAACCCCCGCTACGTCGACGAGGAGATCGCGCGGCTCGCGGAGGAGCTGGAGATGCGCGAGCGCTGGGTGTACCCGGCGCGCGACAAGGACTACGACTGGATGCGAAGGGCAGGATCGCTGGTGAAGAAGCGGAGGTAGGCGTTGTCTCTAGTACTCCTGGTCGCGTGCGCGGAGGATGGCCCCTCGGCTGCCCACTCGGTGTTGCCGGACTCGCCGGGGAGCAGGTCGGCGTAGAGTTCTGACTACGGGAACTCGACTCCGATGGCGGGGAGGCGGATCAGGTCGTGGTGGCGGGCGACCCGCCGTCACCCGCCGTCGCAGTCCATCCCCGGCAGCCCCTCCTCGTGCCCCTGGTCGACCCACCAGGTCTCCTCCTGCGAGTAGGGCCCGGCGTAGCTGTCGATCACCGTGCCCTCGGCGTCTTCGAGCTGGAAGTGCAGGTGGGGCGCGGAGCTATTGCCACTGGAACCCACGATGCCGAGGGTGTCGCCACACCTCACCGACTGCCCGATTTCAACCGCCACGCTGCCTTCCATCATGTGCAGGTAGCGCGTGGCGTGTCCGGTGGCGTGCTCCAGTGTCACGTAGTTGGGTGCCATCGCGTGGCCGTCGCAGCTCACGCCCTCGCCGTCGGCGTGACAGCGGTCGTAGTTGCCGTCGTCGAGGTCGACCACCACGCCGTCGGCCGCCGCCACGATGGGGGTGCTGCCTCCGTCCATGGTCTCGAAGCCGCCGTCGAGCAGGTAGTCGCTGCCCTCGTGCTCGTCGTAACACCAGGGGAAGGTACGCCCGAGGTAGTCGAGACACACGACCTTGTAGGCCGTCTCCTCGTAGACCGTGGGGTCGTGGTCGACGCCGGTGGTCTGGTAGATGACGCTCGGGTCGGTGAGCGGCCAGCGGAAGGACAAGGCGCCGCGGGCGATCGCCTCGCTGGTGTCGACCGGGGACGAGTCCGCCCCCTCGTTGGCGGTACAAGCGAGGAGGAAGATCAGGCAAACACCGCGCAGGCGGCGCGACAGGTGTTCACGTGCACCGTCACCACCTTGCTCACGTCTCTGGTGTAGCCCCCGGCGAGCACCCACATCACCGGGATGCCACGCGCCTTGGCCATCTCGAATACGAACTGGTCGCGGGCCTTGAGCGCGTCGTGGTCGAGATCGAGCGGGGAGTACGGATCTTCCTTGTAGGGATCGGCCCCGGCCTGGAAGAGGAGCGCGTCGGGACGCGCGTGATCGATGGCGCGAGGCAGGCTCTCGGCCAGGATGCCGAGGTACTCGCCGCGTCCGGCGCCGTTGGGGACGGGGATGCTCCAGGCGTTCTCGGTGTCCGGCGTGCGCCGCGCGGCCACGTCGCGGTGGGCGAGGTTGTTGTCGTACCAGTTGCCGTAGATCGAGAGCTGGAAGAAGTCCGGTCGCGTGGCGAGCAGGAAGGCGGTGCCATTACCGTAGTGCAGGTCCATGTCGAGCACGAGCATGCGCCGCAGCCGCCCCTCGGCCTTCATCTGTTCGCTGGCCACCACCAGCCCATTGAAGGTGCAGTAGCCCTCGCCTCGCTTCTCGTGGCTGTGGTGGAAACCGCTGGCGAGGTTGCCGGCCACGCCCTCGTCCAACGCAGCGCGCAACGCCGCCACGCACCCCCCGTTGGTCCAGCGCACCGCCTCGCCGAGCGCCGCCGACCAGGGGAACTTCTGGCTCTGCGCCAGCTCCCGCGGCTCGCCGGTGCGGATGGCCTCGACGTACGCGCGGGTGTGTACCCGGAGGAGTTGCTCGTCGGTGACCGGGGGAGCCTCCTCGATGCTCACCGGGAGCCCGAGCCGCTCGATCTCGGCGCGTACGAGGCCGAACTTCCGGATCGGCATCACGTGCTCGCCGATGTCGGCGTAGTAGCGGGGAGAGTGGAAGAGGCGCAGCGGCATGGGGGGAGTGTATCCGCGCACCCCCGCCTACTCTCCCTCCTCGTCCGCCGGGGGGCGACGATGAATCCGCGCCCGCTGGCACCCGGCGGCGGATCATTTTCCCGTCCGGGGCGGCGCGTGGCCAGTCGCCCGGCTCGATCGCGCGGTATTCTCCCGCGGTGCTGTTCCTCGCTCTCGCCTGTGCCGAGCCCACTCCCGAGCCTCTGGCCTTCTGCGAGGGCGAGTCCCGCTACGCCTACGATCCCGACCCAGACGGCGAGTTCCAGACCTTCCCCGACGATTTCTGGACGGTCGAGGCCGACACCTCCACCGGCCTCCAGGTGGTGATGGATCCCGCCACCATGGCGGCCTTCGCCGACTTTCCCGAGAATTACCTCGAGTGGCTCGACTTCCTCTCCACCCTCGACGGCTTCGGCCTCAACGCGGGGATCTACTTCCAGTTCGACGGCGCCTTGCCGGTCGCCGCCATCGGTCGCGACCGGGTGTTCCTCGTGTCGCTCGAGGAGGGCGGTCCCACCTGGCACGAGCCCGAGATCACCTTCACCGACTACGACCACACCCTGCTGTTGAAGCCCCGGAGGCCGCTGCCGCCGGGGACGACGGTCATCGCGGGCCTGCTCAACGGCGAGGCCGACTGCGTGTCGCCGTCGACCCACCTGCGCGAGCTGGTGGACCCCGCCCTCGGGGCCGACCACCCGCTCGCCGGTCGTTACCGCGACGCCCTCGACGCCGCGGGCATCGATCCCGCCTCCCTCGCCGCGATGACCCTCTTCACCACGCAGTCGGCCACCGAGCAGGGCCTCGCCGTGGCCGCCGACGTGGCCTCGACCGCGTTCAGCATCACGCCCGGCGCCTGCGCCGACCTGGGCGCTTGGCGGCGATGCGAGGGCAGCCTCCGGGTCAATGACTACCGCGACAGCGACGGGCTCGTCCCGCCCGGCCCGGTGGCGGTTCGCTCGACCTACGACCTGCCCCTGTCGGCCTGGCTCCCGCCGGGCGCGGGGCCCTTCCCCGTGGTCGTCTGTGGTCACGGGCTCGGGGGCGACCGGGACCAGTGCGAAGACGTGGTCGCGACGGCAGCCGCCGAGGGCCTCGCGCTCATCGGGGTCGACGCGGTGGAGCACGGCGACCACCCCGGGCGCACCGAGGCCGAGCTCGACCTGCTGGAGCCGCTGATGATCTTCGGCATACGGTTGACACCTCCCGGCCTTCACGGCCTGAAGTTGCGCGACAACTTCCGCCAGTCGGCCTGGGACAAGCTCCAGCTCATCGAGGCGGTCCGGGCGGGCGTGGACTGGGACAGCGACGGCGTGGACGACCTCGACCCGGAGCGCATCGGCTACGCCGGGGTGAGCCTCGGCGGCATCATGGGCGCCGAGCCGCTCGCCCTCTCCGCTCATCTCGACGCAGGTTTGCTTGTCGTCGGCGGCGGGCGCGTGACCCAGATCATCGAGGACTCGCCCACCTTCTCGATCCTCATCGAGGTGATGAAGCCCTCGAGCACCAGCGACGGAGCGGTCGACCGCGCCTTTCCGCTCTTGCAGACGATGATGGACCCCGGCGACCCGATGACCTGGGCGCCCCGGGTGCAAAGCAGCCGTGCCGACGGCCGCGCCGCCCCCGACGTGATGCTCATGGCCGCCTACAACGACGAGATCGTGCCCAACAGCACCAACGACTTGCTCGCCACCGCCTTCGCCGCGCCGGGGGTGGGCACCGAGATCTGGCCGGTGGAAGGCATCGCGTTCACGGCCGGCTCGGTGAGCGGCAACGGGCCGGGGGGCGGGAGCCTCGGCTACGTGCAGCGCGCCACCGTGCACGAGGGCGGCGTCGAGGTGCCCGCCGAGCATGACAACGTTCACTCGAGCGACGAGGGGCTTGCCGCCATCGAGGCCTTCTTTCGCCCGGTGTTCTTCGAGGGTGGGCACGGGGTGGTGACCGATCCCGGCGAGTAGCGGTGGTGGGGAGAGCGCCACGGCTGCCGCGTGCTCTTGCGCGTCAACGCGGGCGACTTCCCCGCCTAGCCGTCGCGACATACAGGGGTGCCATGGCGACTCCCTGGCACCCCTGCTCCTCCTGCAAGCACCCCATCCTGCACGGGCAGCGCTACTACAAGTGCAGCGTGTCGACCTGCAACACGGCGCGCTTCACGCTGGCGTTCTGCTCGGTGGCCTGCTGGGATGCGCACGCGCCGGGCATGAACCATCGCGGCTCGGCCGGGGCGATCGAGATGCGCGCCCCCGCTCAGTCGACGGCGCCCGCCGCCGAGCCCGAGCGCCGCGTGGTGCGGGGGGCAGCGCCCGAGCGCGAGGCCGACGAGGTGCTCATCATCGCCAGTCGACTGAAGGACTACATCCGCGAGCAGTCCGAGTTCAACTGCTCGGCCGAGGTCATGGACGAGCTCAGCGCCATCGTGCGCGATCTCACCCGCGACGCGATCCGGCAAGCGCGCGCCGAGGGACGCAGGACGGTGATGGGGCGCGACTACCGGCGGTGAGGGCTGCTAGGCACGCGAAACGGCGCGGCCAAGGCGGTCGAGTAGCTCCCCGACGTGCCGCGGCCCGAGGATCAGCGCTGGACGGAAACGGATGGTCGTCTCGCCGGAACCACCGATCTCGAGCCCGTCCTGCAGGGCGGCGGACAGGATCTTCCCGCGGGTGCCCGCGTCGCACACGTCGACCGCGCAGTGGGTGCCTTGCCCGCGCGCCTGCGACAGGATGCCGGGGTGTCGCGACTGCAAAGACTCCAACCCGGCGAGCAGTTGTTTCCCGGCCTCGGCGGCGCAGGCCACGAGCCGGTCGCGCTCGATCACCTCGAGGATGAGCTCCGCCTGGGCGCCGCGCAGCGGGTCGCCGAGCCAGGTGTTGAACACGCGCAGGGGCTCCGGCGGCATGAGCCCGTCACGGTAGAAATAACCGCCAAGCTGCATCTTCTTGGAGAATGTCATGATGTCCGGGGCACCATCCGGTCCCCAGGCCCCGTGCGCCCACATCCGCCCGGTGGTGCCCACGCCGGTTTGCACCTCGTCGGCGATCAAGCTCGCGCCGTACTGCGTGCAGAGCCTGCGGAGGCCAACGAAGAAACTCGGGGACGCGTGCCGGTCGCCGCCCTCGCCCTGGATCGGCTCCACGATCACTCCGGCGATCTGTTCCGGGGCGCGTCGCATGATCGCCTCGACCTGCTCCAGCGACCGCGCCTCGGCGGCGGCGTTCTCGTCGGCGAACTCGGACAGGGGGAATCGGCTGGTGGGGAACTCCACCACCGGCCAGTCAAACGCGGGGATGTCGAGCTTGTGGATCGCCTTGCTGCGCGTGGCGGAGAGCGAGCCGTGGGTGCGCCCGTGAAAGGCCCCGGTGAAGCAGATGATCTTCATACGGTTGGCGCTCGCCTGCTGGTTGAGCATGCACGAGGCCACCTCTTTCGCAGAGGCGGGCTTGCCGCCGCGGTTGCGGTGTGCCTTGGCGATGAACGCGGTCTTGAGCGCGTTCTCGACGGCCTCCGAACCGGTGGTCATCGTCGCCACGTGGGCCATGCCCAGGGGCGCGGCGCGCATCAACGAGGCGGCCACGTCGACCCACTCCGGCGGCACGGCGATGCCGAGCGAGGGGCGCCAGCCGGCACACCAGTCGAACCGCCCCGCCTTCCAGGCGTGCAGCATGTCGGGATGGTTGTAGCCGATGGCGATGGCCCCGATGTGACCGTACACGTCGAGGAGCGTGTTGCCGTCGACGTCGACGATGTAGTTGCCGAGGCTCTTCTTCGCGTCCTGGTAGAAGTGGACGGTGCGCGCGTCTTGCCACTGGCCATGGCGGGCGCGGAGGGCCCCGGAGCGAGGGCCGGGGACGGCAGACACGACGTGGGCGGAGTTGGGCTCGCCGGGAATCTCGGGGAATCGCAAGGGGCCTCCCATGGTGCGGGTGACAGACAAGAGATGTTGGCGCTCGGCGGCCACCGGAGGCAAGTCCCCCCGGTACTGTGGCGGATAGTGGGGCAACATCACCGAGCGCAGCATCGGCTCGAGCGCGCGGAGCCCCGAGGGTTCAGGGGGAATGCGGATCAGCGGCACCGGACGCTGTCCCCAGCGCCGGAGGCCCGCCAGCCCGTGGTCGCTCGCCACCCAGAGGTCGTCCTTGTCGAGCGCGCGGCTGTGGATGCGCTTGAAGTGGTGGATGATCGCCTCGGCGGCGAGCCAGGGCAACTCGGTCGCCCGCTCGTGCCCGAGCCAACGCAACACGATCGCCATCGGCACGTGGTGCGCCTCGACGCCGAGCGCGGCCACGTCGCGAAAATCGGGCTGGAAGTAGGGGAGCACCTCGGGGTGTACCACCGAGTAGCCGGCGCGGCCGTAAGACAGCAGTCGCACGCGACTGTCCTCCGCGGCGGGGTCGAGGGGCTCCATCTCGGCCGTGAGCAGGATGGGCGTGTCGGGAGACAATCCGCGTGCGGCCACGTCGGCGCGGGCCACGGTGGCGGGCACGGTCCGCACCAGCGCCGCCACCCCGCCGCGACGGTGCGCGGGGAGCACGTAGCTGTGTGACAACAACACCACGCAGATGGGGTCCACCACGTCGGTGGCCACGAAGATGTCGCGCACCGCCGCCAGCGAACCGTCCTGGTCGTACCAGTTGAAGGCGTGGTAGCGCACGCGGATGTCACCCGCCTCGATGGGGTCGCGCAGCCAGCGCGCGAGCACGTCGCGACGCTCGATCTCGTTGCGTGGGCCGAAGAAGGCGTCCAGGGCGCGGTAGCAGGTGTCGAAAGCGACGGACTTGGGGTCGGTGACGTGCTCGCAGCGGTAGCGAGCCAGCGCGGCGTGAAAGCGTGACGCGCCCTCGCCGACATGAAGGTCGCGCGGGTCGATGTCGAGCGTGCTCAGGCCATCTCCTTCGCCACGGCGGCAAATGCGCCCAGCGCCTCGTCGATGTCGGCCCGCTGGGTGACGAGGTGGGGCCTGATGCGCACCGACTTGCTGCCGGTGTACGACGCGAAGATGCCGCGCTTGAGACAGCGCTTGAGGAAGTCGTCGCGCGCCGCCGGGGTGGGCAGGTCGAAGGCGAGCAGGAAGCCCCGGCCACGCGCGTCGCTCACCAGCGCCGGGTGACGGTCCGCGATCGCCTGCAGCCCGTCGAGGAAGTAGGCCCCCTCGCGCGCCGCGTGCGCGCACAGTCCCTCGGCGTCGATGGTGCGCAGGGTGGCGGTGGCGAGCATGGCGCGGGCGCGGTCGCCGTTGCGAGTCTGGTACATCCGCCCAAACTGGGTGACGACGTAGGGCGCCGTGGCAAAGCACCCGCCCATCTGCATCTTCTTGCCGAAGGCCACGAGGTCGGGAGGCTCGGGAAGATCGAACTGCTCGTGCAACCACATCGTGCCGGTGATCGCCACGCCGGTTTGCACCTCGTCGAGGATGAGCGCGGCGCCGTGCTGCTTGCAGAGGGCCTGGAGGCCACGGAAGTAGGCGCCGGAAGCGTGACGATCGCCCCCCTCGCTCTGCACCGGCTCCACCAGCACGCTGGCCACGCGACCGTCGTGCTGCTCGAAGATGCGCGCCACCTCGGCGAGCGAGGCCGCCTCGGCGGCGGCGTTCTCGTCGGCGTGGCGCTCGAGCGGCCAGCGGTTGGCCGGGAAGGTGGCCATGGGCCAGCGGAAGGCGGGCACGTCGGCCTTGTGGGTGATCTTGCTGTGGGTGGCCGACAGGGCCCCCAGCGAGCGCCCGTGGAAAGCACCGCGGAAGGCGATGAGCACGCTGTCGGTGCCCTCGTTGTCGAGGACGCGCTCCTGGGCCTCGGCGGAGAGTTGGAGCGGGTCGGCCGGGCCGCCGGCGGCAACGCGACGCCGCGTGGCATGCGCCATGAAGGCCAGCTTGATCGCCGACTCGATGCCCTCGCCGCCGCCATCGACGCAGAACACGCGCTCGGTGCCCCTCGGCGCCCACTTTTCCTTGAGCTCGGCCATGAAGCGCAACCAGGTGTCCGTCGTGAGGAAGGGAGTGCTCGTGGGGTTGATGGAGGCGCGGAGGAACTCCTCGCTGCGCGCCACCTCGACCAGCGCAGGGTGGTTGTAGCCGAGCGCGCCGAGGGCGAAGGAGCTGAACAGGTCGAGGAACACGTTGCCATCGACGTCGGCGAGGGACACCCCCTGCGACTTCTCGTCGTCGACCACGACCGTTCGGTAGCCGTGCTGGAGGTCGAAGGCGCCGAGCGCGATGCGCTCGCGCGCGCGCGGGCCGGGCACCTCGGTGTGCACGACGCGGGCGGGACTGGAAACGGGCATGTCGGCTCCGGCGGGCGCCCGAATGTAGTACGTTTCGGGTTCACCCTGCCCCCGGAGGCTGCATGCTGCTCGCGCTCGTTTCCCTCACCTTCGCCCAGGACGCCGAGGTTTTCATCGGCGGCGGCGTGCAAGGGCGCGGCGGCCTCGACCTCTCCGACGCGGGCGGCTTCGCGGGCAACGCCGAGGCCGAGGTGAACGTGGCCGGGAGCGCCGGGGGACTGGTGTTCCGCGCCGACATCGACGCCACCATGGACTACGCGCCGGCCTTCGGCTTCCAGGACCCGCCCCCCGACTTCGGGGTCAACGAGATCGCGCGTCCCGAGTGGTTGATGATCGGCTACAACGGCGGCTCGTGGGAGAGCCGCGGCGGCATCATCAACGCGGGTTTCGGCCTGGAAGACTGGGACGACTGGGCGCTGTACCTGCCCCAGCACGGCCAGTACTTCGCCGTCTCCCCGGGGCGCATGGCGGGGTCCGAGTTCCAGTGGTTCTTCAACGACGGCGACGGGCCGATGCTGGCCGTCGGCGGGGGCTACGACCTCGACTACGAGGCGGCGATCATCGAGGCCAACGTGACCGTTGAAACCGACTCCTTCGCCACCTGGTCGGGCGTGGCTGTCTACCCTGAGCCCGACTACGAGATCTACGAGGCGATTCTCGGCGCCGAGTACTACCCAGCCGACTTCCTCACCGTGGCAGTAGGCGGCATGGGTGGCATGGCCTATGGCTCGCCCTTCGCCACCGGCACGGTCTACGGCGTGTTCATCCCCGAGGCGATGGTCAACCCGGTGCTCTGCGTCGAGGGCAGCTTCGACCCCGACGGGGCGCAGGGCCTCGCGCCCTGGGCGATCCGCGCCGGAGCCGGGGTGGTGCCACTCGACTTCCTCAAGATCCTGGTGGAAGGCAACATGACCGGCGTCCCGGGCGGCGACCCCCTGCCCGGCGTGGCCTTCTCGGTCAACGTGTTCCGGCCCGAGCCCGAGGAAGAAGAGGAGTAGCCCTTGGAAAGCTACAGGTTGTGGATCGACGGCGGTGCCGTCGAGGCTCGCGGTGGGTTTTTCGCCACGGAGGACCCTTCCACGGGGGGGACGCTCGCCCAGCTCGGGCGCGGGACGGCCGCCGACGTCGACGCCGCCGTGCAGAGCGCGGCGCGCGCGCAGGTGGCCTGGGCGCGCACCGACCCCAACGAGCGGGCGCGGATCCTCTGGAAGGTCGGCGAGGCGATCATGTCCAACCTCGACGAGCTTGCCCGGCTCGAGGCCATGGACTGCGGCAAGCCAATCGCCAACGCCGCCCTCATCGACATCCCGCGCACGGCCGACACCTTCTTCTACTTCTCTGGCTGGGCGACCAAGCTCCACGGGGAGACCATCCCCGTCCGCGGCCCATTCTTCACCTACACCACCCGCGACCCGCTGGGGGTGATCGGCGCGATCACCCCGTGGAACTTCCCGATCCTCCTGGCCGCCCGCAAGATCGCGCCCGCGCTGTGCTGTGGCAACGCGATCGTGGTGAAACCTCCCGAGGAGGCCTCGTTGTCGACCCTGGCGCTCGCTCGTGTCGCGACCGAGGCGGGCTTGCCAGCGGGGCTGCTCAACGTGGTGACGGGTCTCGGCGAGGAAGCGGGCGCCGCGCTCGTGGCCCATCCCGGCGTGGCGAAGATCGCGTTCACCGGCGGGACCGACACCGGCAAGCTGATCATGCGCAACGCGGCCGCCACGCTGAAGCGGATCACGCTGGAACTCGGCGGCAAGTCGCCCAACATCATCCTCGCCGACGCCGACGTCAACGCGGCGGCCACGGCGGCGGTGTCGGCGGCCTTCTACAACCAGGGCGAACTCTGCACGTCGGGCAGCCGCCTGGTCGTGGAGCGCAAGGTGCTCGACGAGGTGGTCGACATCGTGAGCGCCGGGGCGAAGTCGCTGGTCGTGGGCTCCCCGCTCGACCGCGCCACGCAGGTGGGCCCGCTGGTGAGCGCGGCGCACAAGGCGCGCGTGGAGTCCTACGTGGCGCGAGGCCTCGCCGAGGGGGCCGATCGCGTGGCCGGCGGCGAGCACCCCGGCCCCGGCTACTTCGTGCCGCCCACGGTGTTCCGGGGAGTCACCACCGAGATGACCATCGCCCGCGAGGAGATATTCGGCCCCGTGTTGTCGGTGTTGTCGTTCGACGACCTCGACGAGTGCGCGCGCGTGGCCAACGCTACCGAGTTCGGGCTCGCCGCCGGCATCTGGACCCGCGACATCGGCAAGGCGCACCACCTCGCCGCGCGCATCCACGCGGGGACGGTGTGGATCAACACCTACAATCGTTTCGACGCGGCGGCGCCCTACGGTGGCGTGAAACAATCGGGTTTCGGGCGTGAGAACGGGCGTGCGGTGCTCGACGAGTACACCGAGGGCAAGACGGTGTGGGTCGGGCTCTGACGCGACCGCCGGTCCTCTTGTTCCTCGCCGCGCTCGCGTGGCACTTCTACTGGGCGAGCACGGTGCCGTCGCCCGCCGACTGGGACCAGGCCTACTACCTGGAGGTGGCGCGCCACCTCGCGGCCGGGGAGGGCGCGGTCACCGACGCCGTGTGGAACCTGGGATGGCTGCCGCCGAGTTTGCGTCACCCGGCCGACTTGCACTGGATGCCACTGCCGAGCCGGGTTCTGGTCCCCTTCGTGGGGGCGGCGACGGACGACTGGCCGGCGGCGCAACTCTGCTCGGTGGTGCTCGCCGCGTGCTGGGCGCCCCTGGCCTGGGCCTGGGCGCGGCGGCTCGACGCCACCGAGGCGGAGGGCTGGGTGGCGGGGCTCCTCGCGGCCACGGCGGCCGGCTACACCCGAACGATCACCACTCCCGACAGCATCGCGCTCTACGGCATGCTCGGCGGTGCCTTGCTGCTCGCCA
>VGRE01000057.1 GCA_016875435.1 Deltaproteobacteria bacterium | reverse complement strand
CTCCGCGCTGTTCGGCCTTCGCCGCACGATCCTCGACGCCAACCCCGATATGGGCGGCACCCTCGGCCTCGGCGGCAGCAGTGGCAGTGAGACCACGGGCGACGGGGAAACCTCGCGCCAGGGCAGCCTCAGCGCCGTGCTCACCTGCAAGATCACGCAGGTGTTGCCCAACGGCAACCTGCAGATCTGGGGCCAGAAGGAGATCCGCGTGAACGGGGAAACCCAGTACCTCACGCTCACCGGCGAGATCCGTCCCCGAGACCTGCGCCTCGACAACACCGTGCAGAGTTCGCTGATCTTCGGCTCCAAGGTGGAGTTCACCGGCCAGGGCGACCTGGCCAGCCAGCAACGCCAGGGCTGGGGCACGGCGGTCACCAACGCCATCTGGCCGTTCTAGGCGGGGGCGCAATAGCGGAGCGTATGCTCCTCCTGCTCGCCTGCGTCACCGCCGACAACGGCGCCGACCCACTCGTCGACGACACCTCCTCGCCGCCGGGCGGCGACACCGCCGCCGAGATGGGCGGCGCCGACCCGCTCAGCCTCGCCGCCGAGGTGAGCGAGGCCGAGATCCTCGCCACCATCACCGACCTCGCGGCGCTCGGCACCCGCCACTCGTACAGCGAGGGCGACGAGCTGGCCGCCGAGTACCTCGTGGATCGGCTCGAGGCCCACGGCCTCGTGGTCGACCAGCTCCCCTTCGAGATCGACGAGGGCGTCACCGGGCTGAACCTCGTGGCCCGCAAGGAGGGCGTGGAGTCGCCGGGTGTCGTCTACGCCTTCTCGGCCCACTACGACAGCACCAGCGACGACCCGCTGGTGAGCGCCCCCGGCGCCGACGACAACGCGTCCGGGGTGGCCGCCGTGCTGGAGGCGGCGCGCATCCTGTCCAGTCGCGACACGCGGGCCTCGGCGTGGTTCGTGCTCACCGCCGGCGAGGAGCAGGGCGCGCTCGGCTCGCTGGCGCTGGCCGAGGCCTGGCAAGACGAGGGCGCCGACATCCGGGGTGTCATCGCCCCCGACATGATGGCCTACTGGCCGCTCGGCGACGGCGACGCCTTCGACATCCTCGGCGACGAGGCCAGCGAGCCCCTGGTCAACGACATGGCGCGGGTGGCCGACGAGCTGGGCGTGGCCAACAAGACGTGGATCGAGCACCGTTACTGCTACGGCGACGACCACACCTACTACCAGGAGGCCGGCTTCCCCGCGATCTCGCCGATGGATTGCGTGGAGGCCCACAACGTGCGCGGCTCCGGCGAGGACACGCCGCACTACCACAAGACCACCGACACGGTCGACACCCTGTACCTGCCCTTCACCGCCCGGGTGACGCAGGTGACGACGGTCACCTTCGCCGGCTGGGTGGGGCTGGCGGAGTAGCCGGTGTTTCCCTACCACGACTTCCTTCCCCCCACCCTGCTCGACGCGCTCCACGGCGCCGCCGAGCCCGTCCCCGGCGTGGACGGCCTCCGCGTGGCCCCCGGGCTCCAGTCGGAGTTTCCCCGCCTCGAAAACGCCGAGGTGCTGGCCCTCGTGGTGTCGGTCTACGACGAGGTGGCCGCCGAGCTCGCGGCCGTCTTGCGCCAGCGGGAGCTCGACCGCGCCTTCGTCGACGCGCGCACCCTCGCGCTCGTTCCCGCCAACGCCGGGGTGGCCATCGAAGACCCTACCTACCGGACGGTCATCGGCCAGCGCGACGCGAGCGGACGCGTCGTCGTGGGCGCCGGAACCGCTGACGGGCACCTAGCACAAGTCACCGTCCCCCCCGCCCTCCAGGGCCCCCAGGTGACCCTCTTCGGCCCGCCCGACTCGGCGCGCATGGCCATCAACGCGATGAACGCGCTGCACCGCGTGCGACCAGGGGAGCCTGCCATCGTCGCGGAGCTCGTCGACAGCTCCGGTGCCGTTCCCCGGTGGGGCGCCGACAGTGAAGACAGCAAGACCCCCCTCGCCCGCGACCTGCTCGCCGCCAGCGAGAACCTCGCGCGCTGCATCGACGGCACCCTGGAGGTCCGCGACGGCGCGCGCCACTACACGCTCGCGCCCCACCAGCGATCCATCCCCATCAAGCGCGTGGCGGGCCTCGCCCTGCCCGACGGCAGCCACCTGCTGCACGGCGAGCCCCTCCCCTTGCACCTCGTGGAGCTGGTGCAACACGCCGCGTTGAACCGGGATCGTCCCGAGGCGCTGGTGTACTACATTCCCAAGCTCGAGAACGAGGAAGAAGCGGCCTACCTCGCGAGCCTGCTCGCCTGCACCGAGCGCCACCTCGGGCTCCCGGCCGGCACCATCCGCGTGCTCCTCGTCTTCGAGAACCCGAGGGCGATCTTCCGCATCCGCGAGATGGCGGCGGCGCTGCACCCGTGGTTTCTCGGGGGCAGTCTCGGCTGGCACGACTTCCTCGCCTCCACGGCGCGACTGTTCAAGAACGACCCCGGCTACCGCATCCCGGTGAAGGCCGACCCCAACATCGTGATCCGCAACATCCGCGAGTCGCACCGCATCCTCGTGCGCGACCTCGGGCCGATGGGCGCGCTCAAGATCGGTGGAATGTACGGGGTGTTGCCCACCGAGGGCGACCCGGCCTCGTACGCGGTGTCGATCGTCGGATTCGTGCGCGACGTCACCACCCAACTCAAGCGCGGCCTCGACGGCTACTGGGTGGCTCACCCCGACTTCGTCCGCATCGGCATCGCGCTGGTCGAGGCCTGGCGCCAGGGCCCCGCCATGGTCGACGCGCTCGTACGCGCGCTGGTGCCGGCCGAGGAGGTAGACCGTTGCCTCGCCTTCGTGCACGCCCCCGACCCGCCCGGGCTCGACGAGGCCGATCCCCGCTACCCGCGCGCCGTGCTCGCCGCCGAGCGAGGCGCCTCCGAGGTGATCGCCAACGACCACCCCGACGAGGTGCGCTACAACCTGTTCCAGGCGCTGCAATACCTCTGCGACTGGCTCGCCGGGCGCGGCTGCGTGGCGCTCCCCGCCACGATGAAAGACGCCTCGGGCCAGCCGGTGTTCGTGCGGGTGATGGACGACCTCGCCACCACCGAGCGCAGCCGCTGGGAGCTCTGGGCCGAGGTGCACCACGGGCGGGTGCCCGTCGCCACCCTCGACCGCCTGCTCGCCGAGGAGCTGGCCTTCATCCGCGAGGCCCGTTCGACCGACACCAAGCGCACGCAGGTGGCCTGGCACCCCACGTGGTCGCCCATCGCCGCGCGGCTCCTGCGCGCGATGGTGGTGACGGAAGATCCACCCGAGTTCGTGACCCAGCTTCTCCTGCCCTTCGCGCAGCCGATGGTTCGCGACGCCACCGACCCCTGGGCCATGGCGCGGACGCTCTGTCCCGGGCTGTACGACCAGATGGAGCGCCCCGTGTAGAATGTTCCCCGCATCCCCGCGAGCGCGCATGAGCTTCCTCCTCCTATTGTCCCTGGGTTGCCGCGAGACCGGCGAGACCAAGTTCGTCACCGACCGCGATGAAGACGGCGTCTCCGAAGACGACGACTGCAACGACGAAGACGCCAGCATCGGCCTCCCCGGCACCTACTACATGGACTACGATCACGACGGCTACGGCGAAGACAGCACCGCCGAGAGCTACTGCGAGCGCCCCGCCGGCTACTCCGAGGTGGGCGGCGACTGCGACGACCTGGTGGCCGAGGTGTACCCCGGCGCCGAGGACATCTGCGACGGCCTCGACAACGACTGCGACGGAACCATCGACAACGGCGCCACCGCCACGATGTACTACGTGGACGCCGACCAGGACGGCTACGGCGACGACGCCAGCACGGTGTACGACTGCACCCAGCCCGAGGGCACCGCCACCGTGGGCGGCGACTGCAACGACGCCGATGCCGCTTACAACCCTGGCGCCAGCGAGAGCGACTGCGCCGACCCCAACGACTACAACTGCGACGGGTCGGTGGGCTACGCCGACGACGACGGCGACGGCTACGCCGCCTGCGAGGAGTGCGACGACGGCAGCGCCGCCGCCAACCCCGCCGCCGAGGAGACCTGCAACGACCAGGACGACGACTGCGACGGCCTCGTCGACGACGCCGACGACACGGTGAGCGGCGCCCTCACCTGGTACCGCGACCTCGACGGCGACAGCTACGGCGACGCCACCACCTCCACCGCCGCCTGCAGCCAGCCGGAGGGCTACGGCACTGACAACACCGACTGCGACGACACCCGCGCCGACGTGAACCCGGCGGCCTCGGAGGTGTGCAACGACCTCGACGACGACTGCGACAGCCTCCTGGACGACGCCGACGACAGCCTCGACACCAGCACTGCCAGCACCTGGTACGTCGATGCCGACAGCGACGGCTACGGCAGCGACAGCAGCACGCTCCTGGCCTGCGACCAGCCCGGCGGCACGAGCCTGCTCGCCGGTGACTGCGACGACGCCGACGCCGCCTACAACCCCGGCGCGCTCGAGGAGGACTGCACCGACCCCAGCGACTACAACTGCGACGGCGCGGTGGGCTACGCCGACGCCGATGGCGACGGCTACGCCGCCTGCGAGGAGTGCGACGACGGCAACGCCGCCAACAACCCCGCTGCCACCGAGACCTGCGACGGCGCCGACAACGACTGCGACGGCACCGTCGACGAGGACGACGCCAGCGACGCGCTGACCTGGTACGCCGACGCCGATGGCGACGGCCACGGGGATGATACATCCACCACCGAGGCTTGCTCCGCGCCTTCTGGATACTTAGCCGATAACACCGACTGTGATGATACAAACGCCGATGTATCGCCAGCCGAGGTAGACCTTTGCAACGGCATCGACGACGACTGCGACGGCACGGCAGACGAGGACGACGCCAGCGACGCGCTGACCTGGTACGCCGACGCCGACGCCGACGGCTTCGGCAACGCGGGAAGCAGCGTGAAGGCCTGCGCCAGGCCCGGTGGCTACGTCAGCGACAGCGACGACTGCGATGATACTTCCGCCGATGTATCACCCGGCGAAATCGAGGTTTGCAACAACATCGACGATGACTGCGATGGCACCGTCGACGAGGACGACGCCGCCGACGCCAGCACCTGGTACGCCGACAGCGACGGCGATGGCTACGGCAACGCGGCGAGCACCACCGTCGCCTGCGACGCGCCCGTGGGCTACCTCGCCGACGACAGCGACTGCGACGACACATCCGCCGATGTGTCGCCCACTGAGACTGAGCGTTGTAACGGCATTGACGACGACTGCGACAGCAGCGTGGACGAGGGCGTGGATACCACCTACTACCGCGACGCCGACGGCGACAGCTACGGCAACGCCGCGGTCACCGACAACGCCTGCTCGACCCCCAGCGGCTACGTCAGCGACGACACCGACTGCGACGACAGCGACGCCACCAGCTACCCCGGGGCCACAGAGAGCTACGACGGGGCCGACAACGACTGCGACGGCACCGTGGACAACACCGGCTGGAGCGGCACCGGGGCCGACGGCAGCCTCAGCGTGTCGACGAGCACCACCGTCAACGAGAGCTGGGCCGTCACCGGGATCTCGGGGGTGGTCGTCACCGTGCTTGGCAGCCCGGGCCTCGCCGAGGGCGACGAGGTGCTGGTCATCAACCTGCACGGCAGCGACAGCGAACACGCCAACGTCGGCAACTACGAGTTCGCGTGGGTGAGCTCGGTGTCGGGGCACGAGATCACGCTCACCGCCTCACTGTCCGCCACCTTCGGGCAGCGCACCAACGCCGACCTGACCGACCAGGCCGTGCAGGTGGTGCGCGTGCCCCAGTACACCGACGTGACGGTGAGCAGCGGCGGCTCGATCACCGCCGAGGCCTGGGACGGCGAGACCGGTGGCGTGCTCGCCTTCCGCGCCACCGGCGTGGTGACGGTGGCCAGCGGCGGGAACCTCAACGCCGACGAGATGGGCTACTGGGCAGGCGAGACCGGCACCGCCTACAACAACGATGCCTTCCAGGGCGAGTCCTACGCCGGCGAGGGCGACGGGAACCTGCCCCCGTCGGGCGGCTACTACGGCAACTGGGCCGCCGGGTACTACCAGAACAACTACGGTGGCGGCGGCGCGATGATCACCGGCGGCGGCGGCAACTACGGCGGCGGCGCCACGGCCGGCGATAGCTGGACCGGGGGTAGCTACCCGGCCGCCGAGGCCGGCGACACCTACGGCGACGCGGCGCTGGCCGACCTGTTCCTGGGCTCCGGCGGCGCCGGCGTGTGGTACGGCCGTGCCTACCCTGGCCCCGGCGGCGACGGCGCGGGCATCGTGTTCGTGGCCGCCAACGAGATCGTGGCCAGCGACAGCGCCGCGATCAGCGCCATCGGCGGCACCACCGCGCGCTGGGCCCACGGCACCTGGACCTACGGGGCCGGCGGCGGCGCGGGCGGGAGCATCTGGCTCCTGGCCGACACGCTGACCCTCGGCAGCGCCAGCGTGGATGCGACGGGCGGCTTTGGCGAAGACACCCACATCCGCGTGGGCGGCGACGGCGGCTACGGGCGGGTGCGCCTGGACTACAACACGCTCAACGGGTACGGCTACGGGAGCGGCGGCGACACCACCGAGCAGGCCATCGCCAGCGAGCCCGACGCGGGACACGCGGAGACGCCCTAGCGGAAATCGTCGCGTTGCAATAATAAAGCTGAGGATGTGGCGACGACTCTTCCTCGCCGCGGGGCGCTACTCGACCGCGAGCGCCGACTCGCCATGGTCGTGCATGGACAGCTCGTCGCACCTGTGCATCGTGAGCACAAGCTGATTCGAGGCCCGGGCCGGTCACACACCGTTGCCCGGCGGGGTCACCACCGCGCGGGGCAGTGGTCGCCCTCGGCCAGCCAGGCGTCGACGGCCACGGCCCGGTCGACGAGGAACTCGCGCAGGCTCGCCACCGCCTCGGCATGGTCGCGCGCGCTCACCCAGGCGCGGGGGTCGTCGGCCCAGGCCTCCTCGATCTGGGCTGCCCACTCGTCGACCTGCGAGGCCATCAACTCGGGGGCGTAGGCCTCGCGCGCCGCCACCACCTTCCCGACGTAGACCTCGCACCACTCCGGATCGGCGAGGACAATCTCGAAGAGGACCTCCTTGCGCCAGCCGGTGTGCTCCCACGTGATGGGGTCGGCGTCGACCACGCCCGACCAGACGGGTGAACCGTCGGTGTAGGCCGAGTCGCCGAAGCTGATGTCGAGGTCGTAGGGCAGGTACAGGAAGCCGCGGGAGGGGTGGTCGTAGAGGTAGTAGTTGATCTCGACGCCCGCCCAGTAGTTGTCGAGCGCGGGGATCACCGCCTCGGCGGCCCACTCGGACGTGGCCTCGTCGAGGTCGACCAGCGCGGCGATCTCGTCGACCGTCGTGGCGGACTTGAGCGCCTGCAGGCGACTGGTGTCGCCCACGTCCTCGTTGGTCTTCAGCTCGCTGCCACCCTGGTAGAGGTTGCCACTCGGATCCTCGAAGTGGCGCTCCAGGTACTCGCGATCGACCCGCTCGAGGTTGGCGTAGAGGCTGTAGTACTCGCCGTCGACGTTGACGCGGGCGTTGTTGACACACGAGTATGGCAGGCCCAGGCGTTGGAACAGGGGGTGGGCGAGACGCTCGTGAAGCAGCGTGTGATCGTACCAGGGGGCGTCGAACACGAGCTTGCGCAGGCCGTGGAAGCGCGCGTCGGGGTCGACCTCGTTGAAGGACACGACGAACTGGAGCTTGTCGCAACTCCAAGACCAGTTGCCCTTGAGCCGCACCATCGCGGCCACGGTCTCGTCGTTCCAGGTGAAGTCGACGGGGTGGTAGGCCTGGGAGCCGCTGTGGCAAGCGCTCACGAGGTCGTCGAAGCCGCCGGGAGGGAAGTCGAGGTCGACAGTGGGCAGTTCGTCCTGGTCGTAGATGGAGGCGCAGTCTTGCGGCCAGGCCTCGGGCTCTTCGTCGCCGCCGGTGTCGTCGGGCTCCACCGAGGTGTCGGTGCCGGGGACGGTCTCCGCGCTGTCGCCTCCCGGGTCGGCCGTGCCCGGCGTGTCGGTGCCGAGGTCGATGGTGCCGGCGGTGCAGGCGAGGAGGAGGAGCACGAGGCCACGAGCGTAGCCGGCGTCGCACGCGGCGGCGAGCCTGAACGCCCGATGACCGGGGTAGCGACTACTTGCCGTCGTGTCGCGGCGCGTCGAGGTTGGCGAAGAAGTCGTTGCCCTTGTCATCGACGATCACGAAGGCCGGGAAGTCGACCACCTCGATGCGCCACACGGCTTCCATGCCGAGCTCTGGCATGTCGAGGACCTCGACCTTCTTGATGTTGTCCCGTGCGAGGATGGCCGCGGGGCCGCCGATGCTGCCGAGGTAGAAGCCGCCATGCTTGTGACAGGCCTCGGTCACCCCCTTGCTCCGGTTGCCCTTGGCCAGCATCACGAAGCTGCCGCCGTGGTGCTGGAAGAGGTCGACGTAGCTGTCCATGCGCCCGGCCGTGGTAGGGCCGAAGCTGCCACTCGCGTAGCCCGCCGGGGTCTTGGCTGGGCCGGCGTAGTAGATGGGGTGGTCCTTCATGTAAGCGGGGAGCGGCTCGCCCCGATCGAGGCGCTCCTTCAGCTTGGCATGCGCGATGTCGCGGGCGACCACCATGGTCCCGGAGAGCGACAGGCGCGTCTTGACTGGGTAGCGCGACAGCTCGGCACGGATTTCTGACATCGGTCGCGACAGGTCGATCCGGACGACCTCGTCGGAGAGATCGCCGGGCCCAGGCTCGGGGAGGTACTGGGCCGGATTGGCTTCCAGCGCCTCGAGGAACACGCCTTCGCGGGTGATCTTGCCCAGCGCCTGGCGGTCGGCGCTGCAGGACACGCCAATGCCCACCGGGCAACTGGCGCCGTGCCGCGGCAGGCGAATGACCCGCACGTCGTGGCAGAAATACTTGCCGCCGAACTGGGCGCCGATGCCCATCTTGCGGGTGATCTCCAGCACCTGCGCTTCCAGTTCCACGTCGCGCACGGCGTGCCCGAGCTTGCTGCCACTGGTCGGCAGGTCGTCGAGGTAGCGCGTGCTGGCGAGCTTCACGGTCTTCAGCGTGGCCTCCGCCGAGGTGCCGCCGATGACGATGGCGAGGTGGTAAGGCGGGCACGCCGCGGTGCCGAGCTTGCGGAGGTTCTGCTCGAGGAAGGCAGCGAGCGACCGCGGGTTGAGCAGCGCCTTGGTTTCCTGGAACAGGAAGGTCTTGTTGGCGGAGCCGCCGCCCTTGGTGATGAAAAGGAAGTCGTAACTATCGCCCTCTGTGGAGTATAGTTCTACCTGCGCCGGTAGGTTGGTGCCGGTGTTCACCTCGTCGAAGGTGCTGAGCGGGGCGAGCTGGGAGTAGCGGAGGTTGGTCTCGGTGTAGGTGCGGAACACGCCGCGCGCGATCGCCGCCTCGTCACCGCCGCCGGTGAACACCCGCTGGCCCTTCTTGCCGATGACGATGGCGGTGCCGGTGTCCTGGCAGCTCGGCAGCACCATCCCGGCGGACACGTTGGCGTTCTGGAGCATCGTGCGCGCGACGAAGCGGTCGTTGCCGCTGGCCTCGGGATCGGCGAGGATCGCCGCGAGTTGCCGGAGGTGCCCGGGACGGAAGAGATGCGAGATGTCACGAATGGCGGCGCGGGTGAGCTCGGTGAGCGCCTCGGGCTCGACCACGAGCATGCTCTCGCCGCGGAAGGTGTCGACGCTGACACCGCCGACATCGAGCTTGCGGTAGGGGGTGTCAACGTGGTGCGCGTGGGGGAACATCGGCTGGAAGGCGAAGTCGGGCATGGGCTCCTCGCGGGGGGCGAGGGCTAACCCGGGGAGATCCTTTCCCGGCGGCCCCTTCCCGGGACCTCCGACCCCTCCTGTTCGACGACGAGGACCCCGCCGTCGGCGGGCGGCGGCCCCGAGGTCGACCTCGGCACCACGCCGACCCCCCTGCAGGCCCGCGCGTTCGAGTTGCTCGGCGTCTCCCCTCGGATGTAGCCAGTGCGGGCAAGTTGATCACACGGAAAAACGGGCGAGGAAGGCCCGTTGTTTGTCTGTGCGGGGATGGAACTTCGGCCTAGTAGAACTTGGAAGTCCGCGCCGCCGCCGCGTGGTTGATGTACACCGTCTTGCTCTCGGCGTAGAACTTCCAGGCGTCGGGGCCCATCTCGCGCGGGCCCACGCCGGTTTTCTTGATCCCGCCGAAGGGCAAGTGACCCTCGCCGCCCATCGTCGGCGCGTTGATCTGGGTCATGCCGGTGTCGAGCCGCTCGATCACCCGGAAAGCCCGCGACAGGTCGCTGGTGTACACGCTCGACGTGAGGCCAAACTCCACGGCGTTGGCCGCGACGATGGCCTCGTCGGTGTTGCCCACGCGAATCACCGCGAGTGAAGGGCCGAAGATCTCCTCGGTGGCCACCCGCGCGTCGGGCGCGACCTGGTCGAACACGGTGGGCATCGGGAAGTAGCCCTGGCCGAGGTTGCCGTGGGTGCCCCGCGCGCCGCCGATGCGGATGACGGCGCCCCCGTCGCGAGCCACCTCGTTGTACGACAGCACCTTGTCCATCTGCCGCTCCGACACCGACGGCCCCATCGACACGCCCTCCTGCAGGGGGTGCCCGGGGACGATGGCCTCGGCGAGCGCGACGACCCGCTCCACGAAGGCGTCGGCCACGGCGTGATCGACGATGGCGCGGCTGGTGGCGGTGCAGCGCTGCCCGGTGCTGCCGAAGGCGCCCTGCGCGCAGGCGAGCGCGGCGGCGTCGACGTCGGCGTCGTCGAGCACCAGGATGGGGTTCTTGCCGCCGAGCTCGCACTGCACCGGCTTGTGCAGGCGCCCGCAGGCGGCCTCGATGCGCAGGCCCACCTCGGTGCTGCCGGTGAAGCTGATGGCGTGTACCTGCGGGTGCTCGATGAGCGCGATGGCCGGCTCCGCGTCGCCATGCACCACGTTGACCACCCCCGCCGGCAGGCCGGCCTCGGTACAGATCTCGCCGATGAGCGCCGCCGTCCACGGCGTTTCCGGGGCGGGCTTGAGCACCACGGTGTTGCCCGCCACCAGCGCCGGCGCGAGCTTCCACAGGGGGATGCACACCGGGAAGTTCCACGGGGTGACGAGGCCCACCACCCCATGTGGACGCCACATCGTGAACGCGAAGGTGCCTGCCAACTCGCTGGGGACGGTGATGCCGGCCATGCGCCGGGCATCGCCCGCCGAGAAGATCACGTAGCGGAGCGCCTTCTGAACCTCGCCGCGGGCCTCGGCGATGATCTTGCCTTCTTCCAGGGCCAGCGCGCGCGAGATCTCCTCGGCCCGCGTCTCGAGCACGCGCGCGAGCTTGAAGACGAGGTCGCCCCGCACCGGGGCCGGCGTGCTCGCCCAGGCCGGGAAGGCAGCATGAGCGGCGGCCACGGCCGCCTCGGCGTCGGCCCGACCGGAGCGAGGCGCCGAGCCGAGCACCGCGCCGTCGGCGGGGCAGGTGTTGACGAGGGTGTCGCCGGAAAGCGCGGGAGCGGCGCGGCCGCCGATCAGGTTCTGGACGTGGACCATGGGGCCCCAAGCCTATCGCAAAACGCCTGCAAAGGGCTGGCGCGCCGAATGATGGGCGGCCAAGCTATACGGTGCCCACCTAGGATGCCCATGCTTGCCCTCCTGCTCGCCTGCGAGACCGGAACCGTCGTCGTCGACAACACCGAGGAGGCGAAAGACGACACCGCCACCGCCGACGACGACGCCAGCGACGACACCGCCGGCGACTCGGCCGAGGAAGTTCCTGCGGAGCCCGTCACCGACTACTCAGCCTACACCGGCTACCGGCACTTCTACGCCGAGGTGTGGGGCTACGCCTGCGACACCACCGTGGAAGAAACCGGCACCGAGCTCACCGAGGGCGACGCTTACGAGGCGCTCGCCGCCGAGTGTCCCTCCTGCACCAACTTCTACGAGAACGTGCCGCTCGACAACACCATCTGCGACGACACCTACCCCATCGAGATCGGCACCACCTACCGCGCGATGCTGTACACCGAGTCTGGCGGTGTCGCGACGTTCTACAACTACGACGCCGACGGCGGCAGCGTCAGCATCCTCGGCGCCGACAACGGCCTCGAGTTCGACGGCGAGACCACCGTCTTCGACTACACCTTCGAGTACCTGGTGACGTTCTACGTGGACGGCGAGATGTACTTCGAGATGACGACCCCCGAGTGAGCCGCCGCACCCTCCACCGGGGACGAGTGGGCGACTTCGGCATTGAAACGGTCACGTTGCCCAATGGCGCCGTGGTCGATCTCGAGATCCTGCGTCACCCCGGCGCCGCCGCCGTGGTCCCCCTGCACGACGACGGCACCGTCACCCTCATCCTGCAGCACCGCCACGCCGCCGGGGGCCTCATCTGGGAGATCCCCGCCGGGAAGCTCGACGCGGGGGAGGATCCCGCCGACAGCGCGCGCCGGGAGCTGGAGGAGGAGGCGGGGCTGCGGGCCGGGGCGATCCGTCCCCTCCCCGCGATCTGGACCACGCCGGCCTTCACCGACGAGGTCATCCATCTTTTTGTCGCGACCGAGCTATCGCCGGTCCCGGCGCGGCTGGAGCACGACGAGGTGATCACCACCGCGCGGATCCCGCTGGAACAAGCCCGGCGCATGGTGCGCGAGGGCGAGATCCGCGACGCGAAGACGATCTGCGCGCTGATGCTCTGCTGAGCGGCCACGGTTGCGCACGCGCACCCTCGGCCGCCCCGCCGGCTTCGAGCTCGACAGCGAGATCGAGCACCGAGCACGACGCCGGTGTCGCAGGCCGCGGGCGGTGCGCGGCTTGTCACGCAGGACCAACGCCGCACGTTCTCACGTGGCGCGTTCCTTGCTAAAGCCCTCGCCGACAGGAGTTCCCCGATGATTCGATCCACCCTCATCGCGCTGCTCGTGAGCGGTTGCGGTGAAACCTCCGACATGTATGCCAGCGAAGAAGCCGGCACCTCCGCCGACCTCGCCGAGGGCGGCGACGCCGACGCCGACGCCGACGCCGATGCCGACGGCGACACCGACACCGACAGCGAGAACGAGGACGACTACATGAAGCTCGCCCCGGCGGCGACGGACGCCTACGTGTTCGTCGCCAACCCCGGTCGCGACACCGTCACGCGCATCGCGGTGAGCGACCTCGCGGTGCTCACCACCGACGTGGGGCACATCCCGTCGACGGTGCAGACCACGTCGGACTACTCGCTCGCCATCACCCTCGACGAGGGCGACGACAGCGTCACCGTCATCGCGGCGGAGACGATGGAAGCGCAGTCGGTGGAGATCCGCGACAACATGAACTCGCTCTCGCTCTCGCCCACTGGCGACTTCGCGATGACCTGGTACGACCCCGACAAGGAGTCGCTGGGCAGCAGTAACGGGGTGGTGAGCTTCAACGAGGTGAGTTTCGTTCGACTCGACCCGCCCGAGCACGTGCCGATGGCGGTGGGCTACAACCCCAAGGGCGTGCGCTGGAGCGACGACGGCAAGCTCGCGGTGGTGGTGAGCGACGGATCGCTCTCGGTGGTGGATCTCACCGCCGCCGCGCTGTCGCCCACGCGCATCATGCTCGCGGAAGACGAGCTCGACGCGCCGGTGGCCGAGGAGGTGGTGCTCACCCCCGACGGGCTCTACGCCTTCGTGCGACAACGCGGCGTGGAGACCCTGCAGATCGTGGACCTGGCCGAGGGCACCGTCACCCCGGTCGACGTGGGCGAAGACCCCACCGACATGGACGTGACCCCCGACGGGCAGCGCCTCGCGGTGGTGGCCCGCAGCGCCCGGCAGATCTGGAGCTACGACGTGGACGACCCCCTCGCCACGCCCTCGCTGCTCGACTTCCCCTCCGACACCGCCTGGGGCGCGGTGAGCTTCGCCGACGGCGGCGACACCGCCGTGCTCTACACCACCTCGGCGCTCATCCCCTCGCTCGCGGTGTGGGACACCACCACCGACTTCTTCGACGAGCGCTCGCTCATCAAGCCGGTGAAGGCCGTCGCGCTCTCCCCGGTGGGCGACGTGGCCATGGTCTTCCACACCAAACAGGACGCCGACGACACCGACCCCAGCGAGCAGTTCTACAACGAGTGGGCGGTCACGCTCATGGAGACCGACGGGCTCGGCGAGAACCGGATGGTCGTGGAGGCCGAGCCCACGGGCTACTCGGTGACCGACGACGACCGCTGGGGTTTCTACGTGATGGACGGCGTGTCGACGCTGGAGGCGCTCTCCTTCGAGTCGCTGCTCCCGGAGCACCTCAAGCTCGCGAGCGACCCGGTGTTCGTGGGCACCTTGCCCGGCCGCACCATGGCGTGGACCTCGCAGCAGCACGAGCTCGGGCGCATCAGCTTCTACGACCCCGACGCCGACGAGCTGAACACCATCACCGGCTTCGAACTCAACAGCGACATCGAGCACTAAGGAGTCACGACCATGCTGTCCATTTTCCTCATCGGTTGCGACCCCTGGAATCTCCCCGGCGGTGGCAACCAGTTCATCGAGTCCACCTGGGACCCGGCGGTGGTGGCCGCGAGCGACGGCGTGTACGTGCGCCTGCCACACGCCGGCCGGCTGGTGCGCGTGAAGCCCGACGGCACCTGGTCGCAAGTCGACCTCGACGGGGCCACCCCCGAGAAGCTCATCCCCACCGACAGCGGCAACGGCCTGTTCGTGGTGGCGAGCTGGCCCGTCTGCGACGACGACGACCCGCTCGTCGTCAACGTGGACGACTGTCCCGGCGAGAAGCTCGGCACCGAGTACGAGGTGGCGCTGGTGCAGGATGGCAAGCGCGTGGGCAACGCGGCGCTCGACGGCGTGGCCCCCCAGGTCAACGCCGCCGTGTACAGCCACGACGGCGAGATGGCAGCCTTGTACCTCGACTACAACGGCGAGGAGATCGTCGTCGATGGACTCGTGAACCTCAACGAGGTGGCCTTCGTCAACCTCGGCAGCGGCAGCGTCAACCGGGTGGCGGTGGGCTTCGCCCCGGAGACGATCCTCTTCACCGGCGACGACAAGCGCGCGGTGATCCTGTCACGTTCGCAGGTGGCCGTCGTCAATCTCGACAGCGCCAGCGAGGACTGCGAGGCCTGGGACGTGTGCGTGACCTACCCGCTCACCCTCGACGCCGACCAGGCCGTCGTCCCCAACAACGTGGTGCTCGTGGCGGACGGCTCCTACGCGCTGGTGTCGATCACCAGCAAGAAAGACGTGTACGTGCTCGACCTCGTCAACGAGAGCATCGACCTGCTCGAGCTCGACAACGTGCCGAGCGCGATGGCGGTGGACGAGGCCAACGACCGCACCGTCTTCGTGTACGACAGCGCCGCGCGCATCGACGTGGTGGAGCACGAGTTCTTCGAGCTGTCGAGCTTCAGCACCGACGAGCCGGCCACCTCGGTGGTGGCCACCAGCGTGGGGATGCTCGCCTACAACGACCAGAACTACCACGACGTGGTGACGTTCGACGCCGCCACGGGCGACTGGCACGAGCAACGCGCCGAGAACCCGGTGATGGAGCTGCTCGTTGCCGAGCACTACGCGGTGGCGACGATGCGTCCCGACAACTACACCAGCGGATCGGGGACGAGCGCCTTCTACGACGAGAACTACGGCTTCGGCATCTTCCCCGTCTCCCCGGTGACCGGCGACGACCCCATCGACGCCATCTCGCTGGTGCTCGAGAGCGAGCCGGTGGGCCTCGCGCTGTCCGCCGACGACGAGGGCGAGTACGCGCTGCTCCTCCTCGACGGCGTCGACACGCTGCTCAAGGTGAACCTCGGCAACGCCAGCGCCGACGAGATCTCGCTCGAGGCGCCGCCCATCGGCATCCAGAACTCGCCCGACGGCCGCTTCATCGTCACCGGCGACACCGGGGTGGGCATGCTGAGCTTCGTCGATCCCGTCGACAACGGCGTGGTCACCGTGGCCGGCTTCGCCACCTCGGGCCTCGCCGCCCCCGCCGTCCTCCCCCGTCGCGAAGAGAAGGAGTAAGTCATGCTGAGCCTCATCCTCATCGGCGCCGCCCTCGCTGGCGACCGCGAACTCGACGTGCACCTGAGCGTCCAGGGCAGCGACGATCCAGGCTGGAACTACCTCTCCGAGGACGGCCACCTCACCAGCATCGGCCTGCGCGGGGGCTACCCCCTGCACAAGCACCTGGTGCTCGTGGGCGGCTGGGAGCACGGCGCCGCCGGCATGGAGTTCAACAGCTACGACGACAGCGGCGACGACGGGTCGGAGACCTCGTTCCAGACCGGCAGCTACATCAACCAGTTCCAGCTCGGCCTGAAGTCGGGATTTGGGGTGAACAACTGGGCGAAGTTCTACGGCACCGTGCAGGGCGACATGCTCTACGGCATCGTGCGCGTGGACGACGACCCCGACGACGACGAGAACCCCGGGCAGGTGGAGGCCACCGGCGTGGGCTTCGGGGTCCTCGCTGCGGCCGGCTTCGAGACGGCGGTGCCGCTCGGCAAGTCGGGCCTGTCCCTGGCCTTCTACGGGGAGCTCGGCTACACCTGGCTCGCGCCGACGCACATCGGCGAGGTGGCGACGATCCAGATCGACGGCGTGTCAGGCCGCGTCGGGACGGGCCTTCGTTTCTAGGCGGCTCCTGATGATCCACAGCCCCACGAGGGTGACGATGATCGAGCCGTACTGGGCCGGGGTGAGGCCGAAGTAGCGGGCGTCGCCCTCCCGGTTGCGGAAGAAGTCAGACACGAAGCGCGCGGGCCCGTAGAGCGTCGCGAGCCAGCCCACGAAGAAGCCCTGCGGGCGAGGCTTCTTGTCGAGCCAGGTGAACAGCCCGAACACGCTGATCGACCAGATGGCCTCGTAGAGACCGAGGTCGTGGCAGGCCACCGTGGGGTTGTTGCCTGGGCACATGCCGTAGACACCAAGCCAGAAGTTGGTGGGGTTGCCGGCGTGGTCGTGCGCGGAGAAGCAGCCCATGCGCCCGAAGAACCAGCCGAGGGACAGCCCGATGGCGAGGGCGTCGGCGTGGGGCCAGAAGGGCAACTTCTCGCGGCGGAAAAACCAGATGGTGAGCCCCACGCACATCGCGAAGCCACCGTAGGAAGAGAGCCCATGCCAGAACTGTAAAAGCGCCGGGATCTCGGCGCTGGTGGGGCGACGAAGCTCCGACAAGGCATCGAAGAACTTGCCGAAGAGCTCGGGTTCCCCCGCGAGCTTGCCCGGCTCGTACATCAGGATGTGCCCCCAGTGCCCGCCCACGAACACGCCGAACACCAGCCAGCCGATGAGCCGGTTGATGGCTTCGGCGCTGCCGCCGAACTTGGTGGCCCTCTGCTGGGCCACGTGCCCACCGGCCACGAAACCGATGGCCACGAGGATGCCGAAGGCGTGGATGGGAAGGGGCCCCAGTTGGATGACGGGCTGCTCGAAGTAGGGAATGAGCGGGTGCATCGGGGTTCGCGGCTAACCGGATAGATGGGTTGACATGGCGGTCATCAACTTCGCTCGTCGCGAGATCGAGGCGAAGATCGTGTACTACGGCCCCGCGATGTCGGGGAAGACCACGAACGTGCAAGTCGTGCACGGCATAATTCCCGACGCGCAACGCGGCGATCTGCACTCGATGGCCACCGCCGAGGAGCGCACCCTCTTCTTCGACTACGTGCCCATCCAGCTCGGGCAGATCGCTGGGTTCACCGCGAAGTTCAAGCTATTCACCGTTCCCGGGCAGGTGTTCTACAAGGAAACGCGGCGCGTGGTGCTGCAGGGCGCCGACGCCGTGGTCTTCGTGGCCGACAGCACCCCGGACCGCGCCAGCGCCAACATCGACGGGCTGATCGACCTCGAAGAGAACCTGCGCGCCCACGGTCTCGATCTTGCCAGCATCCCGCTGGTGATCCAGTACAACAAGCGCGACGCGCCCGGGGCGCGCAGCGTCCCCGACATGCAGACCGACCTCAACCCCTTCGGCGTGCCCCACGTGGAGGCGATCGCCGTGCAGGGCGTGGGCGTCCTCGACTCGCTCCGTGCCATCACCGACCTCACCGCCCAGCGCGTGCGCGACAACCTCGCCGGGCGCCAGACGGCGGTGGCGCTCAGCGCCGTGGAGCGGCCAGCGGCGGAGGACGACAAGCAAGTGATCCGCGACCACCTCGAGCGCATCAAGCGCGTGCGCCCCTACGAGGAGCAGCGCGGCGAGAAACTCAAGAGCAGCGGCCACGCGCAGCAGGGCGAGGTCGACGCATTCCTGCTGGCCAACGTCGAGCGCGCCGGTGAATTCCTGCAGGCCAACGACCAGGGCGACGCGAAGGCGGTCGTCAGCCCTCCGACCGCGCCTCCCGCGGGCGGTGCGAGCGCCGAGTCGTCATTCAAGTCGGCCGGGCCGAAGGCTCCCCCGCCCCCGCCAAAGGTCGAGACAGCTGCGCCCGTCCCCGCGAAGCCGACCAGCGACAGGCCCACGGCCTCCAGCGTGGCGGCCCAGCTCGCGGCGCAGCGCACCGGCCCGCGCGAGTTGCCCCCGCCACCGCCGGTCCCACGCGACGAGCCCAGGAAGCGGCCGGAAGGCGCGCCCATGGAGGCGGTGATCGACCCGGCCGCGTGGGGCGGCGCGGTGGTGGAGTCGGTGGTGGGCGTCAGGACTGAGGGCGGCCCGCTGCAACTGGATGTGGTGCTCAAGCGCGGCGGCGAGCGCCGAACGCACTCGATCACGCTCGCGGTGCGCGAGCATGCGCCCGCCTCGGCGCTGGAGGGCGGCCCGGGGTGGCTCGGCGTGGTGGGCTCCGGCGTGGTGCTGGGCGGCATCGGGCTCTTGCTCGGGATCGTGATCGGCTGGTTCGTCGCCAGCCCATGAGCTGGACCGAAACGTCGGTCGGCGGGCGGCGCTGGGCCCTGCGGCCCTCACCGCTGGGCGAGGACCGTCCCGTGGCCGCGAGGGTGTTCGCGGCGCGCGGCGTCGACGAGAGCTTCTTGTCCACCGGGAGAGGCAGCCTGCTCGACCCGGGAGGGATGCTGGGGCTGGAGCGCGCGGTGTCGCGCATCGACGACGCCCGGCAGCGGCGCGAGTCCATCCGGCTCGTCACCGACTACGACGTGGACGGCACGACGTCGTGTCTCATTCTACATGCCACCCTCGACGTGCTCGGCGGCGCCCAGCTGAGCTACCACATCCCGGATCGCTTCACCGAGGGCTACGGGCTGTCGGTGCACGCGGTTGAGAAGGCGGCGACCGAGGGGGTGCGCCTGCTGGTCACGGCCGACATCGGCGTGCGCGACCACGCCGCCGTGCGCCGCGCGCGGGAGCTGGGCGTCGACGTCATCGTTTGCGATCACCACCTTCCCGCCGGCGAGTCGGTGCCCGAGGCAGCCTCGGCCGTGCTCTGCCCCCCCCAGAGCGGCTGCGGCTACGGCAACAAGGCCCTCGCCGCCTGTGGCGTGTCGCTGAAGCTCGCGACGGCGCTGCTCGACACGCACCCGCGCCGCGAGGCGATCCTCGGCTCGATGCTCAAGCTCGCGGCGATCGGCACCGTGGCCGACATCGTGTCGCTGGCCACCCCGGAAAACCGCGCCATCGTTCACCTGGGGCTCCAGGCGCTCAACGCGGGGCCCCACTCGCCGGGCCTCGCCGCGCTCCTCGACGTGGCGGGCGTGAAGGCCGGGGAGAT
>VGRE01000056.1 GCA_016875435.1 Deltaproteobacteria bacterium | reverse complement strand
GGACGGCGCTCTCGTCATCCACGTCTACCCGCAGGTTCCCGCGCCAGGAGGGGACGCGGGCACGGGCGTCGAGCGAGCGGCGAACCACCTCGGCCGCGCGCACCGACGCGACGGGAAGCGATAGCAACTCGGCGGCGATCACGGTGGCATCACGATCGTCGAGGGCAACGTTCTGGAGTAGCACCGCCACGGGGCGGTGCTATCACCGGCGCACGAGACGGGTTATCGCGCGCGCCACCTCGGAGACCCCCATGGCGTTGCGCGTGGCTATCAACGGATTTGGCCGCATTGGTCGCTGTGTTTTTCGGAGCGCCTGGCGCGATCCGGAGGTCGAGATCGTCCACATCAACGACCTCACCAGCCCCTTCCAGCTCGCGCACCTACTCAAGCACGACAGCGTGCACGGCAACTGGTCGCGCGACGTGTCGAGCACCGAGGACGGCATCGTGATCGACGGCAAGGAGATCAAGGTCTCCGCCGAGAAGGAGCCGCAGAAGCTGCCGTGGAAGGCGCTGGGCATCGACGTGGTGCTCGAGTGTACCGGCGCCTTCACCAAGCGTGAGAAGGCGGCGTGGCACCTCGACGCCGGTGCCGACCGGGTGATCATCTCGGCCCCGGCCGAGGGCGAGGACATCACCGTGTGCCTCGGCGTCAACGACCACATGCTCGACCTTTCGAAGCACCGCGTGATCAGCAACGCGAGTTGCACCACGAACTGCCTCGCGCCCTTCGCGAAGGTGCTGCACCAGGAGTTCGGCATCGTCCAAGGCCTGATGACGACCATCCACAGCTACACGATGGACCAGAACCTGCTCGACGCGCCCCACAAGAAGGCTGACATGCGGCGCGCCCGCGCGGCGGCCCTGTCGATGGTGCCCACCTCGACGGGCGCGGCGAAGGCGGTGGGCCTGGTGCTCCCGGAGCTGAAAGGCAAGCTCAACGGCCTTGCCATCCGCGTGCCGACGCCGAACGTGTCGGTGGTCGACCTCGTGTTCAACACCGAGAGGCCCGTCAGCAAGGACGGGATCAACGCCGCGCTCAGCGCCGCCGCCGCGGGCCCGATGAAGGGCATCCTCGCCGCGGTGAAGGCGCCGCTGGTGTCGCTCGATCTCAACGGCAACCCTCACTCCTCGATCGTCGACCTCGAACTCACCGCGGTGATGGGCGACCGGATGGCGAAGGTGTTGTCCTGGTACGACAACGAGTGGGGCTTCTCCAACCGCATGGTCGATCTCTGCCGCAAGATCGCGCGGAGCTAGGCCATGTCGAAGGTCCCCACCCTCGCCGACCTCGACCTCGCCCAGCGACGCGTGCTGCTGCGGGTCGACTTCAACGTGCCCATGGACAACGACAAGGTCACCGACGACACGCGCATCGTCGCGGCGCTGCCGACGATCAAGTACCTCCGGGAGAAGGGCTGCCGCGTGGTGGCGTGTTCCCACCTCGGGCGCCCCAGCGGCGTGGATCCCGCGCTCTCGCTCGAGCCCGTGGCGGCGCGACTGGCCGAGCTTCTCGACGGCGAGGTGCTGTTCGCCCATGACATCGTCGGTGACGACGTGGAGGCGATGACCAAGGAGCTAGTGCCCGGCGGCGTCATGCTGCTGGAAAACCTCCGCTTCCACGCGGGCGAGAAGGGCGGCGACGAGGCCTTCGCCCAGGCGCTCGCGCGGCTCGGCGAGGTTTACGTCAACGACGCCTTCGGCGCTATGCACCGCGGCGAGACCAGCATCGCCGCCGTCGTCAACCACTTCGAGCAAGCCGGCGTCGGCTTCCTCGTGGGCAAGGAGCTCGAGGCGCTCGGCCGCTGCGTCGGCGGCGCCGCCCGGCCCTACGTGGGCATCCTCGGGGGCGCCAAGGTGAGCGACAAGATCCTGGTGATCGAGGCGCTGCTCTCCCGGGTAGACGAGCTGATCGTCGGCGGCGCGATGGCCTACACCTTCCTCAAGGCCAAGGGTATCGACGTGGGCCAGTCGCGGGTAGAGGCCGACAAGCTCGCGCTCGCCACCCGCCTGCTCGAGCGGTGCGCCGAGAAGGGCGTGACGATGCACCTGCCGGTCGACCACGTGGTCAACAACACCTTCGACAGCGCCGAGCGGCCCCAGGTCGTCGCCCAGGTCGACGCCGACCAGATGGGCCTCGATATCGGCCCGCAGACCGTCCAGAACTTCGCGGCGGTGATCGCCAACGCGCAGACTGTCTTCTGGAACGGCCCGATGGGCGTGTTCGAGCGCGACGCCTACGCCGCCGGTACGCGCGGCGTGGCCGAGGCCGTGGCCGCGTGCAAGGGCTACACCGTGGTGGGCGGCGGCGACTCGGCAGCGGCGGCGGCGAAGTTTGGGTTGTTCGAGAAGTTCACCCACGTGTCGACCGGCGGCGGCGCGTCCCTCGAGTTCATCGAGGGCAAGGACCTCCCCGGCGTGAAGGCGATCCGCAACCGCAACAAGTAGGTGCCCATGCGCAGGAAGTTTGTCGTCGGCAACTGGAAGATGCACAAGGGGCCCCAGGAGGCTGACGCGCTGGCAGAGGCATTGAAGAAGGCGCTTGCCGGTCGCGACGCCACGGTCGACGTGGGCGTGGCGCCGCCCTTCGTGTCACTTCCCGCGGTGGTGTCGCGACTGAAGCACACGGGCATCGTGGTTGCGGCGCAGAACCTCCACGCCGAGCAACAGGGCGCCTACACCGGCGAGGTGAGCAGCGAGATGCTGCGGCAGGTCGGCGTGGCCTACTGCCTCGTGGGGCACAGCGAGCGCCGGCAGCTGTTCGGCGAGACCGACGCGAGCGTGGCGAGGAAGGTGGGCGCCTGCTTCCGCAGCGGCTTGTTGCCCATCCTCTGCGTGGGGGAGACGCTCGCCGAGCGCGAGGCGGGGCAGGAAGCCGCCGTCGTCACCCGGCAGCTCGACGCGGCGCTCGGCGCGCTGGGCGCCGACCAGGTTCCCTCGGTCACCATCGCCTACGAGCCGGTGTGGGCCATCGGCACCGGCAAGACTGCCACGCCGCTCCAGGCGCAGGACATGCACGCGACGATCCGCGGCTGGCTCGAGGCCAAGTTCCCCGCGTTCGTAGCGAAGTCTACCCGGATCCAGTACGGCGGCTCGGTGAAGGGCAACAACGCCGCCGAGCTGATGCGGATGCCGGACATCGATGGGGCGCTGGTCGGAGGGGCGAGCCTAAACGCCGAGGAGTTCCTCGCGATCATCGCCGGTGCCGCCACGGCCTCCGGTGGTTAGCTCTCGGGGCTCTCGGGAACAGCGATGCATACCTTCCTAGTGACGCTCCACGTGATCCTCTGCCTGCTGCTGGTCTTCGTGATCTTGATGCAGCCCGGCAAGGGCGCCGACGCGGCGAGCGCCTTCGGCGGCGGCGCCTCCTCGCAGATCTTCGGTGCCGCGGGGCCCGGCAACGTGCTCACCAAGGGCACCGGGGCCATCGCCACGCTGTTCATGATCACCAGCATCACGCTGGCCTTCCAGAGCACCAAGTCAAACGTCACCGGCGGCGCCATCAAGGGCGGCTTCGACGACGTGCTCGACGACGGGGGGGCCGGCGAGGGGTTCGGCGCGGGCGCGCCCGAGGGCGTCCCTTCCCCCAGCACGCCCGAGGCGCCGGCCCCGTCAACGCCTTGACCCGCCATCGCCGAGTGAGTAGAAGGTGGGTCCGTCGCGCGGGTGGCGGAATGGTAGACGCGCTAGTTTGAGGTGCTAGTGGGCTAATACCCCGTGGGGGTTCAAGTCCCCCCCCGCGCACCACCCTCGAGGGCTCGGCAGGCAACTGCCGGGCCCTCGCAGCTTTTCTTGCGAGTCAAGGGAGCGCCTCGCCCGCGCCGCCGCGATCAGTCGCGACGCGCGCGCGCCGCCTTCCGGTGCTCGCAGCGCGCCGTGTCGCGGCAGCGCCCGTAGATCTCGTGCCGGTGCGACTTGAGGTCGAGGCCGTGCCTCGCGGCCACCTCGGCCTGCCGCGACTCGATGAGTGGATCCTCGAACTCGAAGATGGCGCCGCAGTCGAGGCAGATGAGGTGGTCGTGGTGCTCGTCGTCGAGGGCCGGCTCATAGCGGGCCTGGCCGTCGCCAAACTGGCGCTCGTGAGCCACGCCGGCATCGGTGAACAGCTTCAGCGTGCGGTACACCGTGGCCGCGCCCACGCCAGGAGCCAGGTCTTGCACGCGGCGAAGCAAGTCTTCTACCGACACGTGCCCCCCGGCCGCGAGGAAGGACTCTAGAATCATGTCGCGCTGGCGCGTGTGCTTGAGGCCATTGGCGGCAATGAACTCGTCGAGCTTGCGGCGGGCGGCGGTCGGGGCGTCCATGGCTGCAAAAACATGTAGCGCGGACTGGGCGAAGAGGCCCACCCCGCGCTCATGGGTCTTCGACCGCGCTTACTCGGCAGCGGCGTCGGCGGGCGCCTCGGCCGCGCGCTTCGCCTTCGGCTCGCAGGGCTCGGTCACCAGCTGGATCAGCGCCATCGGGGCGTTGTCGCCCGGGCGGCGGCCCAGCTTGAGGATCCGCGTGTAGCCCCCGGGGCGGGTGGCGTAGCGGTCGCTGTACTCCGAGAACACCCTCTGGAGGACGTCGCGGTTGGTGATGTACCGGCGAGCGAGCCGGACCGCGTGGACGCGCCTGGCCTTGGCCTCGGCGAGTTCAGCGCCCTCCAGGCCCGCGAGGGAGGCGTGGGGCACCTTCTTCGCGTAGGTGATCACGCGCTCGGCCACGCGACGCAGCTCCTTGGCCTTGGCCTCGGTGGTGCGGATCTCGCCGTGCTCCATGAGCGAGGTGACGAGGTTGCGGAACATGGCGTCGCGGTGCGACGAGTCGATGCCGAACTTGCGGCCGGACTTGAGGTGACGCATGGGAGCTCCAGCGAGCCGCGGCTACCCGCGGGCCTTGGGGAAGTTGTTGAGCTTCATGCCCAGCGAGAGCCCGAGCTCGCTGAGGAGCTCCTTGATCTCGTTGAGCGACTTGCGGCCGAAGTTCTTGGTCTTGAGCATCTCAGCCTCGGTCTTCTCCACCAGCTGCCAAATGTGCTCGATGCCGGCGTTCTGGAGGCAGTTGGCGCTGCGCACCGAGAGGTCGAGCTCGTCGACGCGCTTGTAGAGCGCCTCGTTGAAGGACTCGGAGCTCTTCGGCTCGTCGCCCCCCAGGGGCTCGTCTTCCTCGGTGAAGTTGATGAAGACCTGGAGCTGCTCCTTGAGCACCTTGGCGGCGAAGGCCACGGCGTCTTCCGGGGTAACGCTGCCGTTGGTCCACACCTCGATGGTGAGCTTGTCGTAGTCGGTGCGCTGGCCCACGCGGGCGTTGGTGACCGTGTACTTCACGCGCCGGACCGGCATGTGGATGGCGTCGACCGGGATGGTGCCGAGAGGCATCTCGGGAGACTTGTTGCGGTCGGCCGGGACGTAGCCCTTGCCCATCGCGACGGTCATCTCGGCGTGGAAGCGGCCGTTGCCGGTGAGCGTGCAGATGGGGTGGTCGGGGTTGAGCACCTCGGCTGCGGCGTCGAAGCGGATGTCGCCCGCGCGCACCACGCGAATCTCACCCTGGGCCCCCTCCACGTCGATGACCGCGTGCACCGGCTCGGTGCGGTCGGTCTTGATGAGGATGCCCTTGATGTTGAGGATGATGTCGGTGACGTCTTCGACGATGCCCGGGATGGAGCTGAACTCGTGGAGGACGCCCTCGAGCTTCACCGAGGTGACGGCCGCGCCCTGGAGGCTCGAGAGCAGCACCCGGCGCAGCGAGTTGCCGAGCGTGATGCCGAAGCCCCGCTCGAGCGGCTTGATGACGAACTTGGCGTAGGTGTTGCTGGAGCGACCGTCGCGCTCGATGCGACGGGGCTTGATCAGCGAACGCCAGTTACTAACGATGTGTTCAGCGCTCATTTTATTCTCCAAACTGGGCTTCTTGCGCGCGTGGCCGAGGCGCGCTCATCACCCAGAGTAGATTCCGCGCGGGCAAACGCGCGCGCGGTGCTGGCCAGGCGGGGGAACGCGGCGGGACGGGCAAGCAAGGCCCATCCCCGCCGCGAGGCGGTTGACTACACGCGACGGCGCTTGGCCGGGCGGCAGCCGTTGTGCGGGATGGCGGTCATGTCGGTGATCGAGGTGACGCGGAGACCCGCGGCCTGAATCGCGCGGAGCGCCGACTCGCGGCCGGCGCCCGGGCCCTGGATGATCACGCCCGCCGTCCGCATCCCGTTCTCGACCGCCTTGCGAGCGGCGTCTTCCGACACGAGCTGGGCCGCGAAGGGCGTGCTCTTGCGGGAGCCCTTGAAACCCTTCACGCCGGCGCTCGACCACGCGACGGTGTTGCCGGCGAGATCGGTGATGGTGACGATGGTGTTGTTGAAGGTGGACCGGATGTGAACCACACCCACCGGGACATTCTTCTTGGTGCGCTTGGGCTTCTTGCCGCCCTTGGTGTCGGTGCTCATGTGAGTTTTCTCCTCGTCCTATTTGGTCGCGATCTTCTTGCCGGCCACGGTGCGACGCGGTCCCTTGCGGGTGCGAGCGTTCGTGTGGGTGCGCTGGCCCCGGACGGGGAGACCCTTCCTGTGCCGGGCGCCGCGGTAGGTACCGAGGTCGACCAGGCGCTTGATGTTCATGGCGATCTCCTTCCGGAGCTCGCCTTCCACGCGGTACTCGCGCTGGATGACCTCGCGGATGCGGGCGATCTCGACCTCGGAGAGGTCCTGGGTGCGGATGCCCGCCTCGACCTGAGCCTTCGCGAGGATGTCCTTCGCGTTCTTCCGACCCACGCCGTAGATGTAGGAAAGGGCGATGTCGATGCGCTTGTTGCGCGGCAGGTCGACGCCTTCGATACGTGCCATCTTGGTTTTCTCCTAGCCCTGGCGCTGTTTGTGCTTGGGGGTTTCACAGATGACACGGACGACACCGCGCCGCTTGATGACGCGGCACTTGTCGCAGATGACCTTCACAGAGGCCTTGACCTTCACGTGGACTCCTCGCCGGCGCGAGCCGGTTCAACGGATGGGGTGATGCGGTTTCCCGCGTTTTGGCTTCGAGCGCCGTTTTCTCAGCCGAGCTTGGTCAGGATCTCCGGACCAGCGGGGGTGATGGCGACGGTATGCTCGAAGTGAGCCGCGCGACTATTGTCTTCCGTCACGGTTGTCCACTGGTCGCCGAGAATCTTGGTCTTGTCGGTGCCCAGGGTGATCATCGGCTCCACGGCGATGACCATGCCGGCCTTGAGCAGGTCGCCCGTCCCCCGCTTGCCGTAGTTCGGCACGCTAGGCGGCTCGTGGAGCTTGCGGCCGATGCCGTGTCCGACCATCTGCGTCACGACGCCCATCTTCTGGGGCCGCACGTACGACTCGATGGCGTGGCCGATGTCACCTACCCGCCCGCCCGGCACCGCCTTGGCGATGCCGAGCGCCAGCGCCTCCTCGGTCGCGGTCACCAGCGCACGCGAGCGCTCGTCGCCCTCGCCCATGATCACCGTGAACGCGGTGTCGGCGTAATAGCCGCCGTACACCAGGCCGAAGTCGAGCGAGAGCACGTCGCCCTCGCGGATGCGACGCTTCCCCGGGATCCCGTGCACCACCTGCTCGTTGATCGAGATGCAGATCGACGCGGGAAAAACAGCCTTCCCAACCTTGTAGCCCTTGAATGCGGGACGCGCGCCGACCTTGAGGATCTCCGCCTCGGTGAGCCGATCGATCTCGATGGTGGGCATGTCGACCGCGACCTCGGCGCGCAGCTTGGCCACGACCTCGGCGAGCTTGCGACCCGCCGTTCGCATGACGCTCAGCTCCCATGGCTCCTTGATCGGGATCAAGCTGGCCTACTACAGCGCGAGGGTCGTGAAGATGCGACCCTTGACCTCGTCGATCCCGCCCACCCCGTCGACGTCGTGGATGGGGGTGCGGTCGCGAAGCTGATCGAGGCAGGGGAAGGTCTGGGCAGCGTAGGCCTCGAGCCGGTCGCGGACCACGGCCTCGGTGTCGTCCTTGCGCTGCACCACCGCCGCGCCGCAGCGCGTGCAACTGCCGTCCGCGCCCGGGGGCGCGCTGACGACGTGGTAGGTGGCGCCGCAGTTAGTGCACGTCCGGCGCCCGGTGACCCGGCCCAGGATGATGCCGTCGTCGACCTTGAGGTTCACCACGGCGGCCAGGTGGCGACCGGTCGCGCCGAGGTGGCCGATCAGCCAGTAGAGCTGCGGCACCGAGCGAGGAAAGCCGTCGAAGAGCACGCCTCCCAGCGCATCGGGCTCGCCGAGGCGGCTGGCGACGAGGTCGCAGGTGACGAGGTCGGGCACCAGCTGGCCCCGGTCCATGTAGGAGCGCGCCAGCTTGCCGAGGTCGGTGCCCTCGCGGAGGTGCTTGCGGAAGATGTCGCCGGTGGCGACATGGGGAACGCCCAGCCGCGACGCGAGCGCGGCAGCCTGGGTGCCCTTGCCGGAGCCCGGCGGACCAAACAGCAGGACGAACATCTGAACCTCAGCCGGAAGCGACGTCGCCCATCATCCGGCGGCGGCCGGCGCCCATCCCCGGCGCCTGCGGGCCGCTGATCCCGTCGTAGTGCTGGGT
Organism: Deltaproteobacteria bacterium; assembly: GCA_016875435.1. GTDB lineage: Bacteria > Myxococcota_A > UBA796 > UBA796 > SXON01 > SXON01. The sequence continues at coordinate 11,119 of VGRE01000056.1, read as the reverse complement.
GAGCAGTTGCGCCTCGATCTGGGCGACGGTGTCGAGCGCGACGTTGACCACGATGAGCAGGCCGGTGCCGCCGAATGCGAAGGGCACGCCGTACATACGGGTGATGATCACCGGCATAATGCAGACGACGGCCATGTAGAGCGCACCCGCTCCCGTTAGTCGCGACAGAATGTGTTCGATGTACTCCGCCGTCTGCTTGCCGGGGCGAATGCTGGGGATGAACCCGCCGTGCTTCTTCAGGTTGTCGGCCACGTCGACCGGGTTGAAGATCATCGCCGTGTAGAAGTAGGCGAAGAACACGATCAGCGCGACTTCGAGGTAGTTGTACAGCCAGGCGCCGGGCTGCAGCGCGGCAGCCAGCGCCGCCAGCGCAGGAAAGGCGGTGAACTGCAGCAGCGTGGCCGGGGCCATCAGCACGCTCGACGCGAAGATCGGGGGGATGACGCCCGCCGTGTTGATCTTGAGCGGCAGGTGACTCGCCTGTCCCCCGTACACTCTGCGACCAACCACGCGCTTGGCGTACTGGATGGGGATGCGACGCTGCGCGCGCTCGATCCACACGATGCCGCCGATCACCAGCACCATGCCAAACGCGATGAGGGTGACCTGGAGCAGGTTGACCTCATCGTTCTGCAGCTTGAGGATGGTGTTCTGCACCGCGTTCGGCAGTTGGCTGACGATGCCGGCGGCGATGATGAGCGAGCTACCGTTCCCGATGCCACGCTCCGAGATCTGCTCGCCGATCCACATCACGAAGCAGCTGCCCGCCGCGAGCGTGATCGTCGTCATCAGGCGGAAGTTCCAGCCTGGCTCGAGCACGATGGCCGCGCCCGCCGGCGTCTTGGCCGACTCGAGCGGGATGGCCACCATCAGCAAGCCCTGCAGCAACGCGATGCCAATCGTCGCGTAGCGCGTGTACTGGGTGATCCGGCTGCGCCCCTGCTGCCCTTCCTTCGAGATGCGCTCGAGGGCGGGCACCGCCACCGTGAGGATCTGGATGATGATGCTCGCGGTGATGTAGGGCATGATGCCCAGCACGAAGACGCTGAAGCCCTGCAGCGCGCCGCCGCTGAACATGTTGTACAGGCCAAACATCGTGTCGCTGTTGGACTCGATGTACTTGGCGAGCGCCTCGCGATCGACGCCCGGCGCCGGGATGTGCACGCCGAGGCGAAACACGGCGAGCATGCCGAGCGTGAAGAGCACGCGCGACCGGAGGTCGGGCATACGCCAGATCGTGCTGAGCCAGCGAGTCATCCTGACCTCCGAGCCGGAGAGCTAATCGCCGAAGGGGCGTTCACAAGTCGCCCGCCGCCGGATCTCAGGAGGCGGACTCGACGGACCCGCCGGCCGCCTCGATCTTGGCGCGCGCCGAGGCCGAGACCTTGGCCGCCTTCACGGTGAGCTTCACCGCGAGTTCGCCGCCACCCAGCACCTTGATGCCGTCGCGACCGATCCGGGCGATGACGCCCGCCGCCTTCAGCGAGGCGGCGTCGACCACCGAGCCGGCCGCGAGGCCGCCCAGCTTACCGACGTTGACGACCGTGTAGTCGGTGGCGTTGATGTTGGTGAAGCCGAACTTGGGCAGGCGGCGCTGGAGCGGCATCTGGCCGCCCTCGAAGCCGCGCTTGTGGGTGTAGCCGGCGCGAGCCTGCTGGCCCTTGGTACCGCGGCCGGCCGTCTTGCCGAGGCCGGAGCCCTGGCCGCGACCCACGCGCGTACGAGACTTCTGCGAACCGGGAACCGGCGCGAGACGGCTGAGTTCATCCGCCACTGGACACCTCCTCGACCTGCACCATGTGCAGGACGGACTTCACCATCCCGCGAACGGATGGCGTGTTCTCAAGCAGTCGCGCCGCACCGATCTTGCGCAGCCCGAGGCCGCGCAGCGTGGCGCGCTGCTCCTGGGTACAGCCGATCTGCGAGCGGCTGAGCGTGACCTTGAGGTGCGTCATCCGTTCTCCTGGGCGCTGTCGGCAGCGCCGCTCCACACGCGGTGGCCGAGATCGTAGTTTCCGAGAACGTCATCGACGTTCTTGCCGCGGCGCGCGGCAACCTGCGCCGGCGACTCGAGCTGCTTGAGCGCCACGACGGTGGCCTTGACCACGTTGTAGGGGTTGGAGCTACCGAGGCTCTTGGTGAGGACGTTGTGGTAGCCGGCGGCGTCGAGCATGGCGCGGACCACCGGGCCGGCGATGACGCCGGTACCGGGGTTGGCCGGCCGCAGCAGCACCTTGCCGGCGCCGAAAGCGCCTTCGACCACGTGGGGCACGGTGCCGTCCACCACCGGCACGTCGAACATCGTGCGGCGAGCGCGCTCGGAGGCCTTGCGGACCGCCTCGGGCACCTCGTTCGCCTTGCCCTGGCCGATGCCGATGCGGCCCTCGCCGTTGCCCACGACCACCAGGGCCGCGAAGGAGAATCGACGACCGCCCTTCACCACCTTGGCGACGCGGTTGACGTAGATGTTCTTCTCGATCGGCTGCGCCTCGTCGGCGGCCTTGCGAGGAGTGTTCTTCTTGCCAGTCGGCATGGACATGCAGTCTCCGGGGCGCTCTCGCGCCAGTCCACGCGGCGCGAGCGCCGCGCAGGTAATCGAATGCGGGGTTCTAGAAGTGGAGGCCGGACTCGCGAGCGGCGTCGGCAAGCGCCTTCACACGCCCGTGGTACAGGTAGCCGTTGCGATCGAACACCACCTGGCTGATGTTGGCGGCCTTCGCCCGCTCGGCGATGAGGCTACCCACGGCCTTGGCGGCCTCGATGTTGCCACCGTGGCCGTTACGGCCCTCCAGCTCCTTGGAGAGCGTGGAGGCCGCCGCCAGCGTGGTGCCCGACTGGTCGTTGATGATCTGCGCGTAGATGTGGTTGGCGGAGCGATACACGCTGAGCCGCGGCCGTTCTTCAGTGCCGGTCACGCGGCCGCGAATGCGAGCCTTGCGGCGGAGACGGGCTTCTTCCTGGCGTTCACGGGTGGACATGATGTCGTCTCCCTACTTCTTGGCCGTCTTGCCGGCCTTGAGCCGGACGTGTTCGTTCTCGAAGCGCACGCCCTTGCCCTTGTACGAGTCGGGCGAGCGCAGCGCGCGCAGCTTGGCGGCGGTTTCCCCGACGACCTGCCGGTCGGCGCCCTTGACGATCAAGGTCGTGGACTTGTCGACCTCGATGGTGACGCCCTTCGGGAAGGGGAACTCGACCGGGTGCGAGTAGCCCAGCGCGAGGACGAGGGTCTTGCCCTTGATCTCGCCCTTGAAGCCGACGCCGGTGATGAGGAGCTTGCGCTCGTAGCCCTTGGTGACACCCGTCACCATGTTGTTCAACAGGGCGCGGGTGAGCCCGTGGTTCGAACGAGACTGGCGCTCGTCGTCCTGGCGGACCACGTTGACGTGATTCCCTTCCTGGACGAGCTTCACGCCGACGGCGAGGCCCTGGACGAGCTCGCCCTTGGGACCCTTCACCTTGATCTCGTTGTTGGCCGTGCTGACCGTGACCCCAGCGGGGACCACAACCGGCAGCTTTCCGATGCGAGACATGGTTGCTCCTACCAGACGTAGCAGATGACCTCGCCGCCAACGCCGGCCGTGCGGGCCGCCTTGTCGGTGAGGACACCCCGTGGGGTGGTGAGGATCGCCACGCCGAGGCCGTTGCGCACGCGGGGGATCTCGTCCTTGCCCACGTACATGCGACGGCTCGGGCTGGAAACCCGCTTGAGGCCTTGGATGACGCCGTCGTGACCGTCGGCGTACTTCAGGAAGACCTTGACACTGGGACGCGCATTGTCGGCCTGGTCGATGTAGCCCTCGATGAAGCCCTCGTTCTTGAGGATCTTCACGATCTCGAGCTTGATCTTCGACCGCGGGACAGTCACCGACTTGTGCCGGGCCATCAGGCCGTTGCGGATTCGCGTGAGCAAGTCCGAGATGGGATCAGTGGTCGCCATGGCTTCCTCCTACCAGCTCGCCTTCATCACGCCCGGAACCTCGCCCTTGAGGGAGAGGCTGCGGAAGCAGATGCGGCACATGTTGAACTTGCGCAGGAAGGCACGGGGACGCCCGCAGAGCGGACACCGGTTGTGCTTCCGGGTGGTGAACTTCGCCGGGCGCGCGGCCTTGGCGATGATGGACTTCTTTGCCATTGTGTTGGCTCCCTACTGCCGGAAGGGAAGGCCGAGCTGCGCGAGCAGCGCCTTGCCCTCGGCGTCGGTGTTGGCGGTCGTGACGAAGGAGATGTTCATCCCGGTCACCTTGGAGATCCGGTCGTAGTTGATTTCCGGAAAGATGATCTGCTCGGTGATGCCCAGCGAGTAGTTGCCTCGGCCATCGAAGGCGCGCGGGCTGATGCCGCGGAAGTCGCGGACGCGAGGCAGGGCGATGTGGATCAGGCGATCGAGGAACTCCCACATGCGACGACCGCGGAGAGTGACCCGCGCGCCGATCGGGATGCCCGCCCGGAGCTTGAAGTTCGCGATGGCCTTGCGGGCGCGGCGAACCTGCGGCTTCTGGCCGGTGACGAGCGCCAGCTCCTCGGCGGCCGTTTCCAGGACCTTGACGTTCTGGGTGGCTTCCTTCACCGACGTGTTGATGACGATCTTCTCGAGGCGCGGCACCTGCATCACGTTCTTGTAGGAAAACTCCTTCAAGAGCGCGGGCACCGCCTGCGTCTGGTACTGGTCCTTCACGCGCAGCGCCATGGTCTAGGCCTCCGCCTTGTCGAGGCGAGCACCGGTCTTGCGGTCGACCCGCACCTTGGTGCCATCCTCGAGGGTTTGGAACGCGACCTTGATGCGACGCTTGTTGTCGACATCGTAGAGCGCGACATTGGAGACATCGAGCGGACGCTCCTTCTCGACGATCCGGCCATCCTGCTCGCCCTGCGCCTTGACGTGGCGCTTCTGTAGGGCGATGCCCTCCACCACCACGCGGCGGGTCTCGGGGATGACGCGGACCACCTTGCCGGTGCGGCCGCGGTACTTGCCGGCGATGACGATGACGACGTCGTCGCGGCGAATCTTGAGCTTGTTCTTCATGGCCGCCTCAGATGACCTCGGGCGCAAGCGCCACGATCTTCATGTACTGCTTGCCGCGGAGCTCGCGCGCCACGGGGCCGAAGATACGGGTGCCGACCGGCTCGTTCTTGTTGTCGATCAACACCGCCGAGTTGGTGTCGAAGCGGATGTAGCTTCCGTCGGCGCGCCGGACTTCCTTGGCGGTACGGACCACCACGGCCTTGTGCACGTCGCCCTTCTTCACCTTCCCATTGGGAATGGCCTCCTTCACGGAGACGACGATCACGTCGCCGATAGAGGCGTACTTGCGCTTGGAACCGCCGAGCACCTTGATGCACTGGACACGACGCGCGCCGCTGTTGTCGGCCACGTCGAGGCAAGTCTGCATCTGGATCACGAGGCACCCCCGACGACCACCCACCGCTTGGTGCGGCTGAGCGGACGGGACTCCTCGATGACCACGAGGTCGCCAACCTTGCAGGCGTTGGCTTCGTCGTGGGCCTTGTACTTCTTGGTCGTCTTGACGTACTTGCGGATGGTGCGGTGCTGGTAGGTCCGCTCCACCTCGACGACGACGGTCTTGTCCATCTTGTCGGACACGACACGGCCCCGGAGCGTACGACGACGCCCGGCGGACGAGCCGGAACCGGCAGACGTGCTGGTTGCCTCAGCAGCCATGGATCACCTGTTTGAGGGGAAAGACGAGGACCGCAGGTCTCCACGTTCCGTGGACTCGTGCGGCGTGGAGACCGGCCGGGGGCCGACCTCCGTTGAGGGCGCGGGTTCTACTCCGCGGGGGTGGAACCGTCAAGCATGGACTTCAGGAAGCCCCCGCCAGCCTCGGCGGGCGCGGCGACGGAACCCGGAGCCCAGCTGCCAACGTGCTTGTCGTGGATCGCGCCCTGGTTGAGACCAGCGGCGAGCTCACGGCGACGGAGCTCGGTCTTCGCCCGCGCGATGTCGCGCCGGGTGGAGCCCAGGAGGCTGTTGTTCTCGAGCTTGTTGAGGCGGTGACGCAGCTGGTGCGTCATGAGCGCCCGCTCGAGGTCGAGCTCGCGGTGGACGATTTGTTCGTCGGTCATGGCCGACAGGTCGATGCGGTTTTTCATCCGACGTGCTCCTCGCGCTTGACGAAGCGGGTGCCAACGGGAAGCTTGTGCCCGGCGAGGCGGAAGGCCTCGCGCGCCACGTCTTCGGTGACGCCCTCGATCTCGTAGAGAACGGTGCCCGGAACGACCACGGCCACCCAGAACTCCGGGTTGCCCTTGCCGGTACCCATTCGAGTCTCGGCTGCCTTCTTGGTGACGGGCTTGTGGGGGTAGACGCGAATCCAGATCTTGCCACCACGCTTCACGTGGCGGGTGAGGGCAATACGGGCGGCCTCGATCTGCCGCGCGGTGAGACGCCCGGGGCAGGTGGCCGCCAGGCCGTACTCGCCGTGGGAAACATCGCCACCGCGGTAGGCGAGACCATTGGCGTTGCCCTTCTGGACCTTGCGGAACTTGACGCGCTTGGGGGAAAGCATGGTGATGTCCTCTCAGGCTCTCAGAGAGAGCGGTCCTCTTCGCCAGCGACGAACTCGCCCCTGTACACCCACACCTTGACGCCGATGACGCCGTAGGTGGTCTTGGCCTCGGCGATGCCGAAGTCGACATCGGCGCGGAGGGTGTGCAGGGGAACGCGACCCTCGCGGTACCACTCGGTGCGGCTCATCTCGGCGCCGCCGAGACGACCCGCGCACATGACCTTGATGCCCTTGGCCCCGGCCTTCTTGGACTGGGTCATGGCCTTCTTCATCGCGCGGCGGAAGCTGACGCGCTTCTCGAGCTGCGCGGCGATGTTCTCGGCCACCAGGATGGCATCGGTATCGACCTTGCGGACTTCCATCACGTTGAGGAACACCTCGGTGTTCACCATCTTCTGGAGATCGGCGCGGAGCTGGTCGAGCCCCTTGGCGCGCTTGTCGATCACCATGCCCGGCTTGGCCGCGTGGATGAAGACCTTGGCCTTGTTGGCCGCCCGCTCGATGCGGATCTTGGAGATCCCGGCGGTGAAGAGCTTTTCCTTGAGATAGCGCCGGATCTTCACGTCCTCGTGGAGGAAGCGCTGGTAGTCCTTCTCGGCGTACCACTTAGATTCCCAGGGACGCGTGATGCCGACGCGAAACCCGGTCGGATTGACCTTCTGACCCATGGCTAGGCCTCCTGCCCGACGACGACGGTGATGTGGGCGGTCTTCTTGAGGATGGGAGTCGCGCGGCCCTGGGCGCGCGGACGGAAACGACGGAGCCCGGGGCCCTGGCCCACCTCGATGCGCTTGACGACGAGGTCGTCGATGTCGAGGTCGGCGCTGCCGCGCTTGGCCGCGACCTCGGCGTTGGCGATCGCGGACTCGATGAGCTTGCCGATGAGCGGCGCCGCCTTCTTGTCGAGGAAGCGCAGCGACTCGACGGCCTGCAAGGCCGACTGGCCGCGGATAGCGTCGGCCACCAGGCGAGCCTTGCGCGCGGAGATACGCGCGAAGCGGAGGGTAGCGGAGGCTTCCATCACTTCACCTTGGTCTTGCGGTCGGCCGCGTGGCCCGGGAAGTGGCGCGTGTGCGCAAACTCGCCGAGCTTGTGGCCGACCATGTTTTCGGAGACGTACACCGGCACGAACTTCTTGCCGTTGTGCACGGCGAAGGTGAGGCCGATGAAGTCGGGGAGGATGGTGGAGCGGCGGCTCCAGGTCTTGATCACGCGACCGCCACCCCCACTACCCGCGGCGGCAGCCTTGGCGAGGAGGTGCTGGTCGACGAAAGGACCTTTCTTGATTGAACGTGCCATGTCGTGCAGCTCCTAGCGACGGCGCTTGACGATGAAGCGGTTGGAGGGCTTCCGGCGCGACCGAGTCTTGTAGCCCTTGGTCGGCTTGCCCCACGGGGTGACGGGGTGGCGACCACCCTTGGTGCGGCCTTCGCCGCCGCCGTGTGGGTGATCGATGGGGTTCATCGCGGTGCCGCGCACGAAGGGGCGCCAGCCGAGCCAGCGAGCGCGACCGGCCTTGCCGAGTTGCTCGTTCTCGTGGTCGAGGTTGCCCACCTGGCCCACGGTGGCGCGGCACTCGCCGAGCACCTGGCGAAGCTCGCCACTGGGGAGACGGAGCAGGACGTACTTCGTTTCCTTGGCCATCACCTGCGCGTAGGCGCCGGCGCTGCGGCACATCTGGCCGCCGCGGCCCACCTTCAGTTCCACGTTGTGGACGAAGGTGCCCAGCGGAATGGCGTTGAGGCGCAGCGAGTTGCCCGGCTTGATGTCGGCGGTGTCGGAGGCCACCACCTTGTCGCCAACCCCGAGGCCCACCGGGGCCAGGATGTAGCGCTTCTCGCCGTCGGCGTAGTGCAGGAGCGCGATGCGCGCCGTGCGATTCGGATCGTACTCGATGGTGGCGACCGTGGCGGCCACGTCGAGCTTGTTGCGACGGAAGTCGATGAGGCGGTAGCGACGCTTGTGGCCGCCGCCCATACGACGCTGGGTCATGCGACCCGTGTTGTTGCGGCCGCCGGTGCGCTTCATGGGCGCGAGCAGCGAGGGCTCGGGCTCGGTGGCGGTGACCTCGGCGAAGTCAGGCGCCACGTGGAACCGCTCGGCGGCAGTCACGGGACGGAATCGACGCGTTCCCATCTCAGGCCTCGAAGAGGTTGATGGAATGGCCCGACGCGAGCTTCACGTAGGCCTTCTTCCAGTTGGAGCGCTTGCCGTAGTGGCGTCCGAAGCGCTTGAACTTGCCGCGGACGCGAACGGTGCGGACGTCTTCCACCTTCACGGCGAAGAACTGCTCGACCGCGTTCTTGATCTCGAGCTTGTTGGCACTCTCGCCGACCTCGAACACGTAGGTGTTCTGCTGGGCCTCGGCGTTGGCCGAGCGCTCGGTGACGAGCGGGCGAAGGATGATGTCGTGGATCTCAGCCATTGGACACCTCGTTCCCCGAGAGCCGCGCGACGATGGGCTCGAGCGCCCCCTGCGCGACCGCGAGGTTCTTGTGCCGGAGCACGTCGTACACGTTGAGGCCGGTGACCGGCAGCACGGTGACGCCCGGGATGTTGCGCGCGGCGAGCTGGACCTTCTCGTCGGCGGCGGGAATCACGACCAGCAGGCTGTCGAAGCCGAAGCTCTTCATGAAGCTGCGGAAGTGCTTGGTCTTGGCCTCGGCCAGCGCGAACTGGTCGATCACCACCATCGCGGACTCGCCCGCGCGGCGGCTGAGGGCACACTTCAGCGCCGCCCGGCGGACCTTCTTGTTGACCATGAAGGCGTGGCTGCGGGGCTGGGGCCCGAAGACGGAGCCGCCCCCGCGCCAGTGCGGGGCCCGGGTGCTGCCCTGGCGAGCGCGACCGGTGCCCTTCTGCTTCCACGGCTTGCGACCACCCCCGGCCACCATCGCGCGCTGCTTGGTGGCGTGGGTGCCCTGGCGGCGCGCGGCGAGCTGGGCGCGGACGACGAGGTGGAACAAGTGTTCCTTCACCTCGACCCCGAAGGTTGCCTCGTCGAGGTCGACGGAGCCGACCTTCTTCTTGGCGATGTTGTAAACGTCGACCTTGGCCATTTGCGTGTCCTCTGGGCCTAGGAGAGCTTGATCTCGACGTGCACGCCGGCGCTGAGGTCGAGCTTCATGAGCGCGTCGACCGTGGCCTGCGTGGGCTCGAGGATGTCGAGCAGTCGATGGTGGGTGCGGCGCTCGAACTGCTCGCGCGACTTCTTGTCGACGTGCGGGCTGCGGAGCACCGTCCACCGGGAGGTGGTGGTGGGAAGGGGGAAGGGGCCGCGGATGTCGACCCCGGTGCGCTTCGCCGTGTCGACGATCTCGCGTGCCGACTTGTCGAGCAGCTTGTGATCGTAGGCCTTCAGGCGGATGCGGATGCGATTGGTTGCAGCCATGATTTCCTCGCTACTCGATGATCTCGGCGACGACGCCGGCGCCGACGGTCTTGCCGCCCTCGCGGATGGCGAAGCGGAGCTGCTTCTCCATGGCGATCGGCGTGATGAGCTCGATCTCCATCTCCACGCGGTCGCCCGGCATGACCATCTCGACGCCCGGCTTGAGGTTGATGATGCCGGTCACGTCGGTGGTGCGGAAGTAGAACTGCGGCCGGTAGCCGTTGAAGAAGGGCTTGTGGCGGCCGCCCTCGTCCTTCTTGAGGATGTACGCCTCGGCCTTGAACTTCTTGTGCGGCGTGATGCTCTTCGGCTTCGCCAGCACCTGGCCGCGCTCGATGTTCGTGCGGTCCACGCCGCGCAGCAGAAGGCCCACGTTGTCGCCCGCCTGCCCCTGGTCGAGCAGCTTGCGGAACATCTCCACGCCCGTGACCGTGGTGGTGACCGTGTCCTTGAAGCCCACGATCTCGATGCTGTCGCCCACCCGCACGATCCCGCGCTCCACGCGGCCCGTCGCCACCGTGCCGCGGCCGGTGATGGTGAACACGTCTTCCACCGGCATCAGGAACGGCTTCTCGATGTCGCGGATCGGCTCGGGGATGTACTGGTCCACCGCCGCCATCAGCTTCAGGATCGCCGGCTTGCCGATCTCGCTCGCGTCGCCCTCGAGCGCCTTGAGCGCAGAGCCCCGGATCACCGGCACCGTGTCGCCCGGGAACTCGTAGGACGAGAGCAGCTCCCGCACCTCCATCTCCACCAGCTCCAGCAGCTCGGGGTCGTCGAGCATGTCGCACTTGTTGAGGAACACCACGATGTACGGCACGTTCACCTGGCGCGCCAGGAGCACGTGCTCCTTGGTCTGCGGCATCGGGCCGTCCGCCGCGCTCACCACGAGGATCGCGCCGTCCATCTGCGCCGCGCCCGTGATCATGTTCTTGATGTAGTCGGCGTGCCCAGGACAATCCACGTGCGCGTAGTGACGGTTCTTCGTCTCGTACTCCACGTGCGCCGTGTTGATCGTGATGCCGCGCGCCTTCTCCTCCGGCGCCTTGTCGATCTGGTCGTAGGCCATGAACGTGGCCCCGCCCGACTCCGCCAGCACCTTCGTGATCGCCGCCGTCAAGGACGTCTTGCCGTGGTCGACGTGACCGATCGTCCCGATGTTGACGTGCGGCTTGTTGCGCTCGAACTTTGCCTTGGCCAT
>VGRE01000055.1 GCA_016875435.1 Deltaproteobacteria bacterium | reverse complement strand
GCCAAGCGTAGGAAACGTGCTCGCCGGGGGCGGCCGCGAGCAGGACGTCGGCCTCCCACTCGTACGCCTGCTCCGGTTGGAGGGGACCTCCGGCCGCGAGCACGCGGTTCTCGTCGCCGCAGTCCGTGTCCGTCCAGACGTCGCCAAGCCCGTCACCATCGACGTCGGCGAGGAACACCGCGAGCGGGCTACTGTCGAGGCCCGGACCCGAGATCGCGATCTGTGCGTCGGTCGATTGCAGGGCTCCCCGGGGCGCGCCGGCGCACGCGCCATCGACGATCCCGTCGCAGTCGTCATCGTGGCCGTCGCAGGTGTCTAGCGCCCCGGGGTAGGCGCCGGGGTCGGCGTCGTCGCAATCGCCGCCCTGTGCTGTGGTCCCGGTCGGTTGTTTGCAGGCGGCAACAGAGGACGCGCCCCAGCCATCGCCGTCGTTGTCGAGTTACCAGGTGGGCTGGCCGGTGGTGCCCGGTGACGTTCTCCACGGTGTATTGCTCGATCGACTCGGCGGTCATCAGCATCTCGTCGATCTCGTAGATCACGCCTCGGGAGTTCCCCGCCACGTCGTCGCGGTTGTCGAACAGCGCGAGGTTGCCGTCGGGATCCCAGTAGGCGGCGTGCTGGGTGTCGAAGTCGTCGTCGTAGATGCCCCCGCCATCGCAAGCCGCCGTGGTGTCGAGCCCAAAGCGCACCCACCCGTCGGCGGGAGCGTCGGTCACCACGGTGCAGTCATTTCGAAGGGTGTTGTCGGCCTGCGCGGGGCACGACGCGGCGGTGATGGCGAGGGCCCACGCGAGGCTAGTGCCCCCGCAAGAATCATGCCGAAAAACATGGACTTCGGCGGTCCAGTGGACGTGCCTTACACGACCAGTTGCGGTCGCGCAACGGGAGAGCCCCCCTTGGTCACGAATCACCACGCCCCGATCCAGGTGCGCAACTTCCCCCGTACCTTGGGCATCCACCCGGGACCCACGTGACGCGCCGAGCCTTCACCGCCAGCCTCGCCAGCCTCTTCGCCTGCTCGCGATCCTCCGCGGGCACGGAGCCCGCCGTCGCCTTCCCCGGCGAGGCTGATCCCGCCGCGATCGTGAAGGTCGCCCACACGGCGGAGGAGTGGCGCGCCAGGCTCGACGGCGAGGCCTTCGACGTGCTGCGCGAGCAGGGCACCGAGTGGGCCTTCTCTGGCCGGTACTGGAACAACCACGACAAGGGACGCTTCCTCTGCCGTGGCTGTGGCCTCGCCCTGTACGAGAGCGCCGACAAGTTCGACAGCGGCACCGGCTGGCCGAGCTTCACCCGGCCCACCAAGCCCGACCGCGTGCGCGAGCTTCGCGACGTGTCGCACGGGATGGTGCGCGTGGAAGTGCGCTGCGCGCGCTGCGACGGCCACCTCGGGCACGTGTTCGACGACGGTCCCCCGCCCACCCTGCAGCGCCACTGCATCAACTCGGCCTCCCTCGTGTTCCTGGCCGGATGAACCGGGAGATCATCATGTTGCTCGCCTCTGTCGCTTTTCTGGGCGCCTGCATGGCCGCCACCAGCCCCGAGCGCGGGGAAGACTTCGCCGCGGTGCCGGTGGCCGCGTCCGGCCAGGCGGTGGCGGTGGTGGCCGGCGGCTGTTTCTGGTGCATGGAGTCCGACTTCGACAAGCTCGAGGGCGTCGTGGCCACCACCAGCGGTTACGCCGGCGGGCAGGTGGACAACCCCACCTACATGGAGGTGGCCGGGCAGGGGACAGGGCACCTCGAGAGCCTGCACGTGGTGTACGACACGTCGAAGTTGACCTACGAGCAGGTGATCACCTACTTCTTCCACCACGTCGACCCCACCGACGCCGGGGGACAGTTCTGCGACCGGGGGCCGGAGTACGCCACCGGCGTGTTCCCGGTCGACGCCGAGCAGGCGAGGGTGGCGGAGGCGGTAAAGGCGAGCGTCGCGGCTCGGCTCGGGCAGGAGATCGTCACCAGGATCTACGAGCCCGGCGTCCGCTTCTGGCCGGCGGAGGCCTATCACCAGGACTTCCACCACACCACCCCCGTCCGGTACACGAGCTACCGCATGGGCTGTCGTCGCGACGAGAAGGTAAAGGCGCTCTGGGGCGCTATTCCCTAGGCGCGTCGCCGAAGTTGCCGCGCAGCACCAGGCCGAAGCGATCGATGGCGCCGTAGTAGGAGCCGTTCATGTGCGGGTAGTTCCAGCGATCGTCGGGGTTCGGACTCTCCACGCTCACGTAGTAGCCGGACGTCGTCACCTCGCGCTCCGCGACGAAGTGGTGGGTGTATGAAAGGCCCACGTCCATCCACCGGAGCGGACGGTAGGCTACCAGCGCGCTCAGGTTGTGCTCGTCGCCGTCCCAGTTGTTGGTGGACAAGGCCTTGTCGGGCACGGCCGCCTTGTCGAACCAGTAGCGACCGCCGAAGGTCCACTTCTCGGCAACGGTGGCCTTGGCGTCGAGGCCCACCCAGAAGCTGTCCTCGTTGGCGCGCGCCCACCTGCGCGACTGCTCCACCAGCTCCTTGGCGCGCTCGTCTTCCAGGTCGGTCTCCGACACGGTGATGGTGAAGTCGTCGTAGGCGCTCCACATCACATACGCGCCCATCACCTCGGTGCGCAGCCAGTCCACCGGCTTCACCATCACGCCTCCCTGCACGCGGCCAGGGAGCGTGTACGCCACGTTGCCGGAGCCCGTCACCACAACCGGCTCGCCGGAGGGGTCGCAGAGGCCGGTGTCCTCGGCGGCGAAGCGGCCGAGGATGTCCTCTTCTGGCGGGCACACGAAGCTGGCGCTGAAGCTGCCCTCGTTGTCGACACTCGCCTCGTGGATGTAGGTGACACCCACCGAGAAGGCCTCGACCGGGTGGACGAGCAGGCCGGCGGAGAAGGAATAGGTGGTGTCGGAGAGGCCGGAGAAGTCGAGCGCGGCGGTGTACTCCGGGTTCTCGAGGTCTTCGTCGGTGTAGGTCAGCAAGTCGCCCGCGCCGTTCTCGATGAGCGCGTTGCGCAGGTCGGGGAGGGTGTCCTGGTCGACCTCGGCGCGCCACTGCGTGTGGACCACCGCGAAGGTGCCGCCGATGCTGAGCATGTCCTTGATGTCGTAGGCCAGCCCCGCGCCGGCCCAGATGCCGCGGCTGTCGCCGTCGATCATGTGGAAGTGGCCGCCGCCGGGGGGATTCACCTCGGCGCCGCCGCGCGCGTAGGGCACGGCGAGGATGAGGCCGGCGCCGAGGCGACCGGGGCCCACGTGGTCGACGCCGAGGTCGGTGGCCACGCCGATGGTGGGCGCGATGCCAGAGAGATCGTAGGCATCCACGCCCTTGTCGTCGCCCTGGCGGTCGAACTCGAAGTCGGCGGTGATGTAGCCGCCCTCGAGAAACACCCGGGTACCCTTCGCCGCCGCGAAGCCAGCCGGGTTCCACCACCCGGCCGAGCCGTCGGTGGTGGTGGGGGTGCCCCAGGGGCCCCCGATCTCGATGTTGTCGAGGGAGGCGGCGAGCGCGGCGGTGGCGAGAAGAAGCATCCCCCCGCGCTAACCTTGCCCTTACAGCTCCGCTTCCTTGATGCCCGCGCCCGGGCTGGCGATGGCCTCGATGGTGCCGTAGTTGCGCGGCTCGGGGAGGGTGCGCACCTTCGTGGTGATCTGGGCGCCGTACAGGTAGAAGTCCGAGCGCAACAGCACCATCTCGGCGTCGAAGTAGAAGTTGAACTTCTCGCCATCTTCCTCGATGGTGCAGCGCGTGGCGGTGATCGTCTTGCCGTCGATCTTGACGGAGACTTCCTCGGGTGCGAGCAGGTTGCCGTCGGCCATCTCGGCGGTCTCCGCCACCAGCAGGTGGATGCGCCCGGGGACGGTGAGGAGCCGCGCGCGGCCGGGATCGTACACGTCGAGCGTGGTCATCCGCACCTGCTCGGCGGAGAGCGTGGACTCGTACACGCCGGTGGCGTCGCTCCTCACGATCTGCCAGCCCCCATCGGGCAGGAGCACGCCCTGCACTTGCGACAGGCTCTCGCCGAGTTTCTGCGAGGTGGTGAAGCTCGCGCCCCGGGGCCCCGACTGGGCCGAGGCCCGCGCGCTCATCGCGCCGAGCGGCGTGGTGGCGGTGGAGACCAGCGAGATCACGCGGCGCTCGCCGTCGTCGCGCGGGAGGTAGCGGATGGCCAGCTCGCGGTCGCCCACGTCCTCTTTGCCGATGAACACGTCGTAGACAACGCGCTGCTCCTCGGCAACAGCGACGAGGACGAGCGCGAGGAGCATCACGATCTGGTAACCCGGGTCGGCTATACAGTCCCCGGTGAGCGCCCCCCGCGCCCTTCGCGAGCAAGTCCTGGCGCGCCGCGCTCGCGAGACGGGACCGCCGCTGCCGCGCGGTCGCGACCGCGTCGTGATGGCCTACCCCTCGCCCTACCGCGTGGGCATGTCGTCGCTCGGCTACCAGTGGATCTGCTCGGTGCTGGCCGAGGCGGGGCTCGGCGTGGAGCGGTGTTTTCTCCCCGACGAGCCTGGGCAGGTGCCGCTCACGATGGAGTCGCTGTCGCCGCTGCGCGACTTCCCGGTGATCGCGGTGTCGCTGGCCTACGAGCTGGAACTGGCGGGGCTGGTGGACCTGCTCGCGCGGGCCGGCATCCCCCCGTTGCGTCGCGACCGCGACCCGCGCCATCCCCGGGTGCTCATCGGCGGGCCGCTCACCTTCAGCAACCCGGTGCCGGCCATGCCCTACGCCGACGCGATGATCCTCGGCGAGGCCGACGACGTCGTGGTGCCGGCCGTGGCTGGGTTCTTCGACACCGGGGACTTCGAGCACGTGGCGTCGCTGGATGGGGGCTGGGTGCCGTCGCTGGGCGATGTCCGGGTGCCGGTGGCCAAGGCCGACGATCGCCTGCTTCCCGCGCGCTCTCGCCTGTTGACGCCGGACACCGAGCTGGCCGACATGTTCCTCCTGGAGGGCGAGCGCGGTTGTCACCGGGCGTGTACCTTCTGCGTGATGCGGCGCAGCACCAACGGGGGCATGCGGCTGGTGGAACCGGAGCGACTGTCAGCTTTGATCCCGGAAGCGGCGCGCCGCGTGGGCCTGGTGGGCGCCGCGATCAGCGACCACCCGCGGCTGGTGGATCTCCTCGGCACCATCGTCGACAGCGGGCGCGGCGTGGGGGTGTCTTCGCTGCGGGCGGACCGCGTGGCGCTCAAGCCAGACATTCCCCGTCTGCTGCGGAAGGGCGGGTACGCCACGCTCACCGTGGCCAGCGACGCGCCGTCCCAGCGACTGCGCCGCGAGATCCAGAAGGGCACCACCGAGGCGCACCTGGTCGCTTGCGCCGAGGCGGCGCGGGAACACGAGTACCGGGTGCTGAAGGTGTACATGATGGTGGGCGTGCCCGGGGAAACCGACGAGGACATCGAGGAGCTCGTGAACTTCACCCGCAAGCTCGCGGCGATTCACCCGGTGGCGCTGGGCGTGGCGCCCTTTGTCCCGAAGGTACACACGCCGCTCGACGGGGCGCCGTTCGCCGGGATCAAGACGGTCGAGAAACGACTGGAGCGGATCAGGAGCGGACTCCGGGGTCACCGCGCCGAGCTGCGGCCCACGTCGGCGCGCTGGGCCTGGGTGGAGTACCGGCTCGCCCAGGGGGGCGTGGCCGAGGGCGAGGCGGTGGTGCGCGCCGTGGAAGGGGGCGGCAGCTTCGCGGCGTGGAAGGCGGCGCTGGGATGAAGGTCCTCGTCGTCACCTTCGGCACGCGCGGCGACGTGCAGCCGATGCTGGCGCTGTCGCTGGGGTTGCGGGCGTCCGGCGAGCAGGTGGTGGGCGATGTCAATCACGCCGCCCTGTTCGCGCGCTGCGCGGTGGTGGTCCATCACGGCGGCGCGGGCGGTGGCGGCGACCGTCGATGGGCGAGGGGTGGAGCGGGGGGTGGAGGCGATTACTCGCGCGACGTTATCCACGCATTGACCCTCGTCTCCAGCACCGCCATCGGCACCGCGCCGGCGCCGAGCACGGTGTCGTGGAAGCCGGCGAGGTCGAAGCGGCTTCCGAGCGCCGCCTCCGCCTCGGCTCGGAGCCGCCGGATCTCGAGCTGGCCGAGCTTGTAGCCGAGGGCCTGTCCCGGCCAGGTGATGTACCGGTCCACCTCGTTGACGATGTTGTTCTCGGCGAGCGGGGTGTTCTCCCGGAGGAAATCCTCGGCCTCGCCTCGGCTCCAGCCCATCGCGTGGATGCCGGTGTCGACCACCAGCCGCGAGGCCCGCCACGCGTCGAAGCCGAGCATCCCCATCCGGTCGAGGTCGCCGGAGTAGAGGCCCAGCTCGTCGGACAGTCGCTCCGAGTAGAGCGCCCAGCCCTCGATGAACACCGTCAGCTCGTCGAATCGCCGGAAGCTGGGCACGCCCTGCAGTTCCCGGGCAATCGCGATCTGCAAGTGGTGCCCCGGCACCGCCTCGTGGAAGGCGAGCACCTCGGCGTCGAAGCGCGTCCGGGTGGTGGGCTCCCAGGTGTTGACGTAGTAGATGCCGGGCTCGCTGCCGTCGGGCGCAGCCTGCCAGTAGTAGGCGATGGTGGTGTAGGGCGCCTCGTGGTCGGGGATGGGCTTGACGACACACTCCGCCTTGGGCAGCGTCCCAAACACCCGCGGGACGGCCGCCTGCGCGCGGGCCAGCGCCTCGCGGGCCTTCTGCTCCACGGCCTCGCGGGTGTCGAAGTGGAGCGCCGGGTCGGAGCGCAGGCGGGAGAAGATCTCCGACTTCCTGGTGGTGCCAAAGAGCTTGTCGCCGACAGGCGCCATCTCGGCGTGAATCCGCTCCAGCTCGTCGAGACCCTTCTGGTGGAGCGTGTCCGGGGCGAGCTCGGTGGTGGTTTCCTGCCGGACGCGGGTGGCGTAGCAGCCCTCCAGGGGCAGCGCGGCGAGGCCCTCCAGTCCATCGCCGCGGGCGCGGGGGAGGATCTCGGCGTGCAGGAAGTCGCGGTAACGCTGGAGGGCGGCGCGCACCGGGGGAAGGGCCTGGCGGAGGCCCGCGTGGAAGGCGCCGAGCTTGTCGCCCGGGATCGGGTAGGCCTCGCGCAGTGGCGCGCCGAGGGCCGAGTCTGACTCGGCGGCGGCCAGCTCCTCGTCGACCATGGCGATCACCTTCTCCACGCTCGCCCGGTTGGCGACGAGTCCGTCGTCGAGCCCGAGGCGCAGGTTCCGCACCTCGGTGTCGATCCAGCCCGGCAGTTTCTGGTAGCGGGCCACGAGGTTGCCCGCGTCGTCGACGGTCTTCACCGCGTGGGCGCGGCCGAGGTCGGCGGCGTACACCAGCGCGTTGCTGCGCGCGGAAAACGACCACTCGGCAAAGCGACACTCGCGCTCCACGCGCAGCTCGTCGTCGAGCTTGGCCACGAGCAGGTCGCGGGTGAGCGCGTCGCCGGGGGCGAGGCCGGTGAGCTTTCGTGCGCGGTCGGCGTAGCCCTGCCGCTTGTCTTGCCAGCGCTTTCGCGCCGCCTCGCTGTTGTCGTCGAGGCGGGTGTCGTAGCGGTGGTCGCCGAGCTGCGTGGCCCACACCGGCGAGACGTACATCTGCGCCGTCCAGTGTTCTTCCAGCACGGCGGCGAGGAGCGGGTCGTGGACGCCGAGGGAAGCCTCGGAGGCGAGGGCGAGGGCGGCGAGGGCGAGCATCGTGGGCTGGTAGCGCGGTGTGGAGCGCCCTGGTCGGAACTATGGGGGTGAAAAAGCGACTTCGCGGCGACTATGCCCCCGGATTTGCGAAGGTGCCGGCGGTGGCCACCCCGCCGGGCGGGCGCACGCGGGCGGGGATCGGCGCGGGATAGCACCGGTTCATGTGGTGGCTCCTCGCCTGCGCCGAAATCCCCGCTGGCCGCGGCCTCCCCGCGAGCCCCAAGGCGGAACTGGCGGATTGCACGGCGGCGAACGACGGTGTCCACGACTTCCTCTTCTGCGTCGACGGCGCCACCTGGGCCGAGGCGCAGGCCGACTGCGCGGGCTTCGGCTACCACCTCGCCGACGTCGACGACGCCAGCGAAGACGCCTGGATCTGGGCGCAGGCCCAGGCCGTCGACGCGACGGCCAACTGGTGGCTGGGCCTCGGCGACGCTGGCATCGAGGGCAGCTACCAGTGGGACGGCGGCAGCAACAGTCCCTACACCAACTGGCGCGCGGGCGAGCCCAACGACTTCGGCGGCAACGAGGACTGCACCTGGTACACCTCCACCGGCGCAGGCGCCTGGAACGACAAGGACTGCGCCACCCTCGGCAGCTTCATCTGCGAGGCGGGGTGCAGCACCTACGACCGCTACGTCGACGCCGACGGCGACGGCTACGGCGGCGAGAGCGTCCGGGCCTGTGCCACCGAGCCCGACTACGTCG
This sequence comes from Deltaproteobacteria bacterium, assembly GCA_016875435.1. GTDB lineage: Bacteria > Myxococcota_A > UBA796 > UBA796 > SXON01 > SXON01. The sequence goes on along the minus strand of VGRE01000055.1, from coordinate 11,461 downwards.
ACCTGGCCGGCGACTGCGACGACAGCGCGGCGAGCATCGGCCCCGCCGCCACCGAGCGCTGCAACGACGTCGACGATGATTGCGACGGCCTCGTCGACGACGACGACCCCGGCGTCGACCCTGCGGGTTTCACCACCTTCTACGCCGATGCCGACGGCGATGGCTACGCCGGGAGCACCAGCCCCGTGGAAGCCTGCGCGCAGCCCGACGGCGCGAGCCTGTCGCCGAGCGACTGCGACGACACCGACCCCAGCGCCTACCCGGGCGCCGCCGAGGCGGCCGACGCGGTCGACAGCGACTGCGATGGGTCGGTGTCCGATCTCGACGCCGACGGCGACGGGGTCGACGCGGAGTCGGCCGGCGGCACCGACTGCAACGACAGTGACGCCGAGGCCCTCCCCGGCGCGGCGGAGCGCTGCAATGCCGCCGATGACGACTGCGACGGGGCCATCGACAACGGCGCGGACTGTCCCGGGACGATGGCGGAGTACGACGATCACCTGTACTTCTTCGTCGGCAGCACCGCGAGCTGGGAAAGCGCTCAGTCGTCGTGTGCCGACCGTGGTTACCACCTCGTCGATCTCGACGACGCTACCGAGGAAGCCTGGGCCTGGGCGCTGGCCGAGTCGGTGAACGACGCGACGGCGTGGTGGATCGGCCTCAACGACCGCGAAAGCGAGGGCAGCTTCGCGTGGGACGGCGGCTCATCCTCCGCCTTCACCGACTGGCGCGCGGGCGAGCCCAACGACTACGGCGGCAACGAGGACTGCACGGCGATGGCCGACGACGCCGGCGGCGCCTGGAACGACAAGGACTGCGCCACGACCTACGCCTACGCCTGCGAGCTGGGCTGCGAGAAGTTCGCCTGGTATGCCGATAACGACGGCGACGGCTTCGCGGGGGCGGAGTCTGTCCGGGCCTGCGAGGCGCCCAGTGGCTACCTGTCCAGCCCCGGCGATTGCGACGACGACAACGCGGCAGTGTTCCCCGGCGCCTCCGAGTCCTGCAACGAGGCCGACGACGACTGCGACGGGGAGGTGGACGAAGACGCGATCGACGAGTCGCTGTGGTACCTCGACGCCGACGGCGATGGACACGGCGGCGAGGTGGCCGTGCTCGCGTGCGAGGCCCCCGAGGGCCACGTGGACAACGGCGACGACTGTGACGACGCCGACCCGGCGGTGTACCCCGGCGCCACCCAGCACGACGACGGCCTCGACAGCGACTGCGACGGGGCCGCCGAGCCGCACGACACCGACGGCGACGGCCTCGACGACGCCGACGAGCGGCGCCTGGGCACGGGCCTCGACGACCCGGACAGCGACAACGACAGCCTTTCAGACGGCGCCGAGGGCGAGTTCGACAGCGACGACGACGGCGACATCGACCCCCTCGACCCCGACGACGACGGCGACGGCCTCACCACCTTCAGCGAGGTGGGCGACCCGCTCGACCCCGACGACACCGATGGCGACGGGACGCCCGACCACCTCGACCTCGACAGCGACGGCGACGGCTTCCCCGACGAGATCGAGGGCGGTCGCGACACCGACAACGACGGCGTGCCCAACGACGAGGACGACGACGACGACGGCGACGGCATCTCCTCCGCGGAGGAGGGCGACACCGACCAGGACGCCGACGGCGTGCCGGCCTACCTGGATCGCGACAGCGACGGCGACGGCTGCCTCGACGGCGAGGCCTGTGACAGCGCGCCCGTGGCGGAGGACAGCGGCGGCGACACGGGGGCGGGCGAGGGGCCCGTGGATGACTGCGGCTGTGGCGGTGGCGCGGGGTTGGTCGCGTGGTTTGCGCTGGGGTGGCGGCGGAGGCGGCTCAGCGGCGCTGCCGGGTAGCCACGAGCCCCGTCGTCCCGAGCCCGGCGAGGAGCGTGCTGGCCGCGAAGGCGGCGGCGGGGCTGGCGTGGTCCCAGAGCCAGCCGAAGGCCACCGAGGCGGGGAGCGCGACCAGGCCGACGACGAGGTGGTAAGCGCCGAAGGCGGCGCCCCGCGCGTCCGGCCGGGCCTCCGCGGCGACGAGGGCCTTCTCGGCGCCCTCGGAGAGCCCCGCGTAGAGGCCCCAGGCGAGGAACAGGCCGAGGAGCGCGAGCAGGGCCTGCGGCTCGGCGGGGTAGGCCCGGGTGGCTACCCCCGTGGCGGCGGCCGCGGCGCTGGCGAAGACCGTGTCCCAGCGCAAGGCGGCGAAGGCGAAGCCGGCGAACACGGCGGCGTGTGTCGACCAGCCCGCCACGACGAGCCCCGCCGGTCCAACCCATCGACCGGCAGCGGCGGCGGCAAACGAGGAGAGGGTCTTCACCACGTGCAGCCCGGCCCAGAGCGCAGGGATGGCCCACAGTGGGAGGAAGCGACCCGCGAAGAGGAGGAGGAACAGCTCGCTGGCCATGCCGAGTCGCGACACGGCGATCAGCACGAGGAGCCAGCGCAGGTCGGCCGAGAGCGGGGCGCTGGGGCCGGGTGGCGCCGAGATCGGGCCGTCGTTGCCCCGCGTGGCCAGGACGGCGGCGGTCACCACGAGCACGCCGGGGACGGCGCTCCACAGGAAGATCTCGGCGGCGCCGAGGCCGAGGCTGTGTACCGCCCAGGCGGCCACGCCCGCGCCGGCGATGGTGCCGGCGTGGTCGAGGGCGCGGTGGATGGAGAAGGCGGCGGCGCGGGCCTCGGGCGGGGTGGCATGGGCGATCACCGCGTCGCGGGGCGCGGTGCGCAGGCCCTTGCCGACGCGGTCGGCGAGGCGGAGGAGCAGGAGGGCGAGCGGGGTGGCCACGAGGCCCATCAGCGGGCGCACGAGGTTGGAGATCGTGTAGCCGCTCACCACGAAGGCCCCGTGGCGCCCCGTCCGGTCGGCGAGGCGCCCGACCCAGAGCTTCAGCACGCTCGCGACGAGCGACGCGGCGCCCTCGATGAGCCCGAGCGTGGCTGCCGAGCCGCCGAGCGAGCCGGTGACCAGCGCCGGGATGAGCGGGAGGACCATCTCGCTGGCGGCGTCGTTGAGCAAGCTCACCAGGCCGAGCCACCAGACGGCGGCGGGGATCCTGGGGCGCATGGGGCGGGGCTAACGCGGGGGTGGGGGTTGACGCGTCCAGAGCTGAGAGGGTGTTGACCGGTCAGAGCCGCGTTCTGTCCAGAGTGTACTCGACTCCCGATGTCGACCTCGACATCGACGACCGATGACGGAATAACTCGGCGTTTGAGGCTGGCATGCTTGCCTCGTGATACCCGCGTCTTCCTCCCTTGCTATTGACCTACCAACACCCTGTCAGGGATGAACCTCCCCCTCGCTGTACCCCGGGGGCTCGACCTGGATGGTGCTGTGCTGGATCTTGAAGCCGTCGCGGAGCAGGCCGGCCACGCGACCGAGCACCTCGGCGTGCGACACGCCCTCGCTCGCGACGACGTGGCCGCTCATGGCGACGACCCCGCTGGTGAGCGTCCACACGTGCACGTCGTGGACGGCGGTGACGCCGTCGACGGCGAGCATCGCGCTGCGAAGCGCCGCCGTGTCGACGTGAGACGGTGCCGCTTCCATGAGCACGTCGACCGCCTCGCCGAGCAGGTTCCACGCGGATCGGAGCACCAGCCCGGCGATGATGACACTCGCGGCCGGGTCGGCCCAGCTCCAGCCCTTCCACCACACCAGCGCGCCAGCCACGATGGCGCCCGCGCTGCCGAGCGAGTCGGACACCAGGTGTAGCCAGGCGGCGCGCACGTTGAGTCCGCTACGGTCGGCGCCGTGGAGGATGCCCAGGCCAGCGAGGTTTACGAGCAGGCCCCCGGCAGCGATCGCCATCATCGCACCCCCGCTCGGCGAGGCAGCGCTGCCCCATCGCTGGTAGGCCTCCCAGAGCACGCCCACGGCGACCGCTAGTAGCGCGGCCCCGTTGACCACGGCCGCCAGCACCTCGGCGCGGTGGTAGCCGTAGGTGCGGCGCGCGTCGGGCGGCATCCGAGCCACGCGCAGGGCAAACAGCGTGAGCGCCAGCGCCGCCGCGTCGGAGAGCATGTGGCCCGCGTCGGCCACCAGCGCCAGCGAGCCGATGATCCAGCCGCCGACGGCCTCCACACCCATGTACGACACGCTCAGCAGCAGCGTGGCGAGGAGGCGCTTCTCGCTGGCGTTACCGTGGCCGTGGTCGTGGCCGTGGCCGTGGCCGTGGCCGTGGTCGTGCCCGTGTTCCTGCATCGCGCCCGTGCCTTATCGCCCGTCGTCCCCTCGGCGCGGTGCTATTCTCAGCCATGGTGCGCTACCTCCTTCTCGCCCTGCTCGTTGCTTGTTCCTCGACCCAGGGCACCGAGGCCCCGCCCACGCTGGAGTCGCAGACGCTACTGGCGCTGCAGCGTTTCTACGACGACGACGCGGCCGAGCAGGTCGACGCCCTGGTGGCCCTGCTCGACGACGAGATGGGCGAGGAGCCGGTGGGCTTCTACTTCGACGCTCTCGAGGCCAGCGACGTGGAGATGTTCGAGCACTCCGACGAGGCGATCTGGGCCCACACCGCCGGCTGCGGCGTGCTCGCCTACGTGCGGGGCGAGGTGCCCGACTACGCGGCGGTGGTGGCCGAGCCCGACCAGAGCTTCGCCGACTCGAGCTACGCCGTGTGGTCCCGCGAGATCACCGGCGGCAACGAGGCCGACTTCCTCGACGGCGGCGAGCTCGACACCTGGAACCACATCGAGAAGGCCGGCTTCGGCTTCGACGTGGCCTACGACATGGACAAGGACTTCCGCTGGTTCGGCTCCACGCTGGCGATGATCAGCCTCGTCCCCGACGGGCACCTCCCCACCGACGCGCTCGACACCCAGCTCGTGGTTGGCTTCACCCTGGAACTCTGGTACGAGCACGACGGGCGGATGGCCTGGTACAACGGCTCCTGGACCGAGATCGAGAGCCCGCTCGACGAGGACAGCGTCGACATCGAGTGGTGGCTCGACCAGCTCATCGACGGCACCCTCGACTACTACTGGGGCACCGAGGAGTACGTCACCGGCGAGCCCCACGAGGACTAGTGCTTCACCCCGCCCACACCTTCACGGTGGCGGCGATGTAGTCGAGCATCTTGCGGCACTCGTCGTAGTTGGGGTGACGCACGTGCATCCAGGCGTGGGCCATGTAGCCAGCGCCCACGTCGGCGGTGCGCGATCCCACGGGCGGCAGGTGAACCTCGCCAATCCAGCGGCCCACGTTGCGTTGTACTTCCTCGAGGCCCGAGTAGCCCTGGATGCGCCCGTCCTGGTTGGGACGCAGCGAGAGGAGGCCAGCGGAGAAGCGTCGCGAGGGCCGCGGCTGCGCGGCGCCATGGGTGATGGCGCGGGCCCACTCCAGGTAGAGATCGAAGTCGTTGGCCCAGCAATACAAGTCCCAGAAACGAACGCCCGGCGGGCGCGCCCCGATCTCGGAGAAGGCCAGTCCCTTGGGCCCGAAGAACCACTCCATGTGCGTGGGGGAGGTGCCGAGCCCCAGCGCCTTGATCACGCGACGGCCCATCACCTTCACCTCGCCGTAGCCGGGGGCATCCACCCGGTTGGTGACCACCACGTAGGGGTTGATCCACCGCGTGCGCATCGCCTCCAGCACGTTGGGGTAGTAGTGGCAGATGCTCTCGAACACCACCTCGCCGTTGACGGTGAGCGTGTCGTAGAAGCCCTCGTGTCCCGAGATGAACTCCTCGATGGCGACCTTCGCGCGCGGGTGGCCGAGGCCGGCCTCGGCCAGGGCCCCCTTCATCTCCTCGTCGTTGTCGGCCCGGGTGGTGCCGTGGGCGCCGGCGCCGTCCTTCGGCTTGACCACCACCGGGTAGCCCACCTCGCGGACGAACTTCCACGCGTCGGCCTCGTTGTTCACCTCGGCGTTGCGCGCGCAGGGGATGCCGTGCTCGCGGAGGAAGTTCTTCATGATGTACTTGTCGCGACAGAGGATGACCTGCTCCACCGAGAGCCCGGGGATGGTGCAGGCGGCACGCGCCTTCGCGGTGGGGAGCATGATCGCCTCGACCGTGCACTCCAGCCGGTCGACCCACTCCCGTCGCTGCACGCGGCGCACCGCGTCGATGAGCGCCGACTCGTTGGCCAGCGAGGGGATGTGCTCGTAGCCGTGCAGCCAGCTCCGTAGCTCGGGGTCGAGGCGGTCGCCCGGGACGTCGCCAATGCCGGTGACGCGGGCGCCTACCTGGTGGAGCGCGCGGACGAAGAATCGCTGGTTCACGGGGAAGTTCGGCGCCATGAACAAGACGTGCATGAAAACCTCTAGGCGTAGTGGACTTTGACGGTCTCGATAATCGTCGCGAGCGCACGGCGCACGACGTCGGTGTCGGGGTGGCGGACGATCACGAAGCCGTCGCCCTCGTAGCCGGTGGCCTTGGCGCGGCCCACGCGCGGGAGGCTGGCCTCGACCACGAGCGGACCGACGAGCTCTTGCGCCCGCTCGAGGTTCTCGACGGCAGCGACCTTCCCTTGTCCCGGGCCGCGCAGGTAGGCGCAGCCGGCGGCATACTGGCGTACAAAGGGGCCTTCTACCCGCTCGTTGATCACGGCGTGGGCCCACGCGTGGTACATGCTGCGGTCGTAGGCGTAGGACATGACGCTGGTGAACTGCGCCCCGGGCGGGCGGGCGCCCACCTCGGAAACGACCGGCGAACCATTCTTCCGGCGGAACCACTCCATGTGGGTCATGCCGGTGCGCAGGCCCAGCGCCTCGACCGCCTCAACGCCCACCTTGCGGATGGGGTCGAACTCGGGGCCGGAGATGTCGCGCGGGGCGAGCACGCACCACTGGATCCACTCGTTGCGGGTGACATCCAGCGGGCCCGGCAAGTAGCGCAGGATGTTGTGGAACACGACCTGCCCGTCGAGCACGATGGTGTCGAAGCTGTACTCCTCGCCCTTGACGAATTCCTCGGCCAGCACCTCGCGCGCGGGCGACGGCTGCGTCTCGTCGAGCGCCGTTTTCAGGTCGCGACTACTATTCACTTGATAGGTGGCGCGGCAGCCGGCCCCGGCGGGCGGCTTGAGCACGATGGGGAAGCCGACTTCCCGAGCGAAGGCACGGCCGTCGTCGGCGCTGTGCAGGCGCCGGTAGCGGGCGCAGGGCAGGCCCGCGTCGCGGAGCACCTGCTTCATCACGCCCTTGTCGCGAAAGCGCTCCGACACCGCGCGGGTCATGCCCGGCAGGCCGAGGGCCTCGCGCACGTCGGCGATGGTTTCCTGCGCGTTCTCCAGGATGCCAATCACCCGGTGGGCGCCGCCCGTGTGCCGCATCACGTCGCGGCACGCTGCCACCAGCTTGGCTGGGTCCATCGCGTTGTCGACCCCGTAGTGCAGCGCCCCGGGGGGCACTTTCGAGCGATCGTCCTGGGTGAGGACCACCAGTCGAACGCCGGGCACGCTGGCGGCCGCCTGCACGAACTTGAGCGTCGCGTCCATCAAGAAGGGCGCGACAAAGAACACGGTGCGCATCGCCGTCAAGGCTATCCGGCGCGGCGGTCAAACTCCCGCAAGAAGCGCGCGGGTGGCTGCGGCCGGGGCTAGTTTCGCGCCCCTTCGAGGAAGCGATGCCCCTGCCCGTCCTGACCGCCGAGGAAGTCCAGTTCGCTGAGATGTTGCGGGAATCGCCTCACGTTCGCGCGCCGCACGACCACGTCCACGGCCCCGAGGCCAGTCGCTCGGGCACACGCGCCGGCAGCAAGTACCTGGACGTCTACCAGGCTGGCGACCTCGTCATCATGCAGGATGCCGACGGCGAGTGGTTCGCCAAGCTCGTGGAGAAGGGGCTCGACATCAACTGGGCCCTCGACAGCATCTACGACGCCTTCTACGAGCACTACGAGGACGACTACGAGTACCTCACCTTCGTGCTCGCGAAGGACTTCGGCGTGTTCGCCGCGTTCTACCAGCCGATGGCCAACGACGTGACCGGCATCGGCTACGACAACCAGATCCCCGGGGACACCTTCGACACCACCGACACGAAGATCGAGGGGATGATCTTCATGAACTACTACGGCATCTGGACGGCCGACCGCGAGGTGAGCCGCTACGTGTTCGGGCAGGAGTTCATGCACCGCTGGGGCTCCTTCACGGAGATCCAGCACGACAACATCGGTGCGAGCGAGCTTCTCGGCCGCGACACCGCCCACTGGTCGTACTGGCTCGACACGCCCAACAGCCCGATGGAGGGCAACGACTGGGTCGACCAGGGCGACGGCACCTGGATGATCGACCTCGCCACGTCGACCTACTCCACCCTCGACCTCTACCTGATGGGCCTGGCCCCCGCCGAGGAGGTGGGCCCGCAGACCTTCCTGGCCGTGTCGCAGGCCGATCAAGACGCGGTGGGTCGCGACCCAACCTACACGCCTCTCTTCCTGGAGGCCCAGTACGCCGCCGTGTCCGACATCGTCGTCCCCGCGACGCCGATCGCCTTCTCGGTCGACGACATCGTGGCCAGCGAGGGCCCGCGCGTCCCCGCCTACGGCGACGCGCCCACCGAGCACCACATGGCGATGATCGTGGTCTTGCTCGCCGACGACACGCTCACCGATCGCGAGCTGGGCAAGATCGAAGACCTGCGCCTGTCCTGGGAGGCCGACTGGGAAGCGGACGTGCTCGGTCGCGCCGACCTCGTCACCACCCTCGGGAGCAGCACCGCGCCCACCTGGGGCGAGCCGGTCGACACCGGCAGTCCCGACAGCGGCGAGGGGGACCCCGGCAACGACACCGGCGAGGTGGCGAGCGACGACGACACCGCGGGCGACAAGGGCGAGGACCCCAGTGGCTGTGGCTGCGACGGGACGGGGGGCGTGGCCGGGGCGGCCGCGGCGCTGGCGGCGATCGCGGCGATTCGTCGCAGGGCGTGACGCGTCGCAGCTGCGGCGCGTCCTGGCGCCGCTAGCCCCGTCGCCGCCGACGTAGGTTCCGCAGCAGGCGTGCGCGCTCGGCGCGAGCTCGGCGAAGAGGAGAGGGGACACGTTGCCTCCTCCCTGACTCGCACCGCCCGTGGACGGAGCTCGCCACGGGCCGCAAGCGCCGCGATAAGCCGGTGGCATGAACGTGCTGTTCCTGGCTCCGAACTACCCCCCCGAGATGCAGGATTTCACCCGTGGCCTCGCCGAGGTGGGCGCCCGGGTCTTCGCCATCGGCGACGGTCACCCCGGCGGGCTGTCGCCGAAGGTGCAGCGGGCGCTGGCGGGCTATCGCAGCGCCAAGCTGTTCGACCGCGAGGCGACGATCGCCGCCGCGCGGTCCTTCGGCGTGCGCTTCGACCGAATCGAGTGCCTGTGGGAGCCCTTCGTGGAGCTGGCGGCCGACCTGCGCGAGGTCTTCGACGTGCCCGGCATGTCGCTCGACGTGGCGCGGGGCTTCCGCGACAAGGAGCTGATGAAGCAGCGGGTCGAGGCCGCCGGGCTGCGGGTGCCTCACCACGCCCGGGCTCACACCGCCGACGAGATCCGCGTCGCTGCCGAGCGCATCGGCTACCCGGTGATCGTCAAGCCGATCGCGGGCGCCGGGAGCGCCGACACCTACCGGGTGAACAGCCGCGAGGAGCTGGAGGTGGTGCTCGGCAAGACGCGCCACGTGCGCGAGGTGAGCGTGGAGGAGTTCGTCGATGGCGACGAGTTCACCTTCGACACCGTGTGCATCGACGGGCGGCCGGCCTTCTACAACGTGGCCTGGTACCGTCCCCGGCCCCTCATCGCGCGCAGCAACGAGTGGGTGTCACCGCAGGTGGTGGTGCTCCGCAACCCCGACCAGCCCGAGCTGCGCGGGGGCCTGAAGCTCGGCCTCGGCGTGCTCAAGGCGCTGAAGATGGGCACGGGCTTCACCCACATGGAGTGGTACCGGAAGGCCAACGGCGAGGTGGTCTTCGGCGAGATCGGGGCGCGCTCGGCGGGCGGTCACCTCGTCGACCAGATGAACTACAGCTCGGAGATCGACCTGTTCCGCGAGTGGGCCCGGGCGGTGTGCTGGAAGAGCTTCGAGGCCAAGGTCACGCGCGACTACAACGTGGCCATCATCTTCAAGCGCGCCCAGGGGCAGGGCAAGATCCGCCACCTGGAGGGCCTCGATCGCTACATGCAGAAGTACGGCGAGCACGTGGCCACCGAGCAGCTCTTCCGTCCCGGCCAGTCCCGTCGTGACTGGAAGCAGACGCTCCTTTCCGACGGCTTCGTCGTGGTGCGCCACCCCGACCTGGCGTTCACCTTGCACATGGCCGACGAGTTCGGCGCAAGCGTGCAGATGTACGCCTCGTAGCTGGGAGGGGGGGGAGAAGGGAGGTCGCGCTCGCCCTGCTGGCAGTGCCGTGCAGCGGGGCGAGACGACGCCGGGTGGACCGCCTGCGCCCGGGACCTACCTCCTCCAACCGACTAGTCCGGCTGCTCCATCTTCTTGAGCGCCATCTGCACGTACTTCCGGATGTTGGGGATTTCGGGCTCGAGCGTGTGGGCGCGCTGGAGGTCCTGGAAGGCCTGCCGGTAGTTCTTCCGGTAGTAGTGCGAGATGCCACGTCGACAGCGGGCCATCGCGTGGCTGCCGTCGAAGTCCACGGCCTGGTCGTAGAACTCGATGGCGCGACGGTACTCCTTCCGGGCGAAGTACAAGTCGCCCATGGCCACGTGGGCGTCGGGGCGCTCGGGGTGCAGGTCCTCGGCGCGCTGGAAGTCGCTCATCGCCGAGCTGTAGTCGCCGAGTTCGAGGTAGCAGCGGCCGCGCCCGATGTGCGCGTCGGCGCGGTCGTGGCGCATGTCGAGCACGTCGGTGAAAGCCTGGATGGCGCGGTTGAGGTCGCCCTGCCCGGCGGCGGCGATTGCCTCGTCGAGCAGGCCCGCGATGCGCGCGTCGTCGCCCGCCGGCTTGATGCTGGGCGACTCCGCCATGGCGGCGGTGTGCGGCTCCTCCTCGTCGGTGAGGCGAGGGGCTCCGCCGTCGCCCCGGGGTGGAGTCGGGCCCTTCTTCCCGCCCAAGTCCAGCTGGATGCCCCTGCCGGCCGCGCTGGTGCCGCTCCCGAGCAAGTCGTCGTCGGCGTGGGTGCCGCTGCTGATCGCCTCGTCGTCGAGCGAGGGGCCCACGGCGCGCACCCTCGTGGGCGAGACCGCGTTCTCGGGCTCGGAGCCCCCGGCGGCCACCACGCTGGCCCGCCGGGGACGTCCCCCGGCGGTGAGCATGGGGTCGGGCGCGGCGGCCGCGGTGTCGGCCAGCGCCGCCACGGGGTCGGGCGCCAGGATCATCGGGGGGGGCGCCACGGGCTCGGGCGCCTGGATGGGCGGCTCCGACGCATCGGCCGCGGCGGCCGGGATGTCGGCCACCGGGGCCGGTGGTTCCTCGGCCAGCGCGGAGGGGACCATCACCTCGGCGAGCGCGGCCTCGACGGGCGCGGCCTCGACGGGCGCGACGCTGTCGACGACGGGTTCGTCGGGGGGCGTGTCCACGTCGACCGGTGGCCGTGGCGG
>VGRE01000054.1 GCA_016875435.1 Deltaproteobacteria bacterium | reverse complement strand
GCATTCGCGATCCGCTGGCCGTGGATCTCGACAGCGACGGCTGGCTCGACCTCGTGCTGCCGAGGCACTACAGCGGGTCGAGCTACAGCGTGGACTCGGCGATCTGGTGGAACAACGCGGGCGCCTTCTCCTCTACCGACGTCACCTCGCTGGCGACGGTCGGTACCACGGCCGCCGCCGCGGGCGACCTCGACAGCGACGGCTGGCCCGACCTGGTGTTCAACAGCTACTACACCGGCAGCAGCTACGCGGGCACCGCCTACGTGTACTGGGGTTCCACCAGCGGCTACAGCTCGAGCGACCGGACGAGTGTCGCCAGCAACGGGGCCATGGCCTTCCCCCTCTTGATCGGGGAGACGAGCTGGTAATCAGCCGTTCACGTCGGCGGTGTGCGGCGTCACCCGATGGAACGAGAGCCGACCGTCGGCTCCACGCACCTACACGCCATCGAGGATGATGACGCGATAATTATGGTTCAAGTTCTGTTAAGAACCGGACCCCTGCCGGATCGAGATCGACCCGGTCTTCCCGTTGAGACGTCCCGCCGCCTCGGCGTACCACCGCTCGATCCGCTTCATCGCCACCGCGTCGATCCCGCGCGCCAGCGCTGGCGGGCCTCGCGGGCATCTGGTCGAGGATTCGCGAGGACATCGCCCCGGGGTGCGACACGCGCGGGGCGGCGCCACGGGGCATCGAGGGGACGACCCTTCTCCAAACGCCGCGAATTCGATGGCACGGGTCGTGCATACCCTCTCGCCGGAGGTCCGATGCTCGCGCTCCTGGCCGGATGTTTGGTCGCGGAAGATGAGGGGGGAACCTGCAGCCCGGGGGCGACCCGCGCCTGCGTGGGAGCGGGGGCCTGCGCCGGCGGGCAGATCTGCAGCAGCGACGGATCATGGTCCGCGTGCGACTGCGGATCGGCGGACCTCGGGACGGACGGCGACGCCGACACCGACACCGACGCGGACACCGACGCGGACACCGACGCCGACACGGCGCCGGCGACCCTCGACATGTCCGAGATCACCCTGACCGACAACCCGCCCGGCCTCGCCGACTGGCCCGTCTCCACGCGGATCACGCTCGTCACCTTCGGTGACCACGTCCACGTCGAGTTCTCGAAGCAGGACGGGGAAGATCGGTGGCCGGACGTGACCCCGCCCGGCTGGGACGGGCCGCTCCAGTACACCCTGGGCCTCGCCGAGCAGATCGACGGCGTCTGGTACGGATCGGCGGCGATCCAGTTCTGGTACGGGCTGTGGGAGTCCGGCGGCAACGTCGCCCTCGACGACCAGATCGCGGTGAACTGGTACTACGACTCGCGCTGGGGGGCGCTCGAGGGCCGGCAGCCCGCGCCGGGCGAGACGGTCGGCATCTTCGTGGTGGCCGGCAACCTGCGGGGCGTGACCGACGGGAGCCAGTCCCCCGTGATGGAGCGTTCCAACGTGGTGCTCGTCCCCTTCCCCGACGTCGGCGGCGCGACCTGGACCTTCGAGTAGGCTGCGCCTCGACGCCAACCGCGGTGGCAACCAGTCGGTCGACCTCGTCGGCGTAGGCCGGGTCACGCGCGTACCGGTCACGACGGGGTCCGCCGCCTGCCAGCGGACGGGAACGGTCAACGCGCTCCAGGGCGGGTCGGTCGCGGGCGGCCTCGGTCCAGGCCCGCCGGCTGGTGGGTCCCCACCCCGCGGGCCTTCTCCCACGAGCTTGGGTTCATGGTGCTCCTTCGAGAGTGCGGGCCACCTTCTCCATGCCGGCGAGCGCCGCTTCGATCTCCGCGGGCGCCAGATCCAGGGTCATGCGGTCGTGGACCAGGATGTAGGCGCCGCTGCCCCAGACCCCCGGGGGGATAAGGACTTTGTCTGCGTCTTTTCGGGGTCGGAGGCGAAGACCGCCCTCAAACTCGCGAGCAAAGCTGAGCATCGCGTCGCGCTGGTCGCTCCGGAGGTATTGGGCGTTCTTGTTCTCAAACGCGGAATCGAAGCTGTCGAGGCCCGCCTGGCCGCGGTCATGGCGGCGGAGCACCACGATGTCTGCCTCGGCCTCGAGCTCCACCCGCAGGACCAGCCGCACGGACTCCCGAACATTGGCGGGTTGGCGGCCCGCCTGATTGGTGAGCGTCACCCCCGCCAGCAACCAAGGCCGCCCGCTGCGATCTCCCTCGTAAAACACCGGGTTTTTTGTTCCAGACATCGCGTATGCCGACAGTTTGGCGGCCATCGCCGCCGGTCGCTCCACCACTCTCGCCCGTCGCACCATGCCCCACCAAAGGCCGACCCCCAGCATCAGCACCACGAAGATGCCAGCCACGAGGGAGGCCCCGATCACCGCCACGCTCATCCGGCCATCACCACGCGCGGAGAGACAGCGAAGAAAAAACGCACCGGCGCGCGCCATCGGCGATCCGCGTCGCTCCCATCAGGCCCCAACCGCGCTGAGGATCGGAAACATCAGCCCCTCCCTCCTGCGGTACCCATATCGCGCCGTCCCGCAGCGCGCTCACGAGGCCCCGCGCCCCGACCCTGGAACAGGTCGGATGAACACCTGCACGCGATCGCGCAGACGCATGCCCTCCGGCGCGGACCTGGGCTAGCGCGGGCTTCCGTCGGGCTCCGCCGCGGGCGCCTCCGCGTAAAAGTCGAGGATCGTGTCCGCGACGTGATTGGCGAGCACCCCGGCGCCGGCCAGCGTGTAGTGCGAGAAGGAGTTCGGGTAGGTCGGCTCGAAGAAGTAGCCGTCCGGGTCGGCGTCGAAGACGTGCAGGTTGTCCACGAAGCGTACGCCCTCCTTGGGCGGGGCGTAGAGGTGCAGGGACTCCAGATCGAAGGCGGGGTACTGCATGACGACGAGGCGCGCGCCGTGCTGCTCGGCCAGGGCGTAGAGAGCGGCGTGGTTCGCGCGGAGGCTGGGCGTGTGCTCCACCGCCGACGCCAGCACCTCGGGCACCCGCTCCGGCTGCCCCGCGAGCCGGAAGAGCTTGGCGAGCTCGAAGTACTCGGCGACGCGGCCCTGCGTCTCGAGGAGCTGCCATCGGACGGCCTCCTCCTTCGCGGTCTGGCCCGTCTCGCGGTACACCTGACTGAGCAGCCACATGTTGGAGTGCCGCCCAGGGCTGATCTCCAGCGCCTCCAGCAGGCTCGCCTCGGCCGGGCCCCACGCGCGCTTGCCCATGTAGGCGCGACCGCGCGCCGCCGCGACGAGGAGGCGGATGGGCGGGAGCACATCATGGTACCGGATGCGCACGATCGGACGAATCGCCTCGATGCGGGCCAGGGCATCGTCGTACCCCCCCTCGGAGAGCAGGACCTCCACCAGCCCCATCTCCACGTAGGGAAGGGCCAGTTCGGGCTCCCGCCAGCTGCCCTGATTGGCCCCGGCCGCGGTGAGGACCTCCCGCGCCTCGGCGTGCCGCTTCTGCCGGATGAGCAGGTCGGCGAGCACGACGCTGTACATCGGATCCTCGGGATGCCGAGCGATCGCATCGCTCAGCACGGCGGCGGCTTGATCGTGGCGACCCGCGCCCTGGAGGATGTCCGCGAGCAGGCTGTACCCGACGTCGCGCTCCTCGGTGAGCGTCCGCATGATCGCCTCGGCCTGGGACACCCGACCGATGCGCAGAAGGTAGATGGCCGCCCGGGCCTGGGAGATGGCCACCGCGTCGTCGGCGATCCGGATCTCGCGCAGGTAGTTGCCCAACTGCACGGTCTTTTCCTGCGCGGAAGGGGGGAGATCGTCGAAGGTTCGGATGTCGGTGACGTTGGCGTTCCGTCGCAGGCGGATTCCCTCGGACACCCAGCTCGCCAACTGTACCGTGTGCAGCCCATCCGTCCAGCGCGGGAGCGCCGCGGTCAACGGCACCCACTCGTTCGGCGTGTCCTTGATGCCCATCATCGCCACGATGACGTCGACACGCTGCTCATGCAGGGTCTGACGCAGCAGTTCGAGGGCGGTACCGCTCGTGCCGCCCATGATCCCGTTGTTGAGCACGCGGAAATGGCGCTCGGATTGGCGGGTGTTGAGGATCGTATCGAGCTGCGCCGGGTACGAGGTGCGGGAGACGAGCATCGTGCCCGTCTCGTCGCCGGCCACCGCGGTGGTGGACTCGCCGATGCACACGATTCGCACCTCCCCTTCCCGCCCGGCCTCCGCGTCGTTCTCGCGCCGTTGGGACCACGCGAAGCCGCGGTAGGCCAGCGAGAGCACGAGCTCCAGGCCCACGAGGGTCAGCGCGGTGCCCAGCAGCAGGGAGAGGGCCGGGCGCACGACGCGACGGCGCAGCAGTCGTAGGGCGATCCTCGCCATGACGGGATCCTAACAGTAAGCGGGGGAGGCGGCCTGGGCGGCGGACAGGACTGCCAACGCAGGCCCGGCTCGACGCGTCGCGATGGGCTAAGATGCCCTGATGACGCTCCTCGCCCTCGCCACGCTCCTCGCCGGCTGCTCCGGCTCCGATTCCAAGGACCCCACGGCCACCGACACGGGCGGAGACACCGACACGGGCGGGGACACCGACACGGGCGGAGACACCGACACGGGCGGAGACACCGACACCGGAAGCGCCGGCAACACGGCCACCTTCCTGGTCGGCGCAGGCTCGGAGGGCTCCACGCTCGCCCTGCTGGCCGTGGATGCGGCGGCCCTGGGCACCGGGGAGCTCCTCTTCGGCACGTCGCTGTTCAGCGCCGCCGCGGCGGACACGGTGGATCTCGTGCTGACCGCGCCTTCGTCGGACGCGCTCACCGACATCGGCGGCGGCGTGCTCGTGGCCTACTACGTGCCAACGCTCGTGGTGGACGCCGACGGCGACGGCTCGCCCGGCGAGGGCGAGGTCTTCGTCGGCGCGGGGCTCACCTGGCTCTTGTACGTGGAGGGCGCGGACGGCGCGGGGTCCACGCTGGCTGGCGCGGCGGAGGGCTGGAACGCCGTGACCATGGACTACGACACCCTCACACCCATCGCGCTGGGGGACATCGCGGCCGTCCCCATCTCCCCACTGCCGGTCAGCCCCTCCATCACCGCCTCGGGCACCTGGCCCGACGCCCCGGCAGCCGGCGGCGTGATGTGGCTGTCCCGCGTGTCGGCCGAGGGCGGCGAGGTCGCGGACCGCTCGCTCGCGGAGGCGATGCTCAGCGGCGAGTCCTGGACCCTGTCGGTGACGGAGCCGCCCGCCGCCGACCACTTCGAGGTTCTGGGCAACGGCGACCAGGGCGCGATCGAGTACGGGCTCGCCTTCGAAGACATCAACGGCAGCGGCACCTACAACAAGGGCGACGAGCTGCGCTACCGCCTCTGCGACGGCACGACGCCGATGGCGCTCTTGTACATGGAGAGCCACACCTCGCTCCGCAACGTCCTCGAACTGGAGTCGGTCGGCGGCGGGATCGGCTGGAATGGCTACACCTTCGGGGACGACCGGCACTACGTCTCCCCGGACACGCTGCTCGGGCTCACCACCGGGCCCTCCTGCCCCACCGGGTAGGCGGGGAGCGCGCCGGACCTCCCGTCGGCGCCTACCGGGCCCGCGGGGTGGCATTCAGCGCCTCGCCGCGCGCGGGCTGGAGGTGGGAGCGGCCCACCACGTCGCGGCACCAGGCGCCCATGCGCAAATCTTCCACCCGCGCGCAGGCCCAGCGGCCGCGATGCGGGTCGTCCATCACGAGGCGGAGGAGGAGCAGATCGCGCTCGACCGGATTCTCCGTCGCCTCCACCCGCGCGCGCAGGTCCTGCATGTCGTCCGACGCGTCGAGGCCCCGTTCGGCGCGGCACTCGAGCCGCGCGGCGCGGTCGTAGCGGAGCGCGCAGTCGGCCACCGCGTCGCCGCCGCCACGGAGCCACCAGGCCGCCCCGGTCGCCACCAGTACGACGAGTCCTGCCGCGGCGAAGCGGGCACGGCGCCTCAACGCGCGCATCGACCCTCCACCCCGCGCATCGGGTGCACCGCGAAGCCGCCTTCCTGCGCGCGCCGCACGTCTCGCGCCAAGACGAGGAGAGCATCGTCGAGGCCAGGAATCTTCCCGAGGTCCGGGTAGCTGCGCGTATCGGTGGCGAGGTGCCGCGCGACCGTTCGGCGAACGGCCGGGGATGGGTCGGCGAGCAGCGCCGTCTCCGCCTCGACGGGCAGGTCCGCGCCGGCCGCCCAGCGGGCCTCGAGCACCGCGACGCGCAGGTCGGCCTCCACGTCGGGATCGACAAATCGCTGGCCCCCCCCGGCGGTGCGGATGGTCACGTACTCGCCGTACCCGATGGCGCTGCGCGGCACGAGCCGCGTCGGTAGGCAGACCGCGTCGGCAGGCGCGGCGGAGGGAGGGGGGCGCTCTCCACGCCAGATCGCCGCCACCGCCTCCAGCAACTCGATGGGGGGCGTGGCGGCGCCGATCGCGCGCGTCGCCTCCCAGGCGAACGCCGTATGGGCGAGAGCCGCGTCCTCCGTGCGCGCCCCGCGCGCCGCGATGGGGTCCGCCACTCCGCGCCCGACGTAGACGGCGTGCCAGGCCGCCGCACGCGCCACCTCCTCCGGGCTCCACCGCGCGCCCGCACCACCGTCCTCGCCGACCTCGGGCACCCGGGCGACGAAGGCGTCTACCGCCGCCTGGGCGTCGGCATCCCGAGGGCCAGCCCCTTCGACGAGCCCGGCGCCGAGCCACGCCGCGTGCCCCACGCACATCCGCGCGAAGCCGACCGCGCGCCCGCAGCTCACGAAGGCCTCGTCCAGCCGACCCGCGTTCGCGAGCGACTCCGCGCCCCGGAACCAGCACTCGGCCCGCCAACGCTCGTCCCCGATCGGCGCGCAAGCCGCCTCGACCGCGGTGCTGCCGCCGGTCGCCGCGACCTCGGCGGCCACGTCGATCGCGCACATCGCGGCGACCTCCTCGGTGGCGGGGGCGACGCAGGGGTCGACCGGGCCGACGGCGGGCTCACAGCCCACCAGGAGGACGAGCGGGAGGAGGGGCTGCGGAACGGCCACCTGCCGACCCTATCCGGGTGGGATAGAGCTCGTCGGCGTTGCCGACAGGTGCACGGCGCCCCGGCGGCGGCGCAACGCAGCCAGGAGGGCCCCTTGCTCGACGCCGACGAAATCCTCGACCTCACCGGCGTTCCCTGCCCGCGCAACTCCGCCCGCGCGCTGCTGCGCCTCGAGATGATGGACGGCGGGCAGATCCTCCGCGTCACCGTGGACGACGGGGAGCCGATCGAGAATGTGCCCGGCTCGCTGGAGGCCGAGGGCCACACCATCGCCGAGCGCGAACAGCTCGCCGACAGCCGCTGGGTGCTGTCCGTGCGGGTCGCGTAGCGTCAGCGCGGCGCGAACAGCTCGTCCACCGCCTGGCCCTGCACCGTCGCCGGGATCGGCTGCCCCATCGCGCGGAGGATGGTCGGGAGCTGGTCGATGGCGTGGATGGGCTCCGCGATGCGGTGTCCCGCCTTCACGCCCGGACCGACGATGACGAAGGGCGTCCACAGCCCGGGCGTGCGCTCGGGGTCGACCCCCTGCTTGTAGCCGCTGACCTGCGCCTCGCTGAAGAGCGCGCGATCGTCGGTGAGCTGCTCGGTCCAGGCGTAGCCAGGGGCCGCGGTCAAGAGCAGGTCTCCCACGCGATCGCCCGGGAGCCCCTGCGCTCCCGCCTCCTCCCAGCGCCGCGCGGTCGCCACCGCACGCTCGCCGTCGCGGAGGCCGGCAAGGGCGGCCTCGACCTCGGCGCGGAGCACCTCGTAGGCGGGCCCGCGCGCGCGCGTCCAGTCGCCCCCGAGGCCCTCGGGGTCGATGTAGACGTTGTAGGTGTTGAGGAAGACGACCTTCGAGTCCTCCCAGTCCACCTCGGGCGCGCCGGTGGCCGGGTCGACGGTGACCGTCAACCACCCTCGCGCGGCGAAGAGGTTGTTGAGGTGGACCTGCCGTTCGAGCGGGATGGCCCCGTGGTCGGAGCTCAGCACCAGCACCGCGTCGGGCGCGAGGTTCGCGACGGCACGCCCGAGCGCCTCGTCGATCCCGCGGTACATCCCCATCACCTCGTCCCAGAGCCGGGCCCGCGCCGCGTCGTCGACCTCGTGGTAGCGGCGGCTGGCGGGATCGAGATGGCCTAGCCACCAGCGGCTCGTGAGCATCTGGTTGGGCGTGTAGATCCCGTGGATGAAGACGTCCGGCGTGAAGCGGGTGTAGACGGCGTCCACCGCGCTGCGGTGCCAGGCCAGCGACTGCTGCGACTCCGCGAGGAAGGCGCCCTTGTCTTCCGGGTAGAAGACCAACTGGGCCGGGTAGCTGTCGGGGTAGTCGACCATGGGGCCGGCGGCGCTGCGGAGCGCCTCGGCCGCCTCCGGGGGCTCGGTGACCAGCGCGTTGAGGCCGTCGAACAGTACCCGCACGCGGAAGAAGCCGTCGTCGCCGAGCTTGATGAGCTCCACGCGCTGGTTCGTCGGCACGTCGACGTCCTTCCAGCGCGCCGTGGCGGGGAACCACGCGCTCCACTCGCCGGAGGCGAGCGTACCGAGCAGATGCGCCCGGTCCTGCGAGAGGATGAGCCGCTCGTAGCCGACACGGCCGTCCGCCGGCGGGTCCACGAGGAGCCCGTAGAGCGGCGCTCCGGAGACGCTCAGGTCGATCTCGCGTGCGGGGGTGTCCGAGGGTGGCGCACCCGCCCACGGGGCGGTGGCCTCCGACGCCTCCACGAAACGCGTGAGTTCCTCGCCCACGAGGAAGAGCTTCGCGCTCCGCGCCATCGCCTTCCGACGCTCGGCGTCGGCGCGCTCGAAGATGACCGCGGGAAGCTCGGGGCCCCAGCCTCCCCAGCGACCGCGCACCGTGACGCTCCCGGGGCCCAACTCGGGCGGCGTGGAGCCCGGCAGCGACAGGAGGACCACGCGCTGGCCGGCCTCCTCGAACAGCGACCACGCGGCCGGCACCTTTCTCGCCGCGGAGCTGAAGCCACCGACCGACGGCCGCGCCAGCGGGAAGCCCTCCACGTGCATCGGCCCGTCGGCCACGCCGTGCGTCTCCGGCAGCGCGCCGGTCAGCAGCGTGGCGGTGTTGGCCGGCGTGTGCGAGGGGAAGGCGGGGATGGAGTAGCCGTAGGCGCCGCGCTCCATGAGCGCCTTCAGGTGGGGGAGCTTGCCCTCCCGCGCCCAGCGGTAGACGTCGAAGACCTCCGGATCGGCGCGGAGCCCGTCGGGGATGAACCAGTGGAGGCGGGTCGCGGTGTCGGGATCCGTCGCGACGGGAGTTGACGGCGAGGGCGCGGGATCGCAGGCCGAGAGAAGCAGGGCCAGGGAGATCACGGGGAGGGATCCCCCGGGGCGGCCGACGGGGGCGCACCGCGCGGCGGATCGCGATCCGCGCCCGTGCGCGCCTCCCAGGCGAGGAGCTCGGCCTGCAATTCGGCCGCCACGTCGGGGTGCTGCGCGAGCACATCGTGCTGCTCGGTCGGATCGGCGAGAAGATCGTAGAGCTCCCACTCCGGGCGCTCCAGCTTCGCCCCAGACAGGTAGGTCCACCAGCTCACCTGGGCCTCGATGGCGCGCGAGCGGCGGTGGATGAGCTTCCAGCGCATCGTGCGCATGGCGGTGTCTCCGTAGACGGCACGATCGAGGATCGGGTCGATGCGCGCGACGTAGTCGGCGGGCATGTCGGCGCGGTAGCGGAAGATGTCCTCCCACAGCGGCAGGCGCTGGGTGAAGGCGGGCCGCTCCAGATCGGCCACCCCCGCGCGCAGCTCCGGCGCGACGCTTCGGCCATCCGCGCCCTCGAGCGCCGGCAGACCGACGAGATCGAGGATGGTGGGACCCAGGTCCACGCCCTCCACCTGCCCGCGGATTCGGGTCCCCTCCGTGCGACGACGCGGCGAGAGCACGATGAGCGTGCTGCGCACCTCGGTGTCGTAGACGTCGTAGTGGCCGAAGTAGTCGTGCTCGCCGAGATCCTCGCCGTGCACCCCGTGCAGGACGATCAGCGTCTTCTGAAGGATCTCCGGCGGGAAGGCGGCCATCAACTCGCCGACGAAGCCATCCACCGTCCAGAGCCCCACGTCGTACCGGGCGTTGACGTAGGCGACGTCCGCTTCGTCGAGGGCGACCGGCGGGGCGCCTGCGCTGGGGTACCAGGTGTCGCGGTAGATCCGGGAGAGGGTCTCGAAACCGAGTCCGGTCTCGGCGAGCGGCCCCTCGTAGCCGGGGGGATCGAAGCGGGCGGCCTCGGAGGGTTCGGCCTGCGCACCGTAGGGCCAGTGCAGCGTGCCGAGGATGAGCCACAGGAAGAAGGGTCGGTCCCGCGGCTCGGCCAACCAGCCGATGGCGTCGGTGGGCACGTTGCGGTGCCCCGAGAAGACGAAGCGATCGAAGCCGCGGGAGAAGCTCATCCCGGGGTTCAGCCCGTCGACCCGGAAGCGCAGGTGGTCCTTCCGCTGGGCCGACATGTCGCTCATCACCTCGAACGAGGAGCCCATCGCGAGCGTCTCGTAGCCCGCGCGCGAGAGCGCCTCGGGCAAGGTGGGCACCTCGGGCGGCAGCACCGCGGCGAAGTTCGTGAAGCCGCTGCGGGAGGGGTAGCGGCCGGTGAACATCGACATCATGCTCACGGGCGTCTGGTAGGCGTGGACGATGAAGTCCTCGAAGACGGCGCTGCGGGCGGCGAGATCGCAGATGTGCGAGCCGGTGTCGACCTTGCTGCCGAAGCAGGCAAGGTGGTCGGGACGGAAGATGTCGAGGGAGACCAGCAGCACGTTGCAGCCGGGGCAGGCCGCATCGGCCTCGGTGGCGTCCGGCGCGAGGCGCTGCGCCCAGTCGACCGTCAGCGGCACCGCCTCCTCCGGCGTGACGGGGGGCTCTCCGGGGACGCGTCGCACCCAGACAAGGGCGGCGATCGTGACGACGATCGCGAGGTTCAACACGATCAGCGCGAGGCGGGCATGCTTCCGCTGGTGCCGACTGAGGCGACTCATCGGTTCCACCGGAAGGAGCGGAGCAACTCCGCGCCAACGTCTGCGGCGTCGCGCAGGTCGAAGTACTCGACGCGAATCAGGCGTTCGCCCGCGGCATCCACGAAGGCGCCGTAACTCGCGCGGTAGCGCAACAGATCGTCGGCGCAGCCGCCGTAGGCGAGGCGTTCGTTGGCGAACAGCCGCAGCGCGAAGCGCGCGGCGGGGAGGTCGGGGAGCGCCGCGGGCCGGAGCGCCTCTGGGCACCGCAACGAGGTCGAGAGCGCCCCAGGGTACGGCGCCTGGTGCTCCTCGAAGAGCGCCAACACGCGCGTCCGCTCGGCATCGGCGAGCGCCGTGGCGTCCTGGCCGTCGGTCAAGCGCACCCGCAGGCGCGCCGCGCCGATCGCGTAGAGCCCCTCGGCGAGGCGCCCCCCCGGCGACTGGGCCCGCAGGCGCGACGCGGGCTCCGGCACGGTGAGCGCGGCGCCCGCCGTCGCGAGATCCTCGGCCAGCGGGTCGAGCAGCGTGGAGGCCGCTCCGGCCCCGGTTCCGTCGCTCGGCCAGACGAGCAGGTACGCCAGCGCCGTCGCCCCGATCGCGGCGCTGGCGGCGAGCGGCAGGAGAGAGCGGTCGGCCAAACGCGGGTCTCCGGGAGGTGCGGTGTGCTGTCCCCGCTCTCTATGCTACGAGGACGCCGATGGCCCCCCTGCTGTCCCGCCGGGCGCGCGAGCGCGCCGCCTTGCTCGCGCTCGCGCTGTGGCCTCCCACCGTGCTTGCGGTCCTTGCGGCCTTCCTCTTACACCGCGCGCCGCAACCAGCCGAGCCCACGCCGCCGAGCACCGATGCGCGCACGCTGATCGCGCTGGGGCCGCAGGAGCACGACGCCGTCCAGGCCGCGATGCGACGCAACGTCGAGGCCATCGACGCGCTCTTGCGCGCGTGGTCGGCCAAGGACCGCGCCGGGATGGCCGCCGCGCTGCGCCGCGTCCCGCGCCACACGCCCGCCATGGACGCGCCGTCCCTCCGCGCCACCCTGCCGCCGGCGTGGACGGCGCTCGGGCAGCAACTGCACACCGATCTCGACGCCCTTGCCGACGATCTCGAGGCGGACCTGCCCGACGCCGAGATTCCGGGCCGCCTGGCTACGATCACCGCCAGTTGCGTGGTCTGCCACCGGCAGTTCCGAACCGAGCGCGTGGACGGATCGATCGGCCAGTGACCGCCGCGCCTCAGCGCTCGATGAGGTGGTTGCCCATGACGAGGCAGTCCATGCCCGTCTCCTCGAAGCAACTGTAGGCCTCCGCCGGCGTTCGCACGATGGGCTCGTCCTCGTTGAACGAGGTGTTGAGCACCATCGGCAGGCCAGTCCGTTCGCGGAACGCGTCCACGAGCTCGTGGTAGACGCCGTTCTCCTCGCGCGTGAGCGTCTGGATGCGGGTGCTGCCGTTGTCGTGTGTGACGGCGGGGACGCGGCCCGCGTGCGCCTCCCGCAGGCGGCCGACCTCGAGCATGAAGGGGCTGTCGCCGACCCCCTCGAACCAGTCCGAAACGTGCTCCCGGAGCACGCTGGCCGCGAAGGGACGGTATGCCTCGCGCCGCTTGATGACGAGGTTCAGCCGGTCCTTCATCTCGGCAAGGCCCGGGTGGGCGAGGATGCTGCGGTTCCCGAGCGCGCGCGGCCCGAACTCCATGCGGCCCTGGAACCACCCGACGATCCGCCCCGCTGCAAGCCGATCCGCCACCTCGCCGACGAGGGCCTCGGGGGCGAGCGTGCGGTACTGGGCGCGCTTGTTGCGCAGCACGACCTCGATCTGGCGGTCGGTGTAGGCATTGCCGAGCGCGCAGGAGCGGAGCGGAGCGGCGCGGGGGGCGCCGAGCACGCTGTGGCTGACGTAGGCCGCGGCCCCGAGCGCGGCGCCGGCGTCCCCCGCCGCCGGCTGGATGAAGATGTCCCGGAAGGGCGTCTCGTTGCGGAGGCGGCTGTTCGCGGTGACGTTCAGGAAGACCCCGCCCGCGAGGCAGAGCTGCTCCATGCCCGTCGCGCGGTGCACATGCCGCGCCATGCGGAGCAGGACCTCTTCGGTGAAGCGCTGGAGGCTGCAGGCGATGTCCCGGTGACGGTCGGTCAGCTCGGCGTCTTCGGCGCGCGCGGGTCCGAACAGCTCCTCGAAGCGGCGGTTGTGCATCGTGTCGCCGCGGTTGAACGCGAAGTACCGGAGATCGAGACGGAAGCTGCCGTCCTCGCGCAGGTCGGCGATCTGGCGGAACTGCTCGAGGAATCGCGGTTCGCCGAGCTCGGCGAGGGCCATGACCTTCCCCTCACCCGAAAACACCCGGTAGCCGAGGAAAGCCGTGAAGATGGAGTAGAGCAGGCCCAGCGAGTGGGGGTAGTGCATCTCGCGCTGCACCTTGAGGTCCGTACCCTCGGCCACGCCATAGGAAGCACAGGCGTACTCGCCCACCCCGTCCACGGTGAGGAAGGCGGCGCGCTCGAAGGGGGAGGCGAAGAAGCCGGACGCCGCGTGGGAGAGGTGGTGCTTGACGAACCAGAGCGGCTTCTTGAAGCGGAGTTCCTCCTCCACGAAGTAGGGCACCGCGAGCCGGTCCTTCAGCCAAAGCGGCATCGTCTGCACGAAGTTCCGCAGCGTGAACGGGTAGCCGGCCACATGGCTGAGAATCGTCCGCTCGAACTTGAGGAACATCTTCTCGTAGAAGGCCACCTCGTCCACGTCGTAGATGGTGATCTCCGCTTCCTGGAAGCAGTAGTTCACGGCCTGGATGGGGAAGACCGGGCTGTACTTGTCGCGGTTGAAGCGCTCCTCCTGCGCCGCCGCCACGACGACGCCGTCCTTGAGGAGCACCGCACAGGAGTCATGGTAGTAGCAGGACAGTCCGAGGACGTACACGCGCTACACGCCCGCGTAGATGAAGGTGATCACCACGGTGGGGCCCACGTAGTACACCAGCGCCGACACCGCGACGAGCGCAAGGAGCAAGGGCGCGAGGAAGTAGAGCTTGTGCTCGCGGATGAGCTCCAGCATCTCGGCTGCCATCCTGAGCATGTAGCGAAACTTCTTCATTTGCTCGCCGTCACGCCTGCTTTCGTAGCCGCTGGGGGTCCAGTTCGTATCCCTGAGCCGGCCGCCAGAACGAGCCATCCGTCTCCACGGCCTGGTCGAGGTGAAGCACGTCGCGCCGGAAGAGCATGCAGCCGAGCTTGGTCAGGCCCACGCCCACGACGTAGATGACGAACAAGAACACGCTCACGACGACCGGCTGGACGGCGGCGATCACCCGCGCCGTGACCTCCTGGGCGCGCTCGAAGAAGCGCTCGACCGGGGCGGGGAGTTGCATCACGCCATCCCGCGGGAGTCCAACTTGGCGAGGATGTCGCCCAGCACCTCGTCGCCGTAATCCATGCGGAGGTGCTCCAGCGCCTCCTCGCGGGTCACCACGCCGAGACGGATCATGTTGCTCATCTCGATGTGGTAGTGCGAGTAGCCGAAGTTTTTGACCGCCAGCTTGGACGCCACGAAGTTGAGGTCACAGTTGGTCGACTTCTTGGGGTAGGAGCGCTCGGGGTAGTCCCAGCCCAGCTTCTCCTTGATGACGGGAACGTACTCGTCGGGGCCGCCCGGCACGAACCAGTGCGGCGACAGCACGACCGCCTTGCTCTTGTACTGCGTCTTGGCGATCTGCATGACGTCCTGCATGTTGTACGGAAAGTCCCGGTACTTTGGATCCGTACGGACGTGCTTGTCCATGAACTCGCGCGTGGCCGCGCTCATCGCCTTGAACTCCTCCGGGTTCTGGTCGCACGCACACTTGGAGAGCACCGAGCGGGAGCTTCCCGTCGTCTGTCCCTTGGTCCAGCCCGAGATGATGATCGGCACGTTGAACTGCGCTGCGATCTCGTAGGTCTTGAGCATGTACCAGAGGGAGCAGATGCCGCAGATGACCACCTTCGACCTGGTCTGCACGATCTTGCGGAACATGTCTTTCATGAAGGGCGTCTCGAAGTACACCCAATCCACGCCGAGCTTGTCTACCGTCTTGCGCGCGGAGTCGAGGTGCTCGTCCGGCACGAAGCCCTGGTTGAACGTGAACACCAGGGGGTTGAGCTTGTACTTCTGCTTGACGTAGTACAGGGCCGCGGTGCTGTCCTTGCCGCCCGAGAGCATGCAGAGGCAGTCATACTCCTGCTTGCCTCGGTGCTTGTCGAGGATCTTGAGGAAGTCCGTCTCCAACAGCGGATCCTCGAGGGCGCCCATGCGCTCCTCCGCCTCGTAGTTCCGGCAGATGTTGCAGACCCCCTCGGCGTCGAGGAGAATGTCGGGAGGGGCGTGCGGCAGAACGCAGCGGGTGCACATCGTTCCGGTCATGTCAGATGTCCTTCTGGTTCAGGCCGAGCTCGCCGAGGATGCCCGTCATGAGCTCGTCGCTGAAGTTCATCTCGAGGTTCCTCAGCGCCTCATCCCGGCTCATCACACCCTCGCGCACGAGCTTGCTCATCTCGACGTGGTAGTGCGTGTAGCCGTAGTCGCGCATGGAGTTGTGCACGGACACGAAGTTGAGCGAGCAGTTCGTGGACTTGCGCGGATAGCTCTTCTCTGGGTACTGCCAGTCCAGATTCTCTTGAATGATCTTCACATATTCTTCAGGTCCGTACGGAAGGAACCAGTGCGGGGACAGCACGGTGGCCTTGTTGCCACCGCGCTTGACCTGCTTGAGCATCTGCTCCATCGAGCGCGGGAAGTCCTTGTACTGCGGCATGTCCGACAGCTGCTCGTCGAGGAAGCGCTGCGTCTCCGTCGCCATCGCCCTGTACTCGGGCTGGTGGACGTTGCAGCCGCAGGCGGACATCACCTCCTGCTTCACCGACTGCCCCTTGGTCCACCCCGCGATGATGATCGGCGCGCCGACGCGCGCCGCCATGTCGTAGCCCAGCTTCATGTACCAGATGGAGCAGGGATGACAGATGACCGCCTTCGATTTGGAGCGGATCAGCCGCTTGAACATGTCCTTCATGAAGTTGGTCTTGAAGAACATGAAGTCGATGCCGAGCTTGTCCACCGCTCGCCGGACGTTGGCCACCGCGTCGTTTTGCTCAAAACCGTGGTCGAAGGTGAATGCCAGCGGGTTGAGCTTGTAGCGGACCTTCATGAAGTACAGCGCAGCGGTGCTGTCCTTCCCGCCGCTGCACATGACCAGGCAATCGTACTTCTGCTTTCCGCGGTGCTTGTCGAGGATGCGGATGAAGTCGGACTCCAGGAGCAGCGGCGTGCGCTCCTGCTTGTTGTACTCCTGGCACACCGAGCACACGCCGTTGCGATCGAAGCTGATGTGCGGCGGGTTCTCGGGGAGGACGCACGTAGCGCAGATGCGGCGACCTGCGAGGGTGATGCTGGAGCCGCCGACATTTTGTTCGGTCATGCCAGGGTTCTCCCATGGAGTTCGGTAAGCGCTCGGAGCAAGGCGTCCACGTAATCCGGCGTGGTGGTTCGGCCGAAGGAGACCCGCACGGCCTCGTCGGCCTCCCCGGGGGTGAGTCCCATCGCGGTGAGCACCGGGCTCGGCGTGAGCCTGGTCGAGTGGCACGCTGAGCTGGCGGAAACGCAGATGCCGCGCCGGTCGAGCTCGAGCATGGTGGCCTTGCCGGACCGGCCGGGAATCGCGAAGTTGGTGATGGTCGGGATGCGCGGGACGGATGCGCCGTGGATGCGCACCTGCGGCTGCCACGCCCGCAGACCCGCCTCGAAGCGCGCCTGCAGCGCCGCGACCCGCGCCAGCTCGGCCGCGGTGTAGCCGCGGATCGCCTCACCGAAGCCTGCGATGGCCGGCGCGTTGAGCGTGCCGCCGCGCGCACCGGATTCGTGACCGCCGCCGTGGAAGAGCGGCACGAGCGCGAGCCCGGGGCGCGCGTACAAGAAGCCCACGCCCTTGGGCCCGTGCAACTTGTGGCCGCTCGCGGTCACCAGGTCGACACCCAGGCCGTCCACGTCGAGCGGCGCCTTGCAGAAGCCCTGCGAGGCGTCGACGTGCAACAGGGCGCCGCGACGACGGCACGACGCCACGATCTCGGCAATGGACTGCAGCACGCCGGTCTCGTTGTTGGCCTGCTGCACGGAGACCAGCGTGGGCTCGGCATCGTTCAGGGCACTATCGAGTGCGTCGAGGCGGATGACGCCATCGGGCGTGACCTCAAGGACCGTCAGGCGCGCGCGACCGATGTCCGCGAGCCAGCGCGCGGGCTCCAGGACGGCTGGGTGCTCGACCGCCGACACGACGAGATGAACGCGCTCGCTCCGCCCGAAGGCGACGCCCTTGAGCGCAAGGTTGTTCGCCTCGGTGGCGCCGGAGGTGAAGATGACGCCCTCCGGCGAGGCCCCGAGGGCCCTTGCGACGCGAATCCGCGCCCGCTCCACCTCGCGGGTGGCCTCCACGCCCGCGGCGTGAATCGCCGAGGGGTTCCCGGCGTTCGCGGCGACGGCCTGCGCACGCGCCGCGGCCGCGACGTCCAGCGGCGTGCTGGCGGCGTTGTCGAGGTAGACGCGGGCGCTCACCGCGTGGCCAGGCTCGCGTGGGTCGCGCGCGCGAGGTCGTGGCGCTCCCACGCGTCCAACAGCGAAAGGTAGCGCTGCACGACGGCGTGCAGCAGGACCGCGTTGAGGAGCAACGCGGCCGCTGCAACCCGGTTCATGCGCCTACTACGTGCTGCGGTGAGCGGCCCGGCACCGCAGTTGGATCCGGCATGGGCGCAAGCCACAGCGCAACCAGGGCGAGGAGGTTCAACGCCAGTAGAACCAGCACACCGCGAAGCAGCACACCGTCGAAGGAATCCGCCCGCCCGACCGCTCGATCAGTCGTAGTCAAGGGGCGATCCGTCGGCTGCGACCTTCGTGATGTTGTAGAAGGCCTGGCGGGTGCGCGGGCGGATATCCTCTGCGCCGTCCATGGCCGGGAGCACCTCGAGCGGCTCGGTCCAGTCCCAGATCAGCTCGCCAGCAGCATCGACGTGGCGAACCGAGCCGTGCGCCACGAGGAGCGTTTCGCCGTTCTCGAGCGCGTCCACGTCGCTGATGCTCGTGAAGTTGGGCTCCCGGTACTGGTAGGCGAGCTTGCCGTTCGCAATGCCGACCGCGCGATCCGGGCCGCGCAGCGCCACATGGAAGCCCCGGTTCGGGACCCACTCCGCGCCATGCGGGCGGTGCCCCAGCAGGTTGCCCTCCGTGACGGGACCGGGGGAGTCTGGCGCCGAGGCGAAGCTGATGTTGCGCGCGACCTCGCCGTTCGCCCTCGCGACCACGACGGTGTTGAGGTTCCGGACGCAGATGCTCGTGGTGCCGTCCTCGAGGCGCTGAACGGAGTTGACGTGGAGCCAGGCGCCGCCCTCGTCGATGTAGCCGTCCCACTCGGGGTTCGTCTCGAAGGTCTCGCCGCGCCAAGTCCAGACTTCCTCGCCCGCGGGGTTGACCTCCACGACGGCCACCTCGCCCTGCGCGGCCCACGGCCGGGCGTAGAGGGTGTTTCCGTTGGCTAGGCGGTCCACGTCGTGACCCACCGTGGGATCCTCGTGCTGCCACAGGATGTTGCCGTCCCGATCGAACTCGTAGAGGCCGAGTTGCTGGACGGCGACGAGGTACCGGTGCCCCTCGAGGGGTTGGACGTCCATCAGCAGGGGGGGCGGCATCTGCGAGCCCCACCGCTCGCCAATGACCGCGCTCATCTCGATCGAGCGGATCACCTCGTGTTCCGCATTCAGTTCCACGACCCGAGCGTCGCGCTCGCCTTGCTTGAGGCCCAGCACGAAGGCTACTTCGGTCATCGAGTCGGTCGCCGCCACGTCGCTGCCGACCGCAGATGAGAGTTGGTCTTCAACACTGCACGCGAGTAGGAGAGAAATCATAGGCGACCTCAAGCTCCAGTATCGCATGTGTCGGCGGCCGCTGCAAGCCCATCCCGGTGCGGGTCATCCTGGAGCGGTTCGGTGTAACTCCCGCCCTGCTTCCCCAAAATCTTAACCCCCGTCGAGCTCGTGTCGGCAGTCCTGAGTGGGTTACCTACACGGAGTGCGTCGTGGCCTGCTGATCGTTCAATCCGCGGCCCTCGCCGCGGTCATGATGTGCCCCACGCCGGGTACTCCCGGCGCCCGAGCCCTCGGCAGCGCCGACGCCGACACCGCCAAGCACCTCTGGAACCTCTGGTGGATGCGCACCGAGCTCCTTTCCGGCGAGCCCGGGCTGGGAACGCGTCTGGTCAACTTTCCCGACGGGGCAGCGCTGTACCCGATCGATCCGCTCGACGGGCTCGTGGGGTTCTTCCTCCCCATCCCGGCGGTCTCATTGGCCAACGTCCTGTGTTTCGTGCACCTGACGCTCCTCGGCATGGCGGCGGGATGGCTCGGCCGGATGGTGTCGGGCTCGCGGCTCGGCGGCTACGTGGCGGCGGCGCTCGCCCAGGGGTCGGCGTTCGCGGCCTTCACGGTCCACGTGGGCGTCGGGGAGCTCCGGCAGTTCTGGTGGCTGCCGCTCGGACTCGGATGCCTCCTGCGCGCGCGGGAGACCGGCGCGTGGAGCTGGTTCGTGCGGCTCGGGCTGGTGGGCGGATTCGCCACGTTGGCCTGCTTCTACTACGGGGCCTTCCTCGGGCTCGCGAGCGTCACCATCCTCGCCGTGGATCTCGTGGTGCAGCGCCCCGTCCCCTCGCTCCGCACCCTGCGCGGCCATGGCCTGGCGCTCGCCATCGCCGCGGCCATCGCCGTACCGGCGGCCTCGGCCTTCGCGTCCTCCTACGGTCCGTCCACGACCGTCGCCGCGACCCCCACCACGACCGCCGCAGTCACGGTCGCCGACGCCAGCGGCGCCGCCGCCGCGCTCGAGGATCTCTACCTCCCACGCGCCTGGGCACGCAGCGAGCTCGATGACGACGCGCGCGCCTACACCGGTGGCCGC
>VGRE01000053.1 GCA_016875435.1 Deltaproteobacteria bacterium | reverse complement strand
CACCTCAACCGTGGCGCCGGCGGCGCGCGCGAAGCTGGCCACGCCCTGGCCCACCGGGCCGTAGCCGACCACCAGCACCATCCGACCCGACAGGTGCATGCCGGTGAGCGACGTGAAGGCGGGCCAGAGTCCCTCGCCCACGCCGCGGCGGCCCTCCACGGCGGGCTTGAGCCGGCCGTCGTTGATGTTGAGCACGGGGAAGGGGAGGGGAGGCCGGTCTCGCAGTCGCGTGACGCCGGAGCGGGTGATCTCCACGCCGCCGCGGGGGCACTGGCCGTCGTCGAGGAGCGCGCTCCCGAGCGCGAAGCCCACGTCGGCGAAGAGCGCGGGGCGCTCGGCGAGGGTGGCCTCGATGCCGTCGCGGGCGCCGCGGCCGCTGTGTACCTCGATGCCGAGGGTGCGCAGGTAGTCCACCACGCCGGGGTCGGTGGTGGCGGGGCTGGCCGCGCTGAGGATCCAGCGACCCCCGCCGAGCACCAGTTCCTTCGCCAGCGCGAGGGTGATCGTCGTGAGGTGGAGGTGCAGGCCCACGGTGAGGCCCTCCCAGGGGCGCGCGGCCGCCCAGCGGAGGCCGAGGCCCTGGAGCACGGGGAAGAAGGCGTCGATGCGGGCGAGCTCGGCGCTGGCGCGGGCCTGGGGGGTTGGCATCGCCGGGGGGCTTATCGCGGGGGCGTGGCTAAGTCTTAACCCTTAACCTCCGGTACCTTTGCGCTACTTTGCGCTAGAAGTTCACCATCGCCCCCACGCCGAACTCCGCCACCGGGGCGGGGATCGACAGGCCGTCGTCGAGCATGCCGGGGATGGGGTCGACCTCGTAGCTGAAGTGGAACTCGCCGTTTTCGCCGTAGTGGTAGGCGGCGTAGGCGTTGAGCTGGAGGTGGGTGAGCGCGCGGTGTGACAGGTCGAGCCGCGACACGTAGGTGCCGTCGGACAGGTTGGCCAGGGTGGAGGCGGTCAGGCTGCCGTCGTCCCAGCGGCCGGGGGAAGGCAGGTAGAGGTAGGCCGCGGCGTAGTGCTGCCCCAGGTAGAACGGCGTGTAGGCGCCCTCGAAGAGCAGGTAGGGGAGCAGGTCGCTGTCGGCGTAGCCCGCGTCGTTGTAGAAATACTCGGCGCCGAGGTAGAGCGAGTCGCGGTCGTTGTACTTGATGGCGACCTCGGCCCCGGCCACCACCTGGGGGATCCAGTCCTCCTCGCGGCTCACCTCCTCGGGGAAATTGAACTTGTCGAGGTTGAAGGTGCCCTCGTAGTAGGCGCTGTCGTCGCCGTGGCGAACGGCGCTCTCCACGTGCACGTCGATGGGCCCGAGGCCGGCCGAGAGGTCGGCGCCGAGGCGCAGCGGGTCGCCCTCGCGCGCGGCAGCCGACAGCGCCAGCTCGGCGGTCCAGAACACCCACTCGGTGCGCAGCGCGCCGCCCACCTGCTCGAAGTCGTCGGCCCCGTCGAAGCTGCCCACCGCGTAGAGGTTGGCGCCGATCTTCTCCAGCGGCACGTGGACCTTCAGCAACGTGACACCGGTGCGCTCGTCGAACACGGTCGCGGCGAGCGCGTCGAGGGCCTGGGCGTTGAGGAAGTCGGTGGGGTTCCAGAAGCGCCCGCTTCCCCACTTGATGCGTTGCCGTCCCGTGGTGACATAGGCCACGCGCCCCACGTCGAACTTGAGCCAGAGCTGGTCGAGTGTCACGCTCCCGGCTTCCAACTCGTTGCCCCAATCGTCGGTGTCACCAGGCGCCACGGTGAAGTCGTAGCGAAAGCGCCCGGCGGCGTAGCCGCGCACCCGGTCGTTGGGGCGCACGTCGGCGAAGAGGTCGAGCAGGTTGGGGCTGGAGAGCGCGGTCTCGTTGAACTCGGCGCCATCGACCACGGCGGCATCGGCGCGGAGGTAGAGCTTGCCGCCCAGGACGAGCCGGTCGCCGGCCTCGGCGAGGCTGGCCGCGATGGCGTCGTCGCTCGTGGTCACCAGCTGCACCTCGCCGAGATCGGTGGGCGGCGGCTCGGCGGGTGGCGTGTCGGCAGGTGGCGGATCGGACGGGGTGCCGAACACGTCGTCGTCCCGGTCGTCGGCGAGAACAAGCGTGGCGAGGAACAGCATCTCAGCGGCTCTTCGATTCCAGCCAGGCCTTGGTGAAGATGTTGGGGTCGAGCGGCTTGAGGTCGACCTCCTGGATCACCACCTTGGTCTGGTTGCCCTTCTCCACCTCGTCGTAGATCCAGACCTCCTTCGGGAAATAGACCTCCGCCTTCTTCGACTCCGAGTAGAGCTTGTTCCAGGCCGGGTAGTAAGTGGTTCGCATCAGGCGACCGGACTCGGCGAAGTCCTGTCGCTTGAGCACGTTGCCGGTGGCCTTGTCGAGCCATAGCTCCACCACGGGGTAGGCCACGTCGATCCCTGCCTTCACCGCCAGCTTGATCCGGTTGACGGTGTATTGTCCCAGCTTCTCCTCCGCCACGAAGGTGGGCGCGTACTCATCGGCGAGCCGCGACTGGTCGAAGTCCTGGCGCTGGGACCCGGTGCCGCCGATGCGCTCGCGCTCGGTGCGGCGCTCCCACTTTCCTACCGTGGGGTCGAACATGAACAGGTTGCTGTCGGCGCGGAGGTAGCCCTTCCCGGCCTCGGCCTGCGGCTTGAGGAACAGGATCACCAGCTTGTCGTCGGCATCGCGACGGTAGATGGCGGCCTGATAGGCAAGGTCGGACTTGTCCTTCTCTTTCTGTTCGATGTACACCAGCGAACGCCAGTCGCCGTTGTTCTGCTGGCGGTCGTCAACAACCTTGAGCATGCCCACCAGCTCGTCGGAGGAGGGCGCGGCCCAGGCCAGGGTGGCGATGAACAATGCGAGCATGGATCGTTCCTTTGTCTAGGCGGTGTAGCCGAGGGCCACGATGGGTCTGAGCAGGGCGGCTCGATAGGAGGGCCAGAGCGCCGCGAGGGCGGTGCAAGTGGTGAGGAAGGCCACGCTGCCGGACAGGGCGAGCGGACGCACCGAGAAGGGGATGGTGTCGGAGAGCAAGAAGGCCTGCATCGCCTCGATGGGCACGGGGATGGCGGCGGCGTCGAGGGCCAGCGCCAGCACCGCGCCGAGCCCCGCCCCGCAGGTGGTGGCGAACAGGCCGAGGAAGATCGCCTCGAGCATGAAGAGCCAGAGAACCTGCCTGCGGCGCAGGCCGATCGCGCGCATCGTGCCGATCTCACGGGTGCGCTCGCGCACGGTGTTGAACATGGTGTTGGAGATGCCGATGGCGATGATGATGAGCAGGATCGAGGAGATGAACACCGTCACGATGTCGAAGGCGACCACGGTGTACATGAGGAAGCTCACCTCGTCGGCCCAGGTGGTGAGGTCGAGCTTCTGCCCGGTCCAGTCCTCGCCGCCCACCACCTCGAACTTCATCCAGAAGGGCACGGGCTGGTAGTCCATCAGCGCGTAGCCTTCCTGCGCCAGCGTGGTGCGCAGCGAGGTCATCGTGCGCTCGGACTCCGCGATGTCGTCCAGGTACACCCAGAGGGCGCCAGTGGTGTCGCCCTTGAGCGAGTAGAGCTTCTTGAGCGAGGGCTCGTCGATGATCGCCGACCAGCTCGAGAGCATGCCCATGTCGCGGGCGATGGCGACGACGGTGACATCCAGGGTGTTGCTGCGGCCGTCGGTCTGCTCGGTGACAATCGTGACGAGGTCGCCCACGTCCACCTCCAGTCGCCGCGCGTGGGAGGCGAACAGGATCAGGGCGTCGGGCTCGCCGATGCGCCTGGCATCGCCCACGACCTCCGGTCCGCCGCCCTCGAGGTAGGCGGAGCGAGGCGCGAGCTGCAGGGTGTCGGCGAAGCCGGGCTCGTCGCTGAGTGTCACCCCCGACAGCGAGGCCTGCACCGAGCCGCCGGGCCCGACGATCTTGCCCCAGCCGCGCCCGCGAGCCACGACGCGTTCGAGGCCGGGTGTCTTGGCCTCGACAATCGCGCGG
Organism: Deltaproteobacteria bacterium; assembly: GCA_016875435.1. Lineage (GTDB taxonomy): Bacteria > Myxococcota_A > UBA796 > UBA796 > SXON01 > SXON01. Next base: position 16,195 of record VGRE01000053.1, on the reverse strand, counting down.
ACCTTGCTGGCGTCGGTGACCAGGGGGGCGCCGAGCGTGGGCGAAGGCTTGTAGAAGCCCGCGACCACGACGTGCCCGGAGGAGAGCGTGGTGGCGGACTGGACGAGGTTGTCGGAGATGCCCGCGCTGATGGACAGGAGCAGCACGAGCAGGGTGGTGACAAGCCCGATGGCCGTGGACAGTAGCAGCGTGCGCCTGCGCGCTTGCACGAGATTTCGCAGGGCGATGCTGGCGAGGACCATGGGCTACTCCTTCGACTGCAGCGCGACCACGGGCGGCACGCCGGCGGCCAGGATGGCCGGGTAGAGGGTGGCGAGCACGCTCACCGCGCACACGAGGCCCACGCCGAGGCCAACCTCGGCGAATCCGATACTGGGGTAGAGAAACGGGCCGCCGAAGAGGATGCTGAACATGTCGATGCCGGCGGGGATGCCGACGCCCCCCAGCCAGCCCACCAGGGCGGCCGCCCCGGCGCTGCCGACGAGCGCGGCGGCGATGGCGACGAGCAGCGTCTCGAGGACGAGGAGCGCGACGACGAAGCTCTTCCTCGCCCCCACGGCGCGCATGGTGCCGATCTCGGCGGTGCGCTCCATGGTGGCCATCACCAGGGCATTGTTGATGATGACCATCGACACCAGGAACATGACGCCCACGGCGATGGCCATCACCACCTGGACGACGCTCACCAGCTGGCCAATCATGCCGGCCGCGGTGCGCCACTCAACCACCTGCAAGGGAAGCCCGGCCTTGTCGATCGCGGCCTGCAGCGCGGCCTGTCCCTCGGGAACGCGCGATGGGTCCCTCAGCCGGATGGCCACGTTGAGCGCCAGGCCGCTGTCGAGTTGCTCGGGAGGGTAGGTGTCCGAGACGCGCGCGTCGATGGCGCCAAAGCTGAGCGCGTCGATGGCGGCGAAGCCGTCACCGCTCGTCACCGTGCTCTCGATACCGCTGCCGCCGCCAAAGAGCGCGTCCTCGACGTTCTCGGCGCCCACGTCGCGCCCGCCCACCGAGGCCTTGATGTCGGCCAGCTCGGCGCGCTGGCTGTCGGTCATCTTGCCGTAGAGGTCGCGGAAGCTCACCAGGTCGATGAGGGTGTTCGCGTCGGTCATCATCTCGCGGCCGGCGTAGCCCTTGGTGCGGTAGATGCCGGCGAAGCGGACGTTGAGTGACTTCAGGTATCCCGACTTGGTGAAGGCCCGGAGCGGCAGCATGTCGCCCACCTTGATGTCGTAAAGACGAATGTTGGGGGCGATCTCCTTGTAGAAGAACGCATACCGCGACTCCAGGTTCTCGTCTGTCACCGCGAGGAAGGCCTTGAGCAGGGTGGCCATGTCGCCCTCGATGCCGCCCAGTTGGGCCCGGATCTTGGGCTCGAGCGCGTCGGCCACCGCCGGGTCGAGCTGGTAGAGGATCCGTCGGTACTGGCGGCTGTTCCGTTGCACCCGGTCGAAGAGCACGCCGGTGATGCCGATGGTCTCGCCGTCGAGCCGCACCTCGTCGCGGATCTGGTCGAGCTCGCGCGCGACGGTGTTCTTCATCCACAGCTGGTAGTAGCTCTCGGGGATGAGCAAGCCCCGCTCCCCGCGCATGGGGATGGCGCCTTCCACCAGCTCGAACTTGGTGAAGCTGCGGGTGAAGGCGTCGAGATCGGCACCGACCAGCCGGAGGTAGATCATCTTGCCATCGGTGGCCAGGGGCGCGAGGTGACTGTCCATCCAGTCGATGGTGGGGATGGGGCTGGCGGCGAACTCGCCGGAGAAAGTGTCGGACGTGACCCGAGCCAGCGTGGCGCGGTCGTCAGCGAGCTTGGCGGTGTCGCTCGTGAGCTCCTCGATGTTGTCCATCTCGGGGGCAAGGTCGCTGGCGATGCGACGGGCCCGGTCGAGGAGCGCGGCGGCCTTCGCGGTGTCGCCCGCGTTCACGGCGCCGCGCAGTTCGCCGAGCACGATGTCGATGTCGTTGCCGCCAAACACGGTGGACTGGCCGATGCCCATGGGGATGACCTCGGCCACCTCGGCCACCGACGCGGCTACATCGCGGAGCTCGGCGAGATCCTCGATCTCTCCGATGTCGGCGACGGTCATGCCCATGTCGCCCATCACCGACAGGGGGTCGCGCGCGTCCTTGGCGTAGACCTGCAACTCGCCGGTGATGGCGTTGGTGACACTCGCCTGCATGGCCCGGTCGAGGCTGTTGAGCAGGGCGGCGCCGGTCACCACGAAGAGTGTGCCAAAGGCGAGGATGCTCCCGACGATGAGGTTCTTCACGGCATAGGCGCGGACATTGCCGAGCGCCAGCCGCAGCGCGAGGGCAAGGCTCAAGCGAGCACCCCGTCGGCCACCTTGACCACCCGGTGCGCGCACTCCATCACCCGCGGGTCGTGCGTCGAGAAGATGAAGGTGGTGTGGTCTTTTTCGTTCATCTCGCGCATGAGCTCGATGATCTCGTGTCCCGTGTGGCTGTCGAGGTTCGCCGTCGGCTCGTCGGCGAGCACGATGGCCGGGTTGGTGACCAGCGCCCGGGCGATGGCCACGCGCTGCCGCTGCCCGCCGGACAGCTCGTTGGGGCGCTGCTTCGCGTGCTTGGCCAGCCCGACGCGCTCCACCATGCGCGAGACTCGCTCGGCGCGCTCCCTGGCGCTGTGCTTGCCCTGGAGCAGGAGCGGAAACTCCACGTTCTGGCGCACGTCTAGAACGTTGATGAGGTTGAAGGACTGGAAGATGAAACCGATGCGGTCGAGGCGAAGCCGCGTGAGCTGCGCGTCGCTGAGCTGGCTGGTTTCCGTGCCGTCTAGGGCCACCGAGCCGCTGCTGGGCACGTCCATGCAGCCGATCATGTTGAGGATCGTGGTCTTGCCGCTGCCGGACGGGCCGGCGATGGCGGTGAACTCCCCGGGCTGGATGTCGAGCGACACGCCGTGGAGCGCGCGCACGGTGACCTTCCCAAGCGGGTAGTCCTTGACGACTTTCTGGAGGCTGACGGCGGGCTTCATCGGGACGCTCCTACGGGCTGCAACTGGGCGATGACACGGTCGAGGACGGCGACGAACTCGTCACGCAAGGCGGGGTCGATGCCCTCGATGGCACGGGCGATCTGCTCGCTACGGGCCTGAGCGAGCCGGTCGAGGAGTTCGTCGGCCTCGCGAGCGGGGAAGATGACCTTCTGGCGACGATCCTGCGGGTTCTCGTAGCGCGAGACCATCTCGCGCTCGAAGAGCTTGTGCAGCAGTTGGCTGGCGTTGCTCGTGGTGATGCCGAGGGCCTGGGCCAGCTGGGTGACGTTGCCGGCCCCGGCGCGCATCGCGTGCAGGGCCATGATCTGCGGCAAGGTGATGTTGTACTCGACCATGAGGTCGAGGCAGTCGCCCGCGTAGCGCGAGTGGAGGGTATTCATGAGGAGGATCAGTCGCTGGGCGATCTGGGCCTCGGTGGAGAGGGTGGGCACGGGGTGCAGGGTTATTCACCGGCGGGGATTACCTCAACGAGTAAATAGTTCAGTTTTCGCAACAATATGCTGTATCGAATCATATTGGTATGTAAACTATTGGCTTTCTTACATGGTTCGCGCCGCCTCTGGCCGTCGCGACCGTCCTCCCGCCCTCGCCGCCTCCCGTGTTTCCCGCTACACTGTGGCCGGGTCAGCACGGATCGGGAGGCCGCCGTGTCCATACTCATTTCGCTCCTCCTCGTCGGCGTCCCCGGTGCACGCGCATTCTGCGGCTACTACGTGGGTTCTACGGGTACCGCGCTGCAGAACCACGCCAGCCAGGTGGTCATCGCCCGCGACGGCAACCGCACCACCCTCACCATCGCGCAGGACGTCACCACCGATACCACGAACTTCGTGATGATCGTCCCGGTGCCGGAGGTCATGGGCGAGGGCGCGGTCTCCGAGCTCGGCACCTCGCCCTTCGCGGTGATCGACGCCTACAGTGCGCCGCGGCTCGTCGCCTATCCTTGCGACACCTACGCCCAGGTGGTCGTCCCGCCGCCGGGCCCCGCCCTGTGGACGGCGCTGGCTTGCATCGCCCATGAGACTCCCATGAAGGACAGCGGCAGCAACGAGGCCGCCGAGAGCCTGGAGGCCTCGGCCACTGTCGCCGCCAACTTCGTCACCGGCGTGTACGAGATCGTCATCCTCGACGCCCAGCAGGCGGGGGGCATCCTCAACTGGCTGGAAGACGAGGGCCTCGCCATCGACGCCCGCGCGGGTCGGCTCATCCAGGAGTACCTCGACGCGGGCTCGTACTTCTTCGTCGCTCGCGTGGCACTGCCCGAGGCCGGCAGCGTGTGGTTGCCCCCGCTGAAGATGACGTACCACTCGGAGGTGTTCGGCATCCCCATTCGCCTGGGCACGCTCAACGCCGTCGACGAGCAGGAGCTCTTGCTCTACACCCTCACCGCGGAGCGCGCCGGGGGCACGGGCATCGCGAACTACCGCGAGGTGGACGTGGAGGACGAGTGCCTGTGGCGAGGGCACGGCCCCTTCGGCGACTTCTACGCGTCGCAACTGGACGAGGGACTCGACGGCGACGTGGGCTGGGTGCGCGAGTACGAGTGGTCGGGAGGCAAGTGCGATCCCTGCACCACCGAGCCGCTTTCCAGCAGCACGCTGCGCGAGCTCGGATGGACCGACGGCAGCAGCTACGTCCTCACCCGCATGCGCATGCGCTATGCCCCCACGGCGGTCGACGCCGACCTCGTGCTCTATTCCCGGGGTTACGACACCACTGAGCAGATGCGCTACGTCAGCTACGACGACGGTTTGACCAGCGAGTACCCCGTGTGCAACGAGGGCTGGCAAGTTGTCAAGGGCGCCCAGTGCTACGACTACTATTACGACGACGGCCCCCGCTACACCTGCTGCGGCTCCAGCCTCGCGGTATTGCTCGGTGCGCCCATTGGACTCCTGATCCGCGTCCGGCGTCGCAAGTGAATCGTCACCTGTGAAGCGCCGTCGCGACGACGGGCGCGTTCATCGCGTCTTGCTCGTGGTCACCATCGCGTTCCTCGTGGCGCTGTCGGGCTGGTGGGCGGCCCTGCTCGGCAGGCTCGCGGACGAGTCGCACGCGCTGGCGGTGCAAGTGCACGGGGCCGAGGCCGAGGCCACCGAGATCCTCGCGCGGCGGCGGACGATGATCATGTGGGAGGGCTTCGCCTTCTCCTGCGTGCCCGTGATCTTGCTGGCGCTCGCATGGCGCGGTGCCCACCTCGAGCGGCGGCAGCAGTCGCGACTGGAGGCCATGCTCTCCGCCAGCACCCACGAGCTGAAGACTCCGGTCGCTGGGATCCGGGCCCTGCTCGAGAGTCTCCGTTCGGGCGTGCTCCCGCCCGAGGCCGCCGCGCCGCACATCGACGCCGGCCTCGCCGCGTGCGACCGGCTGGAACGTCTCGCCGAGGGCATCGTCGTGAGACAGGCTGTGCTGGCAGGGGCCTCGCCCGTGGAGACGCGGCGCCTGCGCGAGCTGGTCGAGGAGGTACGCCGCCATCGCGTGGCCGAGGCGGTGGACTACGACCTCGGAAACGCGGCCGACATGCTCCTCGCCCTGCCCGAGAACGCCTTCCGGAGCGTGCTCGACAACCTGCTCGACAACGCCATGCGACACGCCGACGCCAAGGGGGTGCGCATGCATGCCCGGCGGGACGGCCACCGCGTGGTGATCGAGGTCCAGGACCAGGGACCCGGTTTCGAGCCTGGCGAGGCCGAGGCGATCTTCGAGCCCTACCGCAGGGGCAGGCACCGCACCGAGCGCCGGGGGACAGGCCTCGGCCTCTTCCTCGCCCGCACCATCGCGCGAGAGGTCGGAGGCGATCTCGCGGGGTACAGCCCGGGCCCAGGACAGGGTGCTACGTTCCGGCTGATCCTGCCCGGGAAGACGTCGTGAGCGTGCGTGTGCTGGTGGTCGAGGACGAGAAGCTGGTGGCCGACATGGTCCGGCTGAACCTGGAGCACGCCGGTTTCGATGTCAACTGCGTCGATCGAGGCGAGGACGGTCTGGCTCGCGCCCAGGAGGCCTTCGATGTCATCGTGCTGGACTGGATGTTGCCCGGTCTCGATGGCATTGACGTGTGCAAGCACCTGCGGCGGGAGGGCGTGTCCACCCCGGTGCTGATGCTCACCGCTCGCGCTGACGTGAGCTCCCGGGTGACTGGCCTCGACGCCGGTGCCGACGATTACCTCGCCAAGCCCTTCGCGATGCCGGAGCTGGTGGCGCGGGTGAGGGCCCTCGCGCGCCGAGCGGGAACCGTTCGTCATTTATGTCGCGACATCGAGGTGTCTGACTGGCGTGTCAACCCTGATACCCGCGAGGCCCGGAGGGCCGACGGCACCGGGGAGCGCGTGACGCTCACCGAGACGGAACTGTCGCTACTGGCCTTTCTCGTCTCGCATGCGAGCGAAGTGCTGTCGCGAGCTGACATTCTTGAAACGGCCTGGGGCATGGACCGCGCCCCCACCGAGCGCACGGTCGACAACTACGTGATGCGCCTGCGCAAGCTCTTCGAGGACGACCCCGAGCGCCCTCGGCACTTTCTCACGCTCCGGGGCGTGGGCTACCGCTTCGAGCCCTAGCGGCGCCGGCGCGCGGGGCCTAGCCCCGAAACAGCTCCCGCACGGCGGTGCGCACCACCCCAGGCAGGTCCTGGTACGCCCTCGCCCGGTAGAGCTTCCCGTGGCCCGCCCGCGCCATCGCGAGGCAGGCGCGCGCGCCTTGCGGGTGATGCTCGCCCACGTGAACCACGTGCAGCCGCGGGTAGCGGTGCGCGGCGGTGACCGGGTCGCGGCCCACGTTCGCCACCCCGTCGGTGAAGAGCATGCCCACGCGTTCCCCGTGGCGCCCGCGCCGGAGTTGCTCGGCGCCCGCGACCAGCCCCCCCTCGATGTTGGTGTAGCCCTGGGCCGGCACCTCCAGCACGCGGCGCACCACGTCCCGCAGCGACACGCGCTCGCCGTTGCGCACCAGCACGTGCGCAACGGTGTCGAAGGCGACCACCGACACTCGCTCCAGTCGCAGGGTGAGGATCGCGGTGGCCACGGCCACCAGCGCGATCTTCTCCCCGGTCATCGAAAGCGACATGTCGAGCACCGCCACCACGTCGGCGTCGCGAGGGACTCGACGGTCGACCCTCAAGTCGTCGGCCGTCCACGGGCGAGGGCGCTCAAGGGTCTCCTCGAGGTCGAGGTCGCCCTCCTCGGGCCAGCCCACCAACTCGCGGCGCATGGGACGCGCGGCGTGGCGAAGCAAGTGCCTGGCCAGGTCGATCACCGCCTTGATCGCGCGCTCCCGTACCTCCTGCCGCACCGGTCCCTCGGGCAAGTTCCCCTGGAGGCGTCGCCAGGCGGTGGCCGCGTCCCAGCCCGTGGGCAGGTCCAGCGGGGGGGGGCCGGCCGAAGACTGCGCCGCGAACAGGCTCGCGGGTGCACCCTCATCGGGCATGGAGGCGGTCGCCGACCGGCTGAGGCTCAGCGCGGGTCGACGACCCTCGCTTTTTTTGCGAGGTCGTCCAGCAGCGCCGCGATGGGCGTGGCCGTGGGGTCCACCAGCTCGATCCTCGTCGGCAGCGCCAGGCGGGCCGCCCGGCCCACGTCGCCGCCGAGCCGCGCGGCAATGTCGGCCACGGCAATCGCGGCGCGCACGCTGGCCCCACGGCGGATGCGGGCGTCGGCCCGCGTGGCGCGCACCAGTGCCACCGCGCGCTCGATGGTGTCCGCTCCTGGCGAGCATCGGGCGTCCTGGGCCACGATGTCGCGTTCCTCCGCCTCGGACTGGTAGTCGAGGCGCACCAGCTCGAAGCGGTCGAGCAACGCCTCGGACAGGGCGCCCGTGGCCACGAACTCGGCGGGGTTCTGGGTGGCCACCAGCGCGAAGCCCGGCGCCGCCGAGACCTCGCCGAGGTTGGGCACGAAGATCCGCCCCTCGTCGAGCGCCGGCAACAACACGTTCTGCACGCCCTCGGGCATACGGTTGAGCTCGTTGACGAACAGCACGCCGCCCAGCCGCATCGCCTGCACCAGTGGCCCGCCGAGGAAGCACTCTGGCCGGTAGCCCTGCGACAACACCGCCGGCGGGTCGAACAGGCCGACCAGCTTGGACTCGGTGAAGCGCCCGTCGCCATCCACCCGCACCATCGGCCGATCGAGCGTGGCGCACACGGCGCGCGCCAACGCGGTCTTGCCCACGCCTACGGGTCCCTCGAGCAACACGTGTCGCCCGGCGGCAATGCAGGCGAGGAGGGCCTCGGTCTCGGCGGCGCGGCCAACGATGGGCGTGGACATGGGGCCCGCGCCTAAGCCGCGGCGCGCGCCCCGTCAGGACTCCGGGCTCACCGGCGGCTGAGACGCATCAGTAGGCTGAGGATGTTCCAGAACAGCGTCAGGATGCCCATGGCGATGGTGTAGGCCCCCTCCCAGTGGGCGTCGGTGGTGAAGCGGTGGATCACCTCGTTGAGCTGGTAGAGCACCGCGCCGACGCTCACGGCCACGAAGATCACGCTGATGACGAGGCCGAAGGTGCCGCCCAGCAGCGCGGGGAAGGCGAAGCCCACCACCATCGCGATGAGCATCGGGATGGACAGCGCGGAGAGCGCCGCGCCGATCATCGAGAAGTTGCGGGGGGCCACGAAGACGTAGGCGGTCATGCCGAGCACGCCGAAGAAGGTGAGTCCCATCGCGAGGCCGATGAGGAGCAAGGGGTTGCCGAACGAGGCCCCGCTCACGATGAACGCCGTGAGGATCAGGAAGCCCATCGCCATCCCCTGCAACCCCATGCCGAGCGCGAAGCCCACGGGCTTGGCGTTGCCGAACACCATGGGCTGGGCCACGAAGCTGTTGAGCGCGAAGAGGCCCAGGATGATGACGAGGGGAAAGAAGCCGGTGAGCAACGCGGGGACGAAGGCCAGGGCGATGGCGGTAACGATCGACACGGAGGCCGCCATGCCCACGCCCACGGTGGTGAGGCCAAGGACCTTGCGAAGGTAGGAGGCGCGATCTTCGACGCTAGCGCTGGATACGGAGACGCTGGACCAGGACATGGAGACAAACCTCAGAGTGGATGAAGTCTAATCACTCGGAGCGGAAGCCAAGGGCGACGAGAAAAAACTCGACGCTTCTGTCGCGAGTGGCCTCGGGCTTCACGCGCTTGACCTGGGGGAAGCGCGCCTCGACGGCGCGCGTGTAGGCGGGGGCGTCCTCCCCGTCGAAGACCTTCACGATGAAGCTGCCGCCGGGCCGCAGGGTGGCGACGGCCAGCGCGAGCGCACGCTCGGCCAGGCGGATCTGCCGGGCGTGGTCGGTGAAACGGTCGCCCGAGGTGTTGGGCGCCAGGTCCGACACGAAGAGGTCGATGTCGCGACCGAGTTCGTCGGCGTCGACCTCCATCACCGAGCGGGCGATCCAGGTGCCGCCCTTGAGCGCCGGGGCCTGGAGGTCGACGCCCACCACGCTCATGCCACGTTCCAGCAGGTAGCGGCTCCAGCTGCCGGGAAAGCAGCCGAGGTCGACGGCCTTGCCGCCGCGCCGGGTGAGCTTGAAGCGCTGGTCGAGCTCCTCGAGCTTGAACACGCTCCGAGCGGCGTAGCCTTGCGCCTTTGCCTTCTTCGTGAAGTGGTCGGGCCGCTTGTAGGGGGGCACGCGAGGCTGTATCGCGGGCGGTGTCACAGGCGCGGCCCCGCCGCCGTACTGCGTGCGGGCGCTTGTGTGCGTAGCCTGATCCGGGCTATCCTTCCTGCCCTCCGAGGCCACCATGAGCCGTCTGCTTCCCTTCTCGCTCCTGTTCGCCCTGGGGTGCCCCGGCGACGACGCCAAGGAAGATTCCGGTCCCGTCGATTCTGGCGGCGACGACGCCTTCGTCGTGGAGCAGAACGACGCCGACGCCGACGGCATCCTCGACATCCACGAGGGCGAGGATGACGCCGACGGCGACGGCACGCCCAACTTCGAGGACACCGACAGCGACGGCGACGGCCTCAACGACAAGAAGGAAGCCGGCGACGATGACGTGGCCACGCTCCCGGTCGACAGCGACGGCGACGGCGTGGCCGACTACCTCGACGAGGACAGCGACAACAACTGCGTCAAGGACGGCAAGGAGTCGAACGACAGCTACAGCACCGACACCGACGGCGACGGCAGCCCCGACCACGTGGACAGCGACAACGACGGCGACGGCATCCCCGACCTCGAGGAGATCGGCGCCTGCGAGAAGCCCGACACCGACGGCGACGGCACCCCCGACTACATGGACCAGGACAGCGACGGCGACGGCATCGGCGACAGCTTCGAGGGCGGCACCACCGAGTTCAACGACGAGCCCCGCGACTCCGATGGCGACGGCATCGACGATTACCTCGACAGCGACTCCGACAACGACGGCATCAGCGACGGCGACGAGGGCGGCACCGGCGGCAACCTCGCGCAGGAGCCGCGCGACACCGACGGCGACGGCAAGTACGACTTCCAGGACACCGACGCCGACGGCGACGCGCTCTCCGACGCCGACGAGCTGCTCATGGGCACCGACCCCTACGACGACGACACCGACGGCGACGGCTACTCCGACGGCGGCGAGTACACGGCGGGCACCGACCCGCTCGATGCCTCGAGCGTGATTGACGGCATCTACGTGGAGGTGCAGGAGCGCACGACGGTGGAGGAGGAGTTCGAGTTCGAGCTCTCCATCCAGCGCGGCGACGTGGGCTTCATCATCGACACCACCTGCTCGATGGGCGGCACCATCACCGCCATCGCCAGCGAGTTCAACACGCTGGTGGGCGAGCTCGAGTCGGTCCTGCCCGACGCCGCCTACGCGGTGACTGGCCACGACGACTACGCTTACGGCAGCTTCGGCTCCCCAGGGTCCGACAAGCCCTACTACATGCGGCAGCAGATCACGACGGACACGTCGCTGGTGCAGACGGGCTTCGCCAGCCTTTCCACGCACTCCGGTGCCGACGGCCCGGAGTCGGGCACCGAGGCTATTTACCAGGCCGCTTCCGGCGCCGGCTACGATCAGGACTGCGACGGCAGCTACGACACCAGCACCGACGTCATGCCCTTCATCGCCAGCGCGACCGACCCCTTCGGCGGCGGCGGCGGCGAGCACTACGACAGCAGCACGCCCGACGGGGGCGTGCTCGGCGGCATGGGCTTCCGCGAGTACTCGCTGCCCGTGGTCGTGCTCGCGGGTGACAACTACCTGCGAGACTCCGAGTCGAGCAACGGCATGTACAACGGCACGCCCGGCGGCTGTCCCATCGACGCCGGCATGTCCGACGCGGAGACGGCCTTCCTCGACCTGGGCGCCTACTTCGTGGGGGTCAGCGTCAACGGCACCACCGGGTACCCGCAGATGTACGACTTCGCCGAGGCGATCGGCTCGTACGCCGATCTCGACGGCGACGGCGTGGCGGCGGAGCCCGTGGTGGAGACGTGGTCGGGCAGCAACGCCGAGTTCCGGGAAACGCTGGTCAACGCCATCACGCAGCTGGTCGCGGGCGTGCGCTTCGAGCGCGTGGACCTCTCCGTCGACGGCGACACCTACGGCTTCGTGCAGAGCATCGAGCCCGAGTACTACGAGGGCCTCGGCGCCGACGACGAGGGCATGATCCTCACCTTCACGCTCACCTTCCGCGGCGTGGTGGCGGCGCTCACGGAAGACCAGCTCTACGTGCTCTCGCTCAACGTGCTCGGCGACCAGTCGATCCTGCTCGACACGCTCGACATCGTGATCGTGGTGCCGGGGCAGGAATACTAGGTAGGCTGTAGGCTGCAGGGCCGGCCGGTGATGATCCGGGCGACCTAGCGAGGTGGCGGAGCGGCGGGCCGCCCAAGCCGACCTCGAAGCCGCGCGCAGGGGCCGGCGGGAGCGGGCTGCCGTCCTCCCCTCCTACAGTACCGAGGCGATCGCCTCCCGCGCCTCTTCGAGGCCGATCCGCTCCGTGGCCGAGAAGGGGATCACCGCGTCGTCGGGGAGGCCGTGCGCCCGGGCCAGGGTGGCGACGGTGTTGTCGCGACGCGCCTTCGGGAGGTCATCCACCTTGGTGGCGAGCCCGAGCACGGGAAAGCCGTAGGCGGCGAGTGACTCCAGCAAGGTGCGGTCAAGATCCTGGGCGGGATGACGGCTGTCGAACAGGGCCACCACGAGCCGGATAGTTTCGCGACTTGTGAAGTAGTGCCCGATCATCCGCTTCCAGTCGTCGCGGGTGTGCTTGCCTACCTTGGCGAAGCCGTAGCCAGGCAGGTCGACGAGGTGGATGCGGCCGCCTACCTCGAACACGTTGATGGACTGGGTGCGCCCCGGGGTGGACGAGGTGCGGGCGATAGCCTGGCCGACGATGGTGTTGATCGCCGACGACTTGCCCACGTTGCTGCGGCCTGCGAACACGATCTCCGGCAGAGGCGACCCGGGAACCTCGCCGGTGTAGGCGCCGAGGAACTGGGCGCGGGCAGGGAAGAGGCGAGCCATGTGGACGTTTCACCCGCCAGGCGCGCGGCGTCACCCGGGACGCGCTAGGTTGTGACCGTGGCATGGTCCTGGTCGGAGACGGTCGACGTCACCCGCGAGAAGCGGATCTCTCCGGAGCGGCCGGTATATTTCATCTCCGACCTGCACCTCGGCGACGGCACTCGCAGCGACATCTTCATGCGCAAGGACCGCGCGCTGCTCGAGCTCCTCGCGCGCGTGCGGGACGAGGGCGCTCGGCTGGTGATCTGCGGCGACGCCATCGACTTCCACCAGGCCTGGGGCATCACGCGGGTGCTCAGGGCGCATGGGCAGCTGCTCCGGGCGCTCTCCGATCTCGCCGACAAGAACGGCGTCATCTACATCTACGGCAACCATGACTACGACATCGCGCTCTTCTCGGAGCTCTTCCGCTGGGACGTCTGCGCCCGGCTCCGCATCGGCGCCGACATCGTGGTGCAGCACGGCCACCAGTTCGACCCTTTCATCGGCGCGGAGTTGAAGTCATCGGCGCTGATGACCCGCGTGCACCACCTCGCGGAGCGCCTGTCGGGCACCTGGATCCGCATGCCCTTGCACGAGTTCTACACGCCAGGAAACCGTTTCGCCTACTGGATTTTCCATAAGCTCTGGCTGGTGGGGAAGCTGCGGAACGCGGCCTACCGGAAGATCGGGCTCGGGGCCCTCGCCGACAGCGCCGAGCGCTTCGCTCGCTACTGGGTGCGCAGCGAGTCGGGCGACCCGATGGAGATGCTATGGCCGGTTCTGGCATCGGCCACGGAGCTGGGCGCGAGCACGATCGTCTGCGGGCACGCGCACATGCCGGGCAACCTGCTTCACGGCGGCGTGCGCTACGTCAACACCGGGAGCTGGACCTACGGCTGGGCGCACTACGCCTACTTCGACGGCGACCGCTTCCTGGTGCGCGACTGGTTGAGCGGGCGCGAGTTCGGCGAGGAACTCTACCGGCCCGCCATCGAGGGCTACCTGGAGCACCTCGACTTCGACCGCTGGTGGCGCAACCAGTACCTGGGGTGGTTCCGCTACCGTGCCGCCGAGCTACGCCGGGAGGCCGCGTGATCCTGGGGGCCATCGCGTGGGCGGGCCTGCTCGATCAGGGCACCGAGGCGTCGCGACACCTCGAGTTCTGCAAGAGCGCCGCGGGCGACGCCGAGGCGGCGGGCCAACTCGAACGCGCCGCCGGGGTGTGGAAGGCCTGCGCGGGCGAGGCCGAACGCCTACAGTTCACCGAGATTCTCTCCCCGCTGCGCGCCCAGGCCGACCTCTCCACGGTGGCGGCGGAGGCCGAGTCCGTCCGGGCCAGCGACGTCCAGGCCTGGGCCATCCAGATCCTCGACCGGGCGGCCGAGTACCCCACGATCGACCTCCCCACCGACATCGTCCCCCGCACCTGGCGGGCGTGGATGGAGAGCGACCGCGGCCGCGCCTATGCCAACGATGTTCGCGTCGTCACTGCCTTCTGGTCGGGTACGGAATCGGCCGCCCAGCGGGAACTCCTTCGGAGCTATTTCGAGAACATCGGTCTCAACTGGGCCGACCCGGGGAACCCGGAGGTCGACCTCGTGGTCAACGTTTCGGCGGCGGTGTCGAGCACGGCTGGCGAGGCGAGCAAGCAGGGCGTGATGCAGGTGTCCACGGTGAAGATCAAGGTCGACAGCGTGCGTTTCCGTCGCAGCGAGCGCAGCGCCGCCGGCTTCTCGGTGGGTGCCACGGCCGAGGCGGCAGACCTCCCCGTGGCGCAGGAGGAGGCCACGCGCCAGGCTTGCGACGCGGCCGCGCGGGCCGTGCTCGGTCGCGTGCTGGAGGAGCTCTTCGACCGCTGAAGCGGCGCGATAGGCGTGGGCCCAATGAACGTCAACGGCACCCCCTTTCGCACGGTGTGGTGGGAATCCGGCCGCGTCCGGATGATCGACCAGCCCTTGCTTCCTCACCAGTTCCGCATCGTCGACATGCCCACCTACGAGCACACGGCGCTCGCGATCCGTGCGATGACCGTGCGTGGGGCCGGCGCGATCGGCGCCACCGGCGCGCTCGGCATGGCGCAGGCGGCGGTGGCCGCGCCCGACGCCGAGTTCCACGCCCACGTGGCCCACGCCGCGAACCACCTCCGCGAGACGCGCCCCACCGCGCAGAACCTGTTCGCCGGCATCGACTTCGTGCTCCGGGCGATCGAGGCCGAGGGCAGCAACGTGGCCCGCTCCCGCGAGGCCGCGGTGGCAGCCGCCAACGCCTTCGCCGACGACGACGCCGAGAGTTGCCGTCGCATCGGCGAGCTGGGCGCGCCCATCGTGAGCGAGCGGCGCCGCGTGTCCACCCACTGCAACGCGGGATGGCTCGCCTTCGTCGACTGGGGCAGCGCCCTGTCGCCGATCTACGCGGCCCGGCGTGCCGGTGCCGACGTGTTCGTGTGGGTGGACGAGACGCGCCCCCGCCAGCAAGGCAGCCAGCTCACCGCGTGGGAACTCGGCCAGGAGGGCGTTCCGCACGCGGTGATCGCCGACAACGCGACGGGCCACTACATGGCTCGGGGGGAGATCGACGTCGTGATCGTGGGAAGCGATCGTATCGCCGCCAACGGCGATGTGGCCAACAAGATCGGCACCTACACCAGCGCGCTGGCCGCTGCGGCCAACGGCGTTCCCTTCTACGTCGCGGCGCCCACGACCACCATCGCCCGACACACGGCCACGGGCGCCGACATCCCCATCGAGGAGCGCGGCGACGACGAGGTGCTCTACGCCTGGGGCTGGTCGGACGACGGGCGCTTCATGCGCGTGCGCACCGCGCCCGCGAGTTCGCGAGGACGAAACCCGGCGTTTGACGTGACGCCAGCCGCGCTGATCGCCGGCATCATCACCGAGAGGGGCATCGTGTCGGCCTCGGTCGAGGGCATCGCCTCCGTCGCGCGGTGAGTGCGGCCGGAGCGTGCTACGATCCAGCTTCCCGCCCCGGGTCTGCCATGGCCACCAAGGACCGAGATCTCGTCAAGCAACAGCAGACGGTCGCTCCGAGGGGGCCGGCGAGGCTCTCTCCGGCGGTCGAGGCCCCACAGGCCGGCGTCAAACTGCAGCAGGGCGCCACGGCCGACATGCAGCAAAACGTGGGCAACAGTGGCTTGAAGGAGCTGATCTCCGACCAGGAGAAGAAGTCCGGCCCGGCGAGGGACCCCTCGCGCATGGGACCCGACGAGATGAAGGCCCAGGCCAAGGCCGACGTGGAAAAACTATCCTCGAAGAAGAGGAAGAATGCGGACGACAAGTGCGCGCCGCAGCGGGGCGACGAGGCCGGACTCGAGGCGAAGGAGAAGGCAAAGCTCGAGGCCGACGCGTCGCGCAAGAAGACTGAGGCCGAAGCCGAGAAGCAGAAGGCGCAGGCCGAAGAGGCCAAGAAGGCCACGGCGAAGAAGAAGCCGGCTGCGAAGGCCGAGGCGAAACCTGCGGCCGAGCCCGTCTTCGCCAGGGGCGACGTGGCCACGAAGGGTCGGCCCGCGGCCGACAAGAAGAAGGCCGAGGCCAAGACCGGCAAGGCGGTGCCGCCGGTGAAGAAGGGTGAGATCGAGCCGGGCAAGGAATCCATCCAGAGGACGGCGACGGTGAAGAAGGTCGATGCCAAGCAGGCCGACGCCGACCATGCCAAGGCCAAGGCCGAGGTGGCGAAAGACGCGGCAAGCAAGAAAAAGACGGAGTTGAAAGAACCGAAGGCCGCCAAGAACAAGCT
>VGRE01000052.1 GCA_016875435.1 Deltaproteobacteria bacterium | reverse complement strand
TGCAGCGTCGGGGCGCCCACTGGTCCCCAGCCATCGCCTTCCTCGTGCGCCCCGCGCGCGGCGCGGCCCTCGGCGAAGGCCGCTTGCACCAGCGGCGCGTGCGCGGCCACGTCGGGCGTCATCACCAGGACGTGCCGCGGCTGGAGGTCGGGGTGCCGCTCGAAGAGCTGGAGCAGGGCCTCGCGCAGCACCTCGGCCTGGCGGGTGGGGCCGTGGCAGGCGTGCAGGCGGACGGAGTCGTCGTGGGCCGCGACCACCCGCGAGACCCGCGCCGCGGCCAGCTCCTCGCCACCCCGCAGCTCCGCCATGTCGTCCTGGAGCCAGTGCAGCAGGCACGCTCGCCGCGGCGCGTCGGTGGGCTCGCCGGCATCGAAGCCGCCGGGAACGTCGAGGTCGGCGGGGTCGAGTTCGACCACCAGCTCGTGCATGTCGCGGGCGAGGCGACCGAGCGCGGCAAGTAGCGGGTGCGGCGACGCCTCGTCGACCCCGGCCGCCGCGGCGCGGCGTTGCTCGTCGCGGCGAAGCTCGCCGCGGGTGCGAAGGTCGCCCCAGTAGTGGGGTGTGGGCGAGAGCATGTAGGCGTGGACGGGCCGTGCCGCCCCGGCGCGCTGCCAGGCGCCGAGCCAGAGCGGCGGCATCGACGACACGGCGAAGACGTGCAGCGCGGGGCCGGGGAGCGCTCGCGCCGTCGCGAGCGCCTGGTGGGGCGGCGGCTCGTCGATGGCGAGTCGAAGCGCCCGCCACAGCGCGGCCTGCCAGGGTGGCGGCCCCTTGTGCATCGGCGGCCCCGCGTCGCGACCCGCCTCCCAGGCCTCGATCCACTCGGGCCGGAACAGGGCGGCACGGTCGATCACGTCGGCGAGCTCGCGCGCGAGGGCGAGATCGTCGCGCGTGACGGTGGCAGCGCCCTCGCGACGGCCCGGGCCGGGCGTGGATCGAGCCAGCCAGCCGCGGACAGCAGCGAACTCCGGGCTCGGCAAGAGGCCAGGGAGCACCTCATGGATCGCCCAGGCCAGCGCGGCCGGCTGCCAGGCGGCGCCCGGGCCGAGCGCGAAGGACTCGCGGAGGGCCTCGGCGGGGAAGGGGAAGCGGAGGTTGGCGGCGATGCCAGCCTCGCTCATGGCGAGCCGATGCCGCAACCAGCGCTCCATGCCCCGGCTGCCGACCACGATGGTGAGTGGCTCGAAGGGGCTGGCCGGGGGAGCCCGCCGCAACTCGGCGACGAGCGCGTGGGCGAGGGCCTCGGCGCGCGCCGCGCGGTGGATGAAGTAGCCCGCGGGCGCCCCGTTCAGAGAGGAGGGAGGCATGTTGTCGAGAGGGGAGACCGCGGGCACGGCGACAGGCTATGCACCCACCCTGCCAAAAAATGGTCGCTGGCGAGAACGCGGTTAGCCACGGCGCCGTGAGCCCCGCCGTCGAAGTGCATCGTCGCCTGCTGGAGCGCTGGCGGACGGCGATGGATCTCGTGGGCCCCGGCCCCGTCGACTCGCACTTCGACGACGCCATGGCCGTCGCCGGGTTGCTCTCCCCGAGGGGCCGCTGGCTCGACCTCGGGGCCGGCGCCGGCTTCCCGGGCGTGGCGCTGGCCGCCTCGCATCCGGCCGCCGAGTTCACGCTCGTCGAGCGCCGCCAGAAGCGGGCCGCCTTCCTGCGCGAGGTGATCCACGCGGCGGGGCTGGCAAACGCCCGCGTGTTCGAGGGCGACGCGGCCACGCTGCCAGCGGCGGAGTGGGACGGCGTCACCAGCCGCGCGTACAAGCCGCCCGAGGCCTACCTGGCCGACGCCCGGCGCCTGCTCCGCCCAGGCGGCATCGCCGCGTTGCTCACGACCGGCGAGCTGCCCGAGGTTGATGAGATGATGGTGGTGTCGCGACATGAATATATTGTGGATGGCCGAGCTCGCCTGCTCGCGATCTACCGCCGAGATTGAGGTTATCGTCGGCCGGGGCCGCGAAAGTGGCCGGGACCCGGTCGCCCGCCGAAGCCGGGGCGTCCACCTCCGCCCATCCCGCCGGGCCCCCGGGGTGGGCCCTGCGACGGCCTCGTTTCCAGGCGGACGCCCGGCCCCAGGCGAGACTGCAGGACCGCCACGAGGTGGCTGGGCACCCCGAACACGGCGGGTGGCTGGCGAGTGGGCACCTCGGCCATCACCGCGTGGGGTCGCCCCAGCACCTCGACGAGGATTGGCACCTGCGCCGCCCCGAGCCCGTGCAGGATCACGTCCAAGCGGGCCACGCCCGCGGCGGGGTGGCCGGCCGCCGCCGGGCCGTTCGCCACGCTGGGCGCCGGCCCCGCGACCTGCAAGGTAGCGCCGCAGTAGGCGCAGGAGCCGGATGCGTGTGGCGCGGGCGCGCCGCAGGCCGGGCAAGTGAGGGCCGAGACAGGCATGGGCGATCCGGGAGAGCGGGAGGGGCAGCCTAGCGCACGGCGGTTTCACGTGGAACGCGGAGGCTCGCCAAGCGCTCGCAAACGCGCTATCGTCTGCTTCCCCCCACGCTCCGGCGCGTCGCGCTCCCCCCCGCGGCCCCGGCGCTCCTTCCCGAGAAGTCCATGTCCCGCGTGAACCCCCCCCGCGTCATCGCCGTCTCCAACCAGAAAGGCGGCGTCGGCAAGACCACGACCGCCGTCAACCTCGCCACCGCGCTGGCCCGCGCCGGCCACGCCACCCTGATCGTCGACCTCGACCCCCAGGGCAACGCGTCGAGCGGGCTCGGGTGCCCGCGCGACAGCGTGGCCTTCGGCGTCGCCGACGCGATCCTCGGGCTCGAACCCCTGTCGCGCGTGCTGGTCCCCACGGCCCAGCCCGGGCTCGATCTCGCCCCCGCCACGCCCTCGATGGTGGGCGTGGAAGTGGAGCTGGTCACCCTCCCGAACCGCGAGCAACGCCTGAAT
Organism: Deltaproteobacteria bacterium; assembly: GCA_016875435.1. GTDB lineage: Bacteria > Myxococcota_A > UBA796 > UBA796 > SXON01 > SXON01. Next base: position 17,428 of record VGRE01000052.1, on the reverse strand, counting down.
ATGGCGTTGGCTGGGCTCGATCGGGCCTATGCCTTCGTGATCCTTGACTGCCCGCCGTCGCTGGGGATGCTCACCCTCAACGCACTCACCGCCTCCGACAGCGTGCTCGTGCCCTTGCAGGCGGAGTATCACGCGATGGAGGGACTCGGCGAGCTGGTGCGGACGATCACGGCGGTGCGCCGGAGCACCAATCCCCGCCTGCGTCGCGAGGGCATCTTGCTTACGATGCACGACGGCCGAACAAATCTTTGTCGCGATGTGGAGGCGCAGGCACGCGCGGTCTTCGGCCGGGAGGTCTTCAAGACCATCGTGCCGCGCACGGTGCGCCTCGCCGAGGCCCCGTCGCACGGCAAGAGCATCTTTCACTACGACCCGGGATCTCGCGGCGCGCAGGCCTACCTCGCGCTCGCCGAGGAGCTGGTCGCCCGCGTGGCCGCCTCCCCGGCGGCCAAGGCGGTGGGCTAGTGGCCGGCGCCGCCTTCCCCGGGCGGGGCGCCGTTGCTCGGCCGGCGCTGGGCCGCGGGCTCGCCGCGCTCTTGCCACCCGACGCCTACGACAGCGCGCCCGATGCCCCGCCGGCCGACGTGCTCCAGCGCCTGCCGCTGCACCGCATCCGGCCCAACCCGCACCAGCCGCGCCGCCGCTTCGACGAGGAGAAGATCAACGAGCTGGCCGCATCCATCCGCGAGCACGGCGTGGTGAGCCCGATCGTCGTGCGTCGCGATGGAACCGGGGGCGCCGCGGGCGACGGCGGCTACGTGCTGGTGGCCGGGGAGCGTCGCGTGCGTGCATCGCGGCTGGCGGGCCTCACCGAGATCCCGGCGGTGGTGCGCGGCGCCGACCTGGCCGCCGACGCGCAGCTCGTCCTGGCCCTGCTCGAGAACCTGCAGCGCGCCGACCTCGACGCCATCGAGGCTGCCGAGGGCTACCAGCGGCTGGTGCAGGAGTTCGGGCTCCGGCAGGAAGATGTTGCGAAGAAGGTTGGGAAAGACCGGGCGACGGTGGCCAACGCCCTGCGCTTGCTCCGGCTGCCGCCTGCGGGTCGCGATGCCGTGGTGGACGGCCGCATCAGCGCCGGTCACGCGCGCGCGCTGTTGCCTCTCGCGGAAACCCCGGGGCGCTTCGAGGCCGCCCTCGACCTGGTGATCCAGAAGCAGCTCAACGTGCGCGCCTGCGAGTCGCTGGTTCGGCAGATGCTCGCGCCGAAGCTGGATAGCTCGCGCGAGCCGGATCGCGCGCTCGAGCGCCTGGCGCGCGAGCTTACCCGCGACGTGGGCTCGCGCGTGCGCCTGATTGCGCGTCGCAACGGCGGTGGTCGCCTCGTGCTCGACTATACAGATGCCGCCGAGCTCGATCGCCTGGTTGGCCGCTTGCGGGGCGACTGAGCCGTGGCGGATCTGCCTCTCGCGGCCCTGCTCGGTCGCGGCGCCCGCTACTCCGGCGAGATGGCCTTCGAGGGGCGGGTGCGGGTGGATGGCCACTTCACCGGTCGCATCGTGACCGAGGATGTGCTGGAGGTGGGCGAGTCTGGGGTGGTCGAGGGCGAGATCGACGCGGCGACGCTGGTCATCGCCGGGTCGGTGAAGGCGACGGTACGCGCCCGCGACCGGATCGTGGTGCAGCCCACGGGCCAGCTGGCCGGGAAGGCCGATTGCAGCACGCTCGAGGTGGCGCCGGGGGCGCGGATCAGCGCCGAGCTCCGGGTGGGCGGGGGCTGATGCGGCCGTTCATCGTCGTGGTGGCCGGGGGCACGGCCTCGGGCAAGACCACCATCGCGCACCACGCGGCGTCGATCCTCGGGGCCACCGTGATCGGGCACGATCGCTACTACCGCGACGTGGCCGACCCGCAGAATCACGACTTCGACCACCCCGACTCGCTGGATACCTCGCTCCTGGTGCAGCACATCGACGCCCTGCACCAGGGGCGCGACGTGGAGCTTCCCGTCTACGATTTCGCCGTTCATGCCCGGCGCGCCGTCGCCGAGACCGTGCACCCGCGGCCGATCATGGTCGTGGAGGGGATCCTCACCCTCGCCGACCCCGCCGTGGCCGAGCGCGCCGATCTCGCGGTGTTCGTGCACGCCGACGACGATGTCCGCCTGGCCCGCCGGATCCGGCGCGACGTGGCGGAGCGGGGCCGGACCTGGGACGACGTCATCCGGCAGTGGTTGTCGACCGTCCGGCCGGCGCACCTCCGCTACGTGGCGCCGAGCCGCGCCGTCGCCGCCCTCGTGCTCGACGGCGAGGCCACCACGGCGTCGCAGGCGGAGCGCCTGGTGGTCGCCGTCAACGCCCGTCGAGATTCCCGCTGAGGCGCACCACGTGCTCGTTCGCGAGCCGGAGCTGGGCGGAGAGCGAGTCGATCAGGCCCTTGCGGAAGGCGCGTCCCTCGGCGCCCAGGTCGGCCTCGAGCTCGCGGTAGGTGGCGTGGGACAGGCGCAGGAGCCAGGTGGGCTGCACCGCGCGCACGGTGGCGGAGCGCCCGCCGCTGTCGGCCAGCGCCACCGCGCCCACCACGTGGCCCGGCCCGAGCATCGCGATGCGCTCGGAACGCTTCTTGTCGACGGCGCGGTACACCGCGACCCGTCCCTCGGCGACGATGAAGGCCTCGTCGCCGAGCTCGCCCTCGTTGATGATGGCCTTGCCCTGCGCTGCGCCCACCACCTCGAAGCGCGAGGCTAGCCGCTCCAGCACCACCTCGTCGCGGGTGCCGAAACCGGGCGTGTTGCGGAGGGTGGTGGCCGGCTTGGGCTGGGGCGTCGTCGGCCGCGAGTTGGCGAAGCCCAGTGCGCTCGCCAGCCAGCCGATCAGGCCGCGCCCGGTGCGCTGGTCGTTCGGCTCGCCCTCGGCCATCGAGCCGATCAGCACGTCGGCCGCGCGCAGGCGCTGGGCGATCGTCCGCATCGCCTGGGACTCCAGCCGCTGCACCACGGGGTTGTCACGCATGCGCATGAAGCGCAGCCCCTCCTCGTCGAGCACCAGCACCCTTGATTCGACCTCGGTGACCACGGTGGCGGCGCGCCGACCGAGCGAACCGAACATTGCCATCTCGCCGATGGTCTCGCCGGGCCCGATGCGCCCCAGGCGCACCCCGCTGAGTCGCGCCGCCATGGCGCCCTCGACGACGTAGCACATGTTCCGGTCGGTCTCGCCCTCGACGTGCAGCTCCTCGCCTGGCCCGAGCTCCGCGGCGCGGAAGGCGTTGCAGGCCTCGTCGCGGTCGACGTCGGAGAGCCCGTGGAACAGGCCGCTACGGTCGAACAGGCGGCGCTCGTTCACGGCCCCGTCCCCGGGCGCTCTGCCCAGGATGCCGACAGCGCGACTGCCGCGTCGAACTGCAGCACTGCGTCGCGACGTGCGACCCCCTCGGCACGCAGCTGGGCCACGCGCGAGCCGTCGATGAGCGACACCAGGTACGAGGTGGTGGCGAGGGCGACGCTGCCGCCGCTCACGAGCTGGGCGGTGGCGTAGGCCTCCTCGTCTGCGGCGTCGGCGGCGTCGGTGGCCATGATGCCGCCGGCCACGGCGCCGCCGATGCCGGCCAGCTGTGTGCTGGCGTAGATCGCGCCGCGGGCGGGGCGGTCCCAGGCGAACAGCGCGATGCCGAAGGGGGTCACGGCGAGCGCGCCCTCGTCGGCGAGGGCGGTGCTGGTCAGGAGCGCGAGGGTCAACACGGCGGGGGTCTAACCCGGGCGCTGGTCACTTTGCGGCACGGCCTTGACCTTGGCCTTGCCATCCTCGATCACGACGCGGAACTTCACACTCTCCACGTTGTAGGTGGCCTTGATGGTACGAACTTGCTTGCGCAGCGCCTCGCGGACCGCGTCGAAGCCGATGTCGGTGGACTGGCCGCACTTCCCGCGCGCCTCCACGTACTTGTCGTACACCATCCGGAACGCGCGCTCCTCGCGCTCCAACTGCTCGTGCCGCTCGCGCAGCACCCGCTCCTGCTCCGGAGAAATTTCCGGCTCCCGGGGCAAGCCCGCCGCCGCCGCCGCCTCGGCCGCCTTGCGCGCCGCCTCCTTCTGGTCGGCCTTGAAGCGCATTTTCGGGTGAACGCCGCGCTCCATCATGTTCAGATTCCGCGTCCAGTACAGCTCGAAGGTCTGGAACCGGGCCTTGAGCCCCTGGAACTTGAATCTCTGCGTGGCGTTGCGAAAGCCTTCCTCGCCGAGGTCGCGAATCGAGCGGCGTATTTCGTCGCGATCTCGCAGCGGCTCCTGGCGCTCGATACCGGAGAAATACTTCTCATAGTTGATCTTGAGCAGGAACATCTTCTGTTCCAGCTCGTCCAGTCGCGCGCCCTGGCCGTGGTCGAGTCGCTCGATGCGCGCCATGCCAACTCCGGACGGCTGCAATACCATGCCCACGAGGCGGAAGCGATGCCCATTCGCGCGCTCGTCGTAGACGACGAGTCGAGCATTCACGAGCTGGTTGCCGAGTACCTGCGAGGTCGCGGCATGGACGTCGACGTCGCGCGCGGCGGCCGGGAGGCGATGGCGCTGTTGAGCGCCACCCGCTTCGACGTGCTCCTCACCGACTTTCGCCTGCCCGACATCGACGGCCTCGACCTCGTGCGTCACGCGACGGCCGCCGTCCCGCCCGTGCCCGCCGTGGTGATGACCGGCTCAGCCACGGTGGAGAGCGCGGTGCTGGCACTCCGCCTCGGAGCGATGGACTTCGTTCTCAAGCCCTTCCGCCTGCGGGAGCTGCACGCCATGTTGCTCGCGGCGATGGAGCGTTCGCGCACGGTGCACTTGCAGGCGGGTACGGTCAACGCCTTGCGATTCCTGGAGCGCGCCGAGCTGGCGGAGGAGCGCGCCGAGGCGCTGGCGCTCCTGCCGGCGCTGGGGGAGGTCCTGGCCTCCCTCCCGGGGGCGCACTTCGCGGAGATCACGCTTGGGCAGAACGTCGTCGGGAGCCATGGCACGAGTCTCGGCGACGCCGAGAGCTGGTCGCTTCCCGGCGGGTACCGGGTGCGGAGCGGCCCGGCGAGCGAGGCCGCCATTCCCTACGTCCGGGCCATGGAGCGGGCGCTGAGGCGCGCCGGCGTCTGATGGGCCCGTGGGTGCTCCTGCCCGTCTCGGGCCTGCTCGGCCTGCCGGTCGCCGACACCCGGTCGGCCAACTCGGTGGTGAACCTGCGCTGGGACGATGGCTTCGCGATCGACGCCGCGATCGGCGCGAACTTTCCCGCGGTGGAGTACCGCGGCGAGGCCTGGGCGGCGCAGGTGGGCGTCGAGGCTGCCGGGTTCATGAGCTTCGATCCCGATGGCGCGCTCACCTTCGACCTCGACACCTTCGACGGCGTGTTTGGCTTCCCGCTCTCGGCGCGCGCCGGGCGCTGGTCGGGGCGAGTCGAGTGGGCACACCTGAGCGCGCACTTCGCCGACGGCGTCCGGGACAACGGGGCCTTGCCGGGCTCGGGCGACCAGTACAGCCGTGAGTACCTGAGGTTCATCGCGGCGAGAGATCTTGGCCCCGCGAGGGTGTACGGGGGCGGGCGGTTGCTCACGCACGACGCGAGGGACAGCGAGCCCTGGATGGCGCAGGTGGGCGCCGAGGTGTTCGCGCCCTGGCGCCTGGCGCCCTACGCGGCCGTCGACCTGCAACTGGCGCAGGAGTTCGACTGGAGCCCCGCCATCGGTGGGCAAACAGGCGTCGCGTTCCCCGGCGACCACGCGCGTTTCCGCGTGGCGATGATCGGTCGCCACGGGCCCGACGACACCGGCAAGCTCGACGGTGCGCAGGAGAGCTACCTCGGCCTCGGTTTCGGCTTCGACTACGGCGGCGTGCTCGCGCCGCCGTAGTCGCCTGTCGACAGCCGGTGGGTCTGCGAGTAAACCACACGTCATGCACGCTCTCGTCTTCTTGCTCGCATGCCCGTCTGAGCCCGGGGACACCGGCAAGGACCCCGAGTCGCCTGTCGACAGCGGCGACAGCGGCGACAGCGGCGCCGCGGGCAACACCGCCCCCGGGGCCCCGGTGGTGGCAATCAGCCCCGCCTCGCCCAACGAGGCGAGCGACCTGGCGGTCACCATCGTCACCGAGAGTGTCGACGCCGAGGCCGATGCCGTGTCCTACCGCTACGCCTGGTCCGTCAACGGTACCGCCGCGGCCGATATCAGCGGCGCGACCGTGCCCGCCGATCGCACCACCGATGGCGACACCTGGACGGTCGAGGTGTACCCCAACGACGGCCTCCTCGAGGGTAGCCCCGGCACCTCCACGGTCACCATTGCCAACGCGCCCCCGGTGGCGCCCACCATCCACATCGACCCGCCCGCGCCCGCGCCCGGTGACGCGCTCACCCTGGTGTTCGACACGCCCGCCACCGATGCCAACGGCGACGCGCTCACCCAGATCATCACCTGGTACGAGGACGGCGCGAGGAGCCTGAGCTGGGATGGCCTCACCACGATCGAGGGCATGTACGTCGACGGCGGCGAGCACTTCCGCGCCGTCGTCACCGTCACCGACGGCTACTCCGACGTGCTCACCGTCGAGGCCGAGGTGACCGTGGCGAACACGCCGCCCGAGATCAGCAGCGTCACCATCTCGCCATCCGATCCCACCGACAGCGACGACCTCACCTGCACCGTGCGCGCGTCCGACGAGGACGGCGAGGACCCGGAGACGGGCTACCGCTGGTTCCGCGATGGCGTCGAGGCCACCGAGGTGGGCAACAGTGACACCGTGCCCAGCGACCTCACGACGATCGGCGAGAGCTGGGAGTGCCAGGGCGAGGCGACGGACGGCGTCGACACGGTCACGTTGCTGTCCGACGCCGAGGTGGTCCGCGGCTTCTGGGGCTACCGCATGCGCGGCGAGATCACGGTCAACATCACTGAAGACACCGCTGGCACCCCCAGCGGCACGGGCGAGGGCACCTGGGAGGTCTACTCCTCGGGGGGACGCTACAACGACAACGACTGCGAGGTGGTGTGGAGCCTCATCGCCACCGAGAACACCGGCCTCTGCCGCGGTTGCGAATACGCCTTCGACGCCGAGTGGACCTACGACAGCGCCGCGAGCACCATCACCACCGGGTGTTCCGCGATGACGACGGACTCGTCCGGCTCGATCACCGTTCGTACCGGCCCCGCCATCAGCGCCTACTGGGATGACGCCTCGGTCTCGACCTACTCCTACTACTACCGCGAGCTCTCGCTCTCCGCGCGGGGGACGGGTGGCAGGTTTGGCGGCTACTACGGTCGTTATTATGGTTACTACTACGCGGTGGACGAGACGACCGATACCGCCGGCAACGTGACGCTGACCGCCTATACCGACCACTTCATCTACTACTGAGCCCGCGCCCGGCCCTCGCCAGCGCGCCGAGGTCGTTGATGTCGACGCTGGGGAAAAGGCGAACGTCGTGACCGGGGAGCAGGCGGGGGAGCTCGGTCTCGTTGAGGGCAACCGCCAGCCCGCCGGTCCCCGGGGACAGGGCGACCCGCCACGTGACGAGGCCTCGCGCCGAGATGGCCCGCGCGCTGAGGCAGGCGTGGTTGAGCACCCCGAGACGGTTCTGGGCCACCAGCAGCACGCGCGCGCCCAGGGCCACCGCCAAGTCGGCCACGGTGAAGTCGCGACACAGTGGCACCTCCCAGCCGCCGGAGCCCTCGACCAGCGTGATCTCGCCCCGGTGGAAGGCGATCCAGTCGAGGATGTCGTCGCGACCGAGCGCCAGCCCGGCGCGCTCGAGGGCGAGGTGCGGCGAGAGCGGCTCCGCGAGCGAGGCCATGGCCAGGGGCGGGTGACCGGCGCCGCGCGCGATGAGGTCGGCATCGCTCTCGCTGCCGGGCTCCACGCCGGTCTGCACCGGCTTGAGCGCGCGGACCCGCAGGCCCCGCGCGCGGAGGTCGGCGGCGAGCGCGGCGGTGGTGACCGTCTTGCCCACGGCGGTGTCGGTGCCGGTGACGACGATGATGTCGCCTAGCTGAAGGTCCACGTGCCGTTCTCCTGCCGAGCCAGGCCCTCGGCGAGCATCCAGGCCAGGTGGGTGCGCACCTGGAGCGCAGCGAGGATCAGGTCGGCGCCGGGGATGGAGGCGTACACCGCGCGCGCGATGGCCTCGGGGGTGCTCGCCCCCGCGCGCAGCGCCGCGAGGAACTGGCCGGTGCGCATGTGGCGATGGGCGATGTACTGGTCGGCGAGCGCGCCGGGGCAGGCGGGGCCGTGCGCCGGGTAGAGCGTGGTGGCGAGCGGGCGCACCCGGGCGAGGCTCGCGAGGTAGGCCGCGAGCTGTCCCTCGGGGGGCACGAGCACGATCGTGCCGACCCCGGCCACGAGGTCGCCGGCGACCACGTCGCCCGTCCCGTCCACCAGGAACGCGAGGTGGCCGTCGGCGTGCCCGGGGGTGTGCAGCGCCACGAGCACGCCGTCGCCGGTATTGATCGTGTCTAGGTCCTCCAGTGTCTCGTCCACGGGGAAGGGCAGGCGCGCGTCACGATGGGCATACACGCGCGCGCCGGTGCACGCCCGCAGGTGGGCCACGCCCCCCACGTGGTCCTCGTGGTGGTGGGTGACCAGGATCCGGCGGACGCCGTGAGCCCACGACGCGAGCCGCTCCTGCTCGTCGAGGTAGGGCGAGGCGGGGTCGATCACCGTGTCGCCGATCCGGTAGCAGTTGGTGTGCGTGGCTGGTGGGAGCGTCGGCGTGCGCACCGGCAGGACGGCGAGCACTAGAAAATCCGCGTGACGACGGCCCAGAGCCCCACGGCGAGGAGCACCACCAGCGCCCAGGCCGCCACCCAGTCGGGCACCATGCGCTGGGCCGCGGGCGCTGGTTTGGCCTCATCCTCGGCGACGTCGTCGTCCTGTTGTGGCGGCGGCGTGCTTCTTGGCGTGGTGACGGCGTCGTCTTCATCGACGACGGCGTCGACCAGGCGGTGCGAGGACTCGAAGGAAACGGCCCGTGGCTTCCATGGCGCGGGCGTGGGTGGGCGCAGGTCCACGCTGTTGGCCTCGGCGGCGGCGACGGGCGGGGCAGGGCTCGGGACGGGCGCGCGGGGCGGCGGCGGCTCGCCGATCGGGGCGGTGCGCGTGTCTTTCGCCACCGGGCGAGCGGCCCCCCGGGGCACGCGGACCACTGGGGCGACCTGGCCCTGGGGGCGCCGCAGGTGGGCCTTGCGAGCGAGCAGGTCGCGCCGAGGGGGCTCGGACGCCTCTCGCAACGCCGACAGGAGATCCTTCACGAGGAGCCCCTCGCTGTCGTAGCGGTCGCGGGGGTCGCGGGCCAGGAGCTTCGCCGTCACGCGCGCCATGCGCGGCGAGATGGCCTCCACCCGCGCCAGCCACGCGCCCAGATCGCGTCGACCGTCGGCCGGGGAGCCGGGCTCGCCGCCGAGGAGAGTCTCCCCGAGCAGCAGGTGGACCGCCAGCGCGCCGAGCAGCCACTGGTCGGTCTGGGTCGACACGGCCGTCCCCGCCGCGATCTCGGGCGGCACCACCGCGAGGCGATCCACCGGCAGGGCGAAGTCGGCAATCACGATGTTGCCGTCGCGACGCAAGCGCACGGTATCGGCGCACAGGCAGCCGTGTACCACGCCGGCCTCGTGGGTGACCCGCAGCGCGTTGGCCAGCTCGACGAGGACGTCGACGCGGGTGGCAAGGTCGAAGTCCAGCGCCCGCTGCGCCGCCTGGTGGAGCACCCAGGCGAGGCTGACGCCGTCGATGTACTCGAGCGCGAGGGCGCCGAGGCCCGGGTAGAAACCCCAGGCCTTGCGCACGCGGGGGTCGTCGATGGCCCGCAGCGCGTCGTACTCCTTGCGGAGTTCGCTCACGGCCTCGCTGTCTGTCGCCTCGTGGGCGAGCCGGAGCACCACGTCGCGCGGCCCCCGGCCCTGATCGTCGGCGCGCACGGCCCGCCATAGGTCGGAGCGGGGGCGTACCGCGAGCATCTCCTGGAGGTCGAAGGGGCCGATGCGCTCGCCGTGACTCGCCACGACGGCGAACTATCACGCGAGTCGTTGCCCATGCCGCAGCGACAGGAATGGCAGGGCCACGCTGGCGAGGACCAGCACGCCCATGCCCAGCTGGGCGAGTGGGTCGGGTCGCTGGCCGAGCAGCAGGGCGGCGAGCAGCGTGGTGAACAGCGGGGTGCCTGCCGACACCGCGGCCATCGTCGCGACGGGGCCCTGCTGGTAGGCGGAGGTCATCAGCAGTTGCCCGCCGGTGGCGAAGAGCCCGGCGCCGCACAGGTAGACCCAGGCCCAGGGAGCGTCGGGCAACGGCGCTGGCAGGGCGACCAGCATCAGCGCGCTCACGACGGTCGAGAGCAGCGTGAAGTAGAACACGATCGCCGCGGGACCGTTGCTCGCCGTGGCCCTCCGGACCGCGAGGTAGGCGGCCGCGGCGGACAGGCCGGAGACGAGCCCAAGCAGCCGCCCGGCGAGGTCGCCAGTGGGCGCATCGACGCGGGGCCAGCCGAGCGCGGCGGTGCCTGCCGCGCTGGCGAGCACGGCGAGCCAGGTGAGCGGCGAGGTGCGCTCGCCGAGCGCCAGGGGCGCGAACGCCGCCACCCAGGCGCTTGAGGTCTGGTTGAGGAAGGCGGCCTCGCCCGCGCCGATACGCGACAGCGCGGCGAAGTAGGTGATGAGGGCCACGGCGCCGCTGAGGCCCCGCCACCATAGCGCCGGGCGGCGATCGCCGAGCAGGACGCTCACGCGCCCTCCCGCGAGCACGAGGAGCACCCCGAGGTTCACGATCGAGCGCACGAAGCTCGACAGCGCCGTGCCCAGCTCCGGCGCCCGCGCGTGGGCCAGCGCCACGCAGGTCGACATCAGCGCGAAGCACAGCGTGCTCGCGAGCATGGTGAGAAGGGGCTTCACCGGCCCAAGGCGCTAGGGGGCTGCCTCGGTGCCGGAGGGCGACTTCTTCCTCGCGGTCGTCGCCTTCTTCTTCGTGCCCGGCGCCTTCTTCGCCGACCCGTCCGCCTTCGGTCGCGCTGCCTGCTTCGCGAAGCGCCCGCGCTTGGGAGACGGTCCCGCCTCGCGCTTCCGGGCGAGCAGGGCGGCCGCCTCCTCGAGCGTGACGCCGTCGGGTGAGGCGCCCTTCGGGAGCGTGGCGTTGGTCTCCCCGTCGGTGACGTAGGGGCCGAAGCGGCCAGCCATGAGCTTCATCGGCTTGCCCGTCTGCGGGTCGGCGCCGAGCTCCCTCACCGCCTCGGGCTTGCCGCGGCGGGCCACCCGGCCGTTGGACTGCGCCAGGAGCGCGAGAGCATCGGCGAGCGTCACGGTGAGCACGTCCTGCCCGGGGGCCAGCGAGCGAGACTGGTCGCCCATCTTCACGTACTGGCCGAAACGGCCGATGTTGGCCGTCACTTGCTCGCCGCCGGGACCGTGGCCCAGTGCGCGGGGCAGCGCGAGCAGGCCGAGCGCCTGCTGCAGCGTCAACGTGTCGAGGGTGATGCCCTCGGGCAGCGAGGAGCGGGGCGGTTTCTCCTTGCCCTCGGCCTCGCCGAGCTGCACGTAGGGGCCGAAACGCCCGTTGAACAGGAACACCGGCTTGCCACCCGGCCCGTGGCCGAGGCTCCTCGGGCCGTCGGCCTTGGCCTGGAGCGCCTTGTCTGCCCAGGCCTCGGTCACCTCGTCGGGCGCCATGTCGCCGGGAATGTTGGCGGTGCCGCTGTTGCCGTCGGTCACGTAGGCGCCGTACTGGCCCACGCGCACGTGGAAACGCCCGGATGCGTCGCCGGCGAGCGGCAGGCGGTAGAAGCCGTCGTCGCGCGAGGCGAGCGAAGCGTCGAGGCGAACGCGCAGGCCGCGGTCGCCCTTGTAGAACGCTGAGAGCACCGCGGCGCGCCGCGCCTTGCCGAGCGAGATCTGGTCGAGGTCTTCCTCGAGCTTCGCGGTGAAGTCGTAGGCGGCCAGCTCGGCGAGCTGCGACTCGAGGAAGGCGGTGAGCAAGAAGGCCGCGTGGGTGGGAACCAGGGCGGTGGCGCGCTGGAAGGCGTAGTTGCGCTCGATGATCTTCTGGATGATGTCGGCGTAGGTGCTCGGGCGGCCGATGCCGAGGCGCTCGAGCTCCTTGATGAGCGTCGCCTCGGTGAGCCTCGCTGGCGGCTGGGTGGTGTGCCCCTTGGCGTGGAGCTCGCGCGCCGCCACGCTGTCGCCTGGCTTGACCGGCGGGAGGATGCGCTCCTGGTCGGCCAGCTCGGCCTCGGGGTCGTCGCTGCCCTCCACGTAGGCGCGGCGGTAGCCAGGAAAGTCGATGGTGCGACCGGTGGCGACGAATCGCGCGTCGTCGACGGCGATGCGCACGGTGACGCCCTGGCCGCCGGCATCGGCCATCTGGCAGGCCACGGTGCGCTTCCAGACGAGCTCGTACAGGCGCGCGCCATCGGCGTCGAGCTCGCGGCGAGCCTCCTCGATGGAGCGAAACTGAGTGCCGGCGGGGCGAATGGCCTCGTGGGCCTCCTGCGCGTTCTTCGCGGTGCTCTTGTAGCGGCGCGGGGCAGGGGGCAGGTAGGCGGGGCCGTAGGCGCTCGAGATGAGCGTGCGGGCGGCGGTGATCGCCTGGTCGGAGAGCGCGAAGCTGTCGGTGCGCATGTAGGTGATCCAGCCGCTCTCGTAGAGCCGCTGGGCCACTTTCATCGTGCGGTCGGCGCCCCAGCGGAGCTTGCGGTTCGCCTCCTGCTGGATCGTGCTGGTGGTGAATGGGGGCCGGGGCGACTCGTGCCAGGGCTTGCTGTCCACGCTGTCTACGCGCCCCGGGCGAGGCAACAGTCGCGACACCAGGGCCTGTGCCGCCGCCTCGTCGAGCACGAGCGCATCCTTCGCCTTGATCTTGCCGGTCGTCTCATCGAAGTCGCGGCCGCTGGCAGTGCGCTTGCCCCCCACCTCGACGAGGCTGGCCGGGATGGCGCCGGCCTGCGCGCCGAAGATGCCCTCGACGCTCCACCAGTCGCTCGCGCGGAAGGCCATGCGGGCCCGCTCTCGCTCCACGAGCAGGCGCACGGCGGGGGTCTGCACCCGGCCCGCGCTTCGTGCCCCCCGCAGCTTTCGCCACAACACGCGCGACGTGGCGAAGCCGAAGAGCCGGTCGATCACGCGGCGCGTTTCCTGGGCCGACACGAGGTCCTGGTCGATGGCGCGCGGGCTGGCGAGCGCGTGGCGAATCGCCTCGGGGGTGATCTCGTGGAACACCATGCGCTTCACGGGAACGCGAGGTTTGAGCTCCTCGACGAGGTGCCAGGAGATGCTCTCGCCCTCGCGGTCCTCGTCGGTGGCGAGGTACAGCGCCGAGGCGGACTTGAGCTTGTCTTTCAGCTCCTTGATCTTTGCCTTCTTTCGGGGATCGACGACGTAGAGGGGCTTGAAGTCCGCCTCGATGTCGACGCCGAACTCGGCGTAGGGCCCCTTCTTGTAGTCCTCGGGGAGTTCCCTCGGCTCCGGGATGTCCCGGATGTGACCGACGCTCGCCTCGACAACGTAGTCGTTACCGAGGAATTTCTGGATCAGCCGCTGCTTGGTGGGCGACTCGACGATGACTAGGGGCTTCGACATGGAGGTGCATGGATACTCCCGGCCCCCCATCCGGGCAAGCGCGTCGTGAGGGGCTTATGATCGTGTGATGTCGCAAGTGGTGGGTCGCTACCTCGACTACCTCGCCGCCGAGAAGGGCGCCTCGCCGCACACCCTGCGCGCGTACGGCACCGAACTCGAAGGGCTCGCCGCCAGCGTCGCGCCGCGCGACATCCTCGCGGCCAGCATCGGCGACCTGCGCCGCTGGCTCGCCGCCGGGGCCCGCGCGCCGGCCAGCCTCGCCCGCCGTATTTCGAGTTTACGTAGTTTCTACCGATGGTGCCTGCGCGAGGGGCTCATCGAGGCGAGCCCGGCCGACCGCCTGCGCGCTCCGCGCGTCACCTTGCCGCTGCCGAGAGTGCTCGAGGTAGACGAGGCGAGTCGAGTGGTCGAGACGCCGCTCTTGCCCCGCGATCGCGCCCTGCTGGAGATTGCCTACGGGGCGGGCCTGCGCGTGTCGGAGCTGGTGGCCCTCGATGTCGATGACCTCGAACTGGCCGAGGGCACGGTGCGGGTGCGGCACGGCAAGGGCGACAAGGAGCGCGTCGTGCCGCTCGGGCAGGGCGCAATCGACGCGGTCTTGGCTCTCCTCGCGGCGCGAGGGGGCCATCCGGGACCGCTGTTTCTCAACAAGCGTGGCCGGCGCCTCGGCGTTCGCTCCGCGTGGGAGATCGTCCACCAGGGGGGCGACGCGGCCGGCGCGCCCGACGTGCATCCCCACGCCCTGCGTCACAGCTTCGCCACCCACCTCGTGGCCAACGGGGCCGATATTCGCGCCGTCCAGGAGCTCCTCGGGCACGCGTCCTTGTCGACGACGCAGCGCTACACTCATCTCGATATCGACAGCCTGCGCGCGGCCTACCGCAAGTCCCACCCCAGAGCGAAGAAGTAGTCCCGACAACGCGCCGCCCCGAGCTTGCAGGGAAGGCGCGGTCGGGTACACTCCCCGCGATGCAGAAGTCGCCGCTTTCGGCGGATGAGTGCCTGGCCATCAAGCGCGTTGAGCGCCTCGGCCGGGAAGGTACTTTCTTTTCGGTACTGGGCCTGGACACCAGTGCGGTGAAGGAAGACGTCGAGCGCGCGTACCGGGACTACGTGCGCGAGTGGCACCCCGACCGCTTCTACTCCCGCGACGCGGCCGAGCTGATGGCGGTGATCGAGGAGAACTTCGTCAACGTCACCCGCGCCTACAAGACCCTTCGCGAGAGCAACAAGCGCCTGATTTACGAGCGCGACCTTGCCGCCAAGGGCGTGGCCGTCGCGCCGGTGCTCCAGAAACCGGCGTCGCCGCCGCCCTCTGGCTTCGAGGTGAAGATCGACCGGGGGGCCCAGGGCCCGCGCATCGCCACCACCGACGGCGCGCCGCGCCCCCCGCCGAGGCCGGCCGCGTCGCCGAGTGTCATGAGCAAGATCAAGGCGCAGATCGCCGATCAGCTCGAGCGCGCCGTCGGCTACTACCAGGCGGGCCTGGAGGACTTCCGCGCCGGGCGATTCGCCAAGGCGGAGAGCTCGCTCTACCTCGCGAGCCTCTACGATCCCCGAAACCCCACCTACGTCGACCTGTTCAACCAGGCGCGGGCCAAGGCGCGGCAGCAGCGCGGGGCCACCTTCGTGTCGCTGGGACAGCAGGCTGAGCAGTACCAGAACGTGAGGGATGCCATGACCAACTACCGGAAGGCCATCGACTGCGACCCCGAGGACGGCATCGCTTACGCCCGCCTCGCCCACCTCTTGAGGGCTCACGAGAACGACCACCGCGAGGCGGTGAACCTCATGCGGCGGGCGGTGAGCAACGAACCCAGGTGCCCCGACTTCCGGGTGCAACTCGCCGAGATGTACGCCGACCTCAAGATGGAGGCCAACGCGGTGCGCGAGATCCTGGCGGCCCTGGAGGTCGATCCCCGGCACGAGGGGGCGCTGGAGATGCAGAAGAAGATCCGCAGGAGGTGAGCGCCCGCGCGCCGCGAGGCTTGATAGCTCCGGCGGCATGGCGAACGTCGTGGTCGTGGGTGCCCAGTGGGGCGATGAGGGCAAGGGAAAAGTGGTCGACCTGCTCGCCCGCAAAGCCACCTACGTGGTGCGGTTCCAGGGCGGCAACAACGCCGGTCACACCCTGGTGGTGCAGGGCAAGAAGACGGTGCTGCACCTCGTGCCGAGCGGCATGCTCCAGGCCAGCTGCGTCAACGTGATCGGCAACGGGGTGGTGGTCGATCCGGCGGTGCTGGTGCGCGAGATCGACGCCTTGCTCGCCGCCGGCATCGAGGCCGGGCCCTCCCGGCTGGTGCTCAGCACCGAGGCGCACGTGATCCTGCCCTGGCACCGGGCGCTCGACGTCGCGCGCGAGTCGGCCGCCGGCGACCGGAAGATCGGGACCACCGGCCGCGGCATCGGCCCCGCCTACGAGGACAAGGTGGGGCGGCGCGGGTTGAGAGTGGCCGACTTCCTCGACGAGCCCTCGCTCCGCGCCCATATTGATGCGCATCTACCTGGGTACAACCTCCGCCTCGCCGAGCTCGGCGCGCCAGCGCTCGGGACGGAATCACTGCTCGACGAGCTGCTCCCGCTCGCCGCTCGCCTCGCCCCCCACGCGCGGAGCGCCGTCCGGATGCTGCACGCCGCCCACCTCGCGGGCGAGAGCATTCTCTTCGAGGGGGCGCAGGGCACCTTCCTCGACGTCGACCATGGCACCTACCCCTACGTCACCTCGTCCAACACGGTCGCCGGCGGCGCCTGCGCGGGCGCCGGCGTGGGGCCCACCGTGATCGACGAGGTGGTGGGCATCGCGAAGGCCTATTGCACGCGGGTGGGCAGCGGCCCCTTCCCCACCGAGCTTCTCGACGACACCGGCGAGCGCCTGCGCCGGGTGGGCCACGAGTTCGGCGCCACGACGGGACGTCCCCGGCGATGTGGATGGTTCGACGTGCCGATGCTGCGGCACGCGGTGATGGTCAATGGGCTCACGCGCCTCGCGCTCACCAAGCTCGACGTGCTCAGCGGCATGGACACCCTGCGCGTGTGTACCGCCTACCGGGGCCTCGACGAGGTGCCGGCAGGCGCGGCGGCCCTCGCCGCGGTGGAGCCGGTGTACGAGGAGCTACCGGGCTGGAACGACGATCTCTCGGGGGTGAGGCGCTATGATCAGCTCCCCTCCGCCGCGCGGGCCTATGTCGACCGGCTGGAGGCGCTGGTGGGCGTGCCCGTGTCGCTCTTGGGGACCGGGGCCGGGCGCGACGACGTGATTGTCCGCGACGCGCTGTTCGCGTGATCGACGCCCACTCCCCGGTGCGCGACACCCGGCGCCGCGTGCGCGCGCCGCTGCCCCCGGCCTGCGACGTGGCGGTGATTGGCGCCGGTCTCGGCGGACTCTACGCGGCCGCGGCCCTGGCACGCGCGGGCAAGCGGGTGGTGGTGCTCGATGGCCACTACGTGGCCGGCGGCTGCGCCACGATGTTCGAGCGACCCGTGCCGGGCGGGCACCTCCGCTTCGACGTGGGCGTTCACTACGTGGGCGACTGCGGCCCCGGTGGGCTCGTCTCCCGCTTGCTCGAGGGCGTGGGCGCCGACGTGAGGTGGCGTCCGCTCGATCCCGATGCCTTCGACGTGCTCGTCTTCCCCGACTTCCGCTTCCCCATCCCGGCGAACAAGGAGCTCTACCAGTCACGTCTCGTCGAGATGTTCCCTGCCGAGAAGGTGGGGATCGATCGATACATGCGCCTGCTCGCCGAGGTCGATCGACTCGGCGCGGTGAAGCCCGGCGTGGGCCTGCTCGTGGAGGCGCTTCTCCACGGGCGCCTGGCGGCCGCGTGGAAGGGGGCCACCATCGGCGCCTTCCTCGACGAGAGCATCAAGGATCCCCGCTGCAAGGCGGTGATGCTCGGGCAGAACGGCGACTACGGCC
>VGRE01000051.1 GCA_016875435.1 Deltaproteobacteria bacterium | reverse complement strand
GCCGCCGCGGCGGGGGCCGTGGCGAGCATGGCGGCGTACTCCGCGAGCAGCGCGGCCACGTCGTCGCCTGCCTTGCTGCCGATGATGGCGATGGGCTGGCCGGGGGGCACCTCCTGTCCCTCGGTAGCGAGGCGCTTGAGCATCACCCCCTTGTCGAACACCTCGATGTCCATCGTCGCCTTGTCGGTCTCCACCTGGGCGATGGCCTGCGAGGGGGCGAGGGTGTCGCCGTCGTTGACCAGCCACTTGGCCACCACGCCCACGGTCATGGTGGGCGAGGCCTGGGGCATCACGAAGAACTGGGCCATCAGGACCTCCCCATCACGCGGCGAGCGGCCTCGGCGATGCGAGGCGTGTCGAGGATCACGAGCTTCTCGAGGTTGGTGGCGTAGGGCTGGGGCACGTCGCGCTGGGTGACCCGCAGCACGGGCGCGTCGAGGAGGTCGAAGGCGCTCTCCATGATGCGCGCGGAGATCTCGGCGCCCACCCCGGCGAAGGCGTGGCCCTCGTGCACCACCACGGCGCGGTGGGTCTTGGCCACGGAGCCGAAGATGGCGTCGTGATCGAGGGGGCGCAGCGAGCGCAGGTCGAGCACCTCGGCGGAGATGCCCTCCTTGGCGAGCTCGTCGGCGGCGCGGAGGCAGGCGTGGGTGGCCTTGCCCCAGGTGACCAGCGTGAGGTCGGTGCCCTCGCGCTTGGTGTCGGCCTTGCCGAGCGGGATGGTGTGCTCCCCTTCGGGCACCTCGCCCTTCATGGCGTACATCAGCTCCGACTCTAGGAAGATCACGGGGTTGTCGTCGCGGATGGCCGACTTCAAGAGGCCCTTCGCGTCGCCCGGGGTGCTCGGGCACACCACCTTGAGGCCGGGGAAGTGCGCGTAGATCGACTCCACCGAGGTGCTGTGCTGGGCGCCGAGGTTCTCGGCGTAGCCGTTGGGGCCGCGGAACACGATGGGCACGCGGTACTGGCCGGCGCTCATCTGGTAGATCTTGGCCGCCGAGTTCACCACCTGATCGTAGGCCACCAGGCTGAAGTTGAAGGTCATGAACTCGATGATCGGGCGCATCCCCGCCATCGCCGCGCCCACGCCGAGGCCCGCGAAGCCGTTCTCGGCAATGGGCGTGTCGACCACGCGATCGGGACCGAACTCGTCGAGCATGCCTTGCGACACCTTGTAGGCGCCGTCGTAGTAGGCCACCTCCTCGCCCATGAGGAAGACGGTAGGGTCGCGACGCATCTCCTCCGCCATTGCCTGGCGGATCGCCTCGCGCATCTGGATCACCGGCATCTACTCGCTCCGGGCGGGTGCGTAGGTGTAGTCGTAGAGGTGGGCCGGGTCGGGCACCGGCGAGGTCTCGGCGAAGTCATAGGCGTCTTTCGCCACGAGTTCCACGCGCTCGCGGATGGCTTCGAGCGCCGCGTCGTCCATGCCCATGTCGCGAAGTCGCGACTCGGTGAGCAAGACCGGGTCGGACTTCTTCTTCTCCTCCAGCTCGCCGGCCGGGCGGTACTTGGCCGGGTCGGACATGGAGTGCCCCTTGTGGCGGTAGGTGACGATCTCCAGCAGCACCGGGCCGTGGCCCGCGCGCGCGAAGTCGACGGCGGCGCCCACGCGCTGGCGCACCACCTCGACGTCGAAGCCGACGAACTGCTCGCGCACCATGCCTACCCCGAGCCCGCGCTGGCTCATGTCGGTCAGCGCGCTGGCGCGCTCGATGGCCGTGCCCATCGCGTAGGCGTTGTTCTCGCAGATGAACACCACCGGCAGCTTGTAGAGCTGCGCGAGGCACAGGGCCTCGAAGAAGGCGCCCTGGTTGGCGGCGCCGTCGCCGAACCAGGTGAGGCACACCGCGCCGGTACCGAGCTGCTTGAGGGACCAGGCCACGCCGGCCCCGAGGGGCACCTGGCCGCCCACGATGCCGTAGCCGCCCATGAAGTGCACGCCGCTGTCGAAGATGTGCATCGAGCCACCGAGGCCCTTGCTGCTCCCGGTGGCCTTGCCGAAGAGCTCGGCCATCACCGCGCGAGGCGACACGCCCTTGGCGAGGGCCTGGCCATGCTCGCGGTAGGCGGTGACCCAGCGGTCGCGAGGCTCGCAGGCCGCGGCGGCGCCCACGGCCACCGACTCCTGCCCGATGTATAAGTGACAAAAGCCAAGTATCTTCCTCTCTGTGTAGGCCTTCGCCGCCAGCTCCTCCACGCGGCGAATGACGAGCATCTGTTCCCAGAGCGCGGCGAGATCGGCAGCGCCCAGGGGCGGGCGGGGATCGCCGGGCTCGAGCGAAGGCGGGGGCGTGGCGGTCACGTCGTCTCCGGGCCGGAAATGGGGGCGCGGTACTAACGGGCGCTCCCGGGTGGGGCACGCGCGCGGCGGTGTGATAGCCATCAGGGCGAGAGGTTTACGTGTCCGAAGCCGTCACCCGGGGCGTTCGCGTGAGCGTCCGCCCGGAGTACCTGCCCCACCAGTCAGAGCCCCGAGCGGGCCTTTGGATGTTTGCCTACCATATTCGCATCCGAAACGAGGGAAGCGAGGTGGTCCAACTGATGTCGCGACACTGGCAGATCACCGACAGCACCGGCCGGGTGGAAGAGGTCCGCGGCCCCGGCGTGGTGGGCGAGCAGCCGGTGCTCAAGCCCGGCGAGCACTTCGACTACACCAGCGGCTGCCCGCTGCCCACGCCGATGGGCACGATGCACGGCACCTACCAGATGGTCAACGAGCGCGGGGAGCGATTCGACGCGCAGATTGCCCCGTTCATGCTGGCAGAACCCCTCTCCGTGAACTAAACGGCGACAAGCCGCGACCAGCCGCGACGAATCAAACAGGAGGGGGCGGCGTCGGAAGCACGGAGACCACGATGAAACGCTTCCTTCCCCTGTCCGTCCTCGCGCTCATCACCTTTTCGGGCTGTTCCAACGAGTTCACGCTCGCGCCGCGCCCCGCGCTGACCCCCGAGCAGGTGCAGGCCATCGTGGCTCGCGCCCACGCGAGCTTCGACGGCAAGCGCGAGATGCTGCAGAAGCGCGCGCTGAAGGCCGAGCAGCACGCCCGCGCCGAGTTCAGCCCCGAGGCGGCGAAGTCGGGTCGCGGCAAGGCGATGCGCGAGCGGATGCGCGCCCGCGCCGCCGAGAAGAGCACCGCGCCGGTGGAAGACGCCACCGCCAGCGAGGCGGTGATCGACGAGCAGGTCGACGGCTAACGCCTGCGGCGCAGCTTCCACCCGAGCGCCAGCGCCAGCGGCGCCACGATCGCGCCGTAGCCGGTGTCGTAGGCCTGGGGCATGTAGATCAGGGTGCGGATGGCCGGCTGGTCCTCCGCGTCTTGCAGCACCAGGTCGGAGGTGTTGGTGCCGGGCGCCACCAGCGTGTCGAGCCGGGTGATGTACCGGTCGCTGATGTTCTCGTCGGTGCCACCCCAGGCGGTCCAGAGCCCCTTCGCGGCCCCCCGGCTGCGGAGCAGCGCGTCGTAGAGTTCGCTAGGGTCGTCGCCCTCCTTGCCCTCGACATCGACGCCGCCGCCGGCGTTGTCCTCGCTGGTCCACCCGCCCGCCGCCGTCACGCGCTGGTCGGCGATGACGAAGATCTCGTTGCGGATCTCGCTGAGCTGGGTGCTCGCCGCCATCCGCGAGGGGAAGAGCGCGTGGACCGCGCCGTCGGCGGCGGCGCCGTAGGTGATCTGCAGTGGCTTGAGCACCACGCCCCCGTCCGCCGTCACCGGGACGTCGGGGCGCAAGGTGACGGCGATCCACACGAAGCCGAGCGCGTCGTTCTCGTAGGCTGAGATGGAGTCGGCCGAGATCGAACCGTCGTAACCGTTGTCCGCGAGCCAGCCGCTCATCGCCCCGGTGCCGGTGGCGGAGAGCACCTGGTACGAGTAGTCGCCGGCGAAGCCCTCGCCGAGCACCTCCACGCTGCCGCTGTCGGTGAAGTTGCCGCGGTCGCCGCCCGCCTTGTCGAGCGACATGTCCTGCGCGAGGCAGCTACAGCCGCCACTCTCGGCTTCCGCGTCGGGCGCGTCCCACTCCACCTGGGGCGCGGTCGCCGTGTTGAGCATGTCGAGCATGGTGTCGCTGCCTTCCTCGACGGACTGGACTTCGCCGGGCACGGGGATGATCCAGGCGAAGTCGTCGGCGTCGCCGAGGTAGCGCACGCGGTAGGTGACCGTGACGCTGGCCTCCTCGATCTCGAAGAGCGCCTGCTGCGCGTCGGACGCGGCGATCTTGGTGACCATGTCGGGGGTGACGAGGCCGCCGCAGGCCGCGGCGGGCTGGGCGAGGGCGAGGAACAGGAGGGGGGACATCGGTTGCCTCCGGGGTGCTGGATATGAAGCAAGGGCCTTGCCAAGCGGCTAAGTATCGCCCATGCCTACCGACAACGACAAGGGACGATTCCGTCGAATCGGGCGCCGCCTTCTCGGCGATGAGGAAGGGAAGTCGCTACGAATCGACGCGCGGGAGCTGCTCGGCGCGCTGGCCGAGGGGAGCGGCCACGCCAAGACCGAGATCATCAAGGCGGTGGCGCGAGAGGTGAGGGTGTACCTGGAGGAAATGGGCCTCAAGGAAGACCTGCACCGCCTGATGACCAACTACTCCTTCGAGGTCCGTGCATCGGTACACTTGCGACGGCTGAACGAGGAGGAGAAAGCGGCACCGCGACAGGAGGATCGGGGAGAAACGGGGGCCGAGGCCCCCCCGGAGGGGTAGCTACCCGTCCACCGCCTCGATGACGTCTTCCACCTTTCGCGGCGTGAGCCGGATCAACACGCCTTCTTCCTGCGTGATCCTCAGCCAGTCCTCGCGGGTGAAGCTCTCGGCCTTGTCGAGTAGGCGCTCCACCTTGCCGGTCTGGGCGTTGACCTTCTCGAGCACCACGCGCCCTTCCCTCGCGGCGGCGCGGAGGTCGGTGACCATCGCGTCGATCGCATCGGCATCGACGCTGTCGATCACGCGGTCGGCCTTGCCTATGGTGCGCTCGGCGCTGGCGACGGTACCGTCTACCCGGCGCAGCACGGGGCGGGCCTCGTCGCTGGTGCGCTCCACGCTGGCCAGCGTGGACTTGGCGCGGTCGGCGATCTCGGGCAGGGCGTTGCTCGCGACGGCGGCGTTGTGCAGCAGGCGCTCGGCGTCTTCGAGCATGCGCTTGGCCCGCTCCGGGTCTTCCTTGAGCGCCTCGCCGATCACCTTGAAGGTGTCGGGGTCGAGCGCCGACACCAGCGGGCCGAGTTGGGTGACCAGCTGGTCGATCTCCACGGTTCGCCCGGGGGCAACGAGCGTGGCGCCGTCTTCCAGCAGCGGCGCGTCGGCGCTCACGGGGCCGAGCTCCACGTACTTCTCGCCGAGCACCGACCGGGCGCGCACTCTGGCCACCACGTCGTTGCGGACTTCCGCGCTCTTGTCGACCGAGAGAGCGGCCACCGCTGCCGAGCCCTCCACGCGGAGCGACTCCACGCGCCCCACCTGGACGCCGGCGATGCTGACGGCGGCGCCCTCGGCGAGGCCGGCCGCGTCCTGGAAGTGCACGTCGATGTCGATGGTGGTGCCGACGCTGCGGATCGCGCCGATCTGCAGGGCCATGAAGCCGAGGATCCCCACGGCCACGACGACGAGGCAGCCGACTCCAATCTCGTGACGACGCGACATGAGCGGCGCCGGCTATCACATGGACGGCAGCCGCGCGTGCCCGGCTGTCCCGGGCTCGGGCAGGACTAGGTTCCGCCCAAGAAAACGCCGGACGATCTCGTGTTCGGAGCGCACCACGTCGTCGCGGGGCCCCCAGGCCACCAGCTTGCCCTGGTAGAGCATGGCGATGTGGTCGGCCACGTTGATGGTGCCCACGATGTCGTGGGTGATGACCACGAAGGTGACGTGCAACGTTTCCTTGAGGTGCCCGATGAGCGCGTCGATGGCGTCG
Organism: Deltaproteobacteria bacterium; assembly: GCA_016875435.1. Classification (GTDB taxonomy): domain Bacteria; phylum Myxococcota_A; class UBA796; order UBA796; family SXON01; genus SXON01. The sequence goes on along the minus strand of VGRE01000051.1, from coordinate 15,167 downwards.
GAGGTCATCGGGTCGAGGCCGGAGTTCGGCTCGTCGAAGAGCACCAGTTCCGGGCGGGTGACGATGGCGCGCGCGAGGCCCACGCGCTTGCGCTGGCCGCCGGAGAGCGCGGGGGTGGGGCGATCGTAGAGCCCGGGCAGCTCCACCATCTCCAGCACCTCGTCCACCCGCTCGCGGCGTTGTCGCGCGGTGAGATCGGGATGGTGCTGCTTCAGGGGGAAAGCGATGTTGTCGCCGGTCGAGAGCGAGTCGAAGAGCGCGCCGTCCTGGAACAACATGCCCAGGCGGCGGCGCACGGCGTACACCTCGCGCTCTGGCGCCCGCGCCATGTCGGTGCCGAATACGCACACCTCGCCCTGGTCGGGACGAATGAGTCCCACGATGTGCTTGAGCATCACGCTCTTTCCCGTCCCGGAAGGGCCGATGATGGCCGTCGTCTGGCCGCGCGGGATGTCGAAGCTCACCCCGTCGAGCACCACCAGCGAGCCGAAGCGCTTGTGCACGTTCACGATCCGAACGGGTGCTTCATCCATAGAGAACCTGGGAGACAAGATAGTTGAAGGTCACGCACGCCACGCACGACACCACCACCGCCTGGTTGGTGGCCTTTCCCACGCCCTCGGGGCCTTTCTCGGAGTAGAAACCGCAGTAGCAGCTCACGAAGCAGATGATGGTGGCGAACACCAGCGCCTTGACCTCGCCGGTAGCGAGGTCGCGCATCTCGGTGGACTGGGTGACGAACTCGAGGAACGTGGCGCCGGAGAGGCCCAGCTGGAACACCGAGGCGCAGTAGGCCGCCAACAGCGTGGTGAAGACGGCGATGAGGGTCAGCGCCGGCATCACGAGGAGGATCCCGTACAGCCGCGGGGTGACGAGCCACCAGAAGGGGTTCACCGCCATCACCTCCAGCGCGTCGATCTGCTCGCGGGTGCGCATCACCGCGATCTGCGACGCCATCTCGGTGCCAGCCTTAGCCGCGATCATCGCCGCCGCGATGAGCGGGGCCAGCTCGCGAACGCCGGCGAGGGCGACGAACATGCCCACGAGCCGCTGGCCGCCGAGCGGCGCGAAGGCGTTGTAGCCCTGCAGGGCCAGGTTGCTGCCCACGAAGGCGCTGATGGTGAGCAGCACCGGCAGCGACTGGACGCCGATCTTGTAGGCCTCGGCGAAAGTCTGCCCGGGGGGTGGACGGCAGCGCACCGCCACCCGCGCCCAGTGGAGCGTGAAGTACGCCAGGCCCCCGAGCCACGCCAGCGCGCTCATGCGCTGAAAAACGCCGACGTGAGCAAGTAGTTCGCCGCGAAGAAGCACAGGGTGGCGCGCACGACGGTGTCGTTGACGCCCTTGCCCACGCCCGCCGCGCCGCCGGTGGCGTGAAAGCCATGGTAGCAAGCCACCATCCCGATGATGAGGCCGAAGGTGGCGGTCTTCACGATGCCGCCGAGGAGGTCGCCCACATGGGTGAAGGTCCACAGGTTGGCCATGAAGACGCCGGCATTCTCGCCCTGGATCCACACCGACATGACGAAGCCGCCGGCGAGGCCGCCGATGTCGCCGAGGGTGTTGAGGATGGGACAGGCGAAGGCCAGCGCCGCCACCCGCGGCGCCACGTGCCAGCGCAGGCTGTCGACCGCCATCACCTCGGTGGCGTCGAGCTCCTCCTTGATCCGCATCGCGCCGAGCTCGGCCGCGTAGGCGCTACCGGCCTGCGCCGCCACCAGCACGCTGGCCATCACCGGCGAGATCTCGCGGAGGATGGCCACCGAGATGAGCGAGGGGAGGAGCCGCTGGGCGCCGAACAGGTCGAAGATCGAGAGCCCCTGGAGGGCGATGACCATGCCGAAGGGGAAGGTCACCGCCAGCACCGGGCCCACGCAGCGGATCGCGACTGTCCACGCGTGACGGTGGAAGTCCTCGGCGTTCCAGGGCGGCGTGAGGATGCGCCACGTCACGCGAGCGGCGAAGCGCCCGAAGCGGCCGAGGGCGGCGAGGGTGTCCAGCACGGGGCGCGGTTATAGCGCCGCGCTCCTCCCGGTGGAGACTGCCGTGTTCCTATTCCTGCTCCAGCTCGCCGTTGCCGAAGATAACTGGGTCGCGACTGAGAGCGCCATGAAGCGCTGGCCCGACGCGGAGATCGTCACCGGCTCCCTGGCCGTGGGCGACAAGGTGGAGGTGGTGCTCCGCGACAGCAAACTCGTCCGCGTGCGCAGGGGAAGCGACTTCGGCTGGGTTTCGCCCGAGGTGCTGAGCCCGACTGAGGTGGCGGCGCCGGGCGAGGGTGCCGGCCTGGGTGGCCTGTCGCTCCCGCCGCTGCAACTGCCGGGCCTGCCCGGCCAGTAGTGGCGAGGCGGGGGGCCCCGCCTGCCCCGCGACTAGCGCGTGCTCCCGACGAGCCCTATCACGAGCACGCCGGCGAGAATTCCCTGGAGGACGAGGTCGGTCATGGAAGTGGCGCACTAATGGCACCGGCAACAGGAACGTGCAAGCGCTTTTCTGCATTCGGGCTCACGCTCCCTGCGACAACCGGGCCATCCCGGGAAGGTTAGCACCGCGCCCGTGAGCCTCTTCGCGCGCGACGTGCACGTGGTGGTGTTGTCGTCGGGCAGCGCTGGCAACTGCACCTACGTGGGCGACGGCCTCGCGGGGGTGGTCATCGACTGCGGCATCTCGACGAAGCAAGTCTTCGCGCGGCTGTCGGAGGCGGGGCTGCCCGATGCGCCCGTGGATGCGGTGCTCGTGACCCACGAGCACAGCGACCACGTGTCGGCGGCGGCGATCCTGGCGCGAAACATGGCCAAGCATCGCAAGCCCATCCCCTTCTTCATGACGGCAGGCACGGCGCGGCACATCGACCAGCGCTGCGTGCCCGATGGTATCGAGCTGGTGGAGGCCGGCGCCGAGGTGCGGGTGAAGCACCTGCGCGCCGAGTGTTTCCCGGTTCCGCACGACACCGACGACCCCGTCGCGTGGCGAGTGCACCTGGGCGGGCTCACCATCGGCGTCGTCACCGATCTCGGCAAGCCGACCAACCTCGTGATCGACAAGCTCCGCAGCTGTGATTTCGCCGTCGTCGAGTTCAACCACGATGAGGGCATGCTGATGGGCGGCCCGTACCCCTACTGGCTGAAGCAGCGCATCAGGAGCCAGAAGGGCCACCTCTCCAACCGGCAAGCGCAGTCGCTGCTCGGCGACGCCCTCAATCCTCGACTCAAGACAATCGTGCTTGGCCACCTGTCGGAAGAGAACAACCACCCCGCCCTCGCGGAGCGCGCCGCCCGCGATGCCTTTCGCCAGCACGGCGTGGATGGCGAGGTGGGCATGTTCATCGGCCACCCTAGGCAGGCGCTGGCCCCCTTCAAGCTGCGCGCGGAGAACTGGTAAATGATCACGCGGTATTCCACGCCGGAGATGGTGGCGCTCTGGACCACGGACCGTCGTTTCAGCATCATGCTCGAGATCGAGCTGCTGGCCTGCGAGGCCATGGAGGCCCGCGGCGAGGTGCCCCCGGGCACGGCCGTCACGTGTCGCGAGCGCGCAAAGTTCGACCCGGCGCGGGTGGACGAGATCGAGAAGACCGTCAAGCACGACGTGATCGCCTTCCTCACCAACGTCAACGAGCACATCGGCGAGCCCGGGCGCCACCTGCACAAGGGCATGACCAGCTCCGACGTGCTCGACACCGCGCTCGCGGTCCAGCTCAAGACGGCGGGCGAGCTGATCCTCGTGGAGCTCGACGCCGTGCTGGCGGCGCTCCAGGCCCGCGCCGAGGAGCACGTCGAAACCCTCTGCATCGGCCGCAGCCATGGCGTTCACGCCGAGCCCACCACCTTCGGCTGGAAGCTCGCCATCCTATGGGACGAGCTGCGTCGCGGTCGCGAGCGCCTCGTCCACGCGAACCGCGATATCGCGGTGGGCAAGATCTCCGGCGCCGTGGGCACCTTCGCCCACGTTCACCCCGAGGTGGAGGCCCACGTCTGCGCCAAGCTGGGCCTCGCACCGGCGCCGGCCTCGAACCAGGTGGTCCAGCGCGACCGCCACGCCTTCTACTTTGCCGTGCTGGCGCTGCTCGCCACGAGCATCGAGAAGATCGCGGTGGAGATTCGCCACTTGCAGCGTACCGAGGTGCTCGAGGCCGAGGAGCCCTTCACCCCCGGGCAGAAGGGCAGCTCGGCGATGCCCCACAAGCGCAACCCCATCCTCAGCGAGAACCTCACCGGGCTGGCGCGGCTGATGCGCGGCTACGCCGACGCCGCCATGGAGAACGTGGCGCTGTGGCACGAGCGCGACATCAGCCACTCCTCGGTGGAGCGCGTCATCGGCCCCGACGCCACCGTCACCATGCACTTCATGTTGCGCCGACTCAAGACGCTGGTGAGCGGCCTCGTGGTCTACCCGGACCACATGCGGCGCAACCTCGAGAAGAGCGGCGGCATCTACTTCTCCCAGCGGGTGTTGCTCGCGCTGGTGGAGGCCGGCCTCTCGCGCGAGGATGCCTACGCTCGAGTGCAGAAGAACGCGATGATCACGTGGTCGGAGGGCGGCTGGCTCCCGGATCGCCTCGCGGCCGATCCCGAGGTGGGTGGCGTGCTTGGCGCCGAGCAGGTGGCCGCCCTGTGCAACCTCGCCTGGTACGTGCGGCACGCCCGCGAGGTGCAGGCCCGGGTGTTCGGCGCGGCGAGTTAGCCGGCGGCCCCATGTTCACCGGACTCGTCCAGGCGCTCGGCACCGTGACGCGGGTGGGGCCGCGCGGGACGGGCAGGGAGCTACTGATCGCCTCGCCTTTCGAGGGGCTCGAGGTGGGCGAGTCGATCGCCTGTGACGGCGTTTGCCTGACGGTGGAGCGGGCGGAGGCGGGCGCGTTCCAGGTGGTCGTGGGGGAGGAGACCCTAGGGAGGACAACGATGCCCGAATTTTTTCCGGGGAGTCACGTCCACCTGGAACGCGCCGTACGCCCCATGGATCGGCTCGGCGGGCACATCGTCCAAGGCCACGTTGATGGTCTCGGCGTCATCATCCGGCACAATTCGCGACCGGGCTTTGTTGAAATCGAGGTTGAAGTTCCAGAGGTGATGATGCGCTTTTTTGTTGAGAAGGGCAGCGTTTGCGTCGACGGCGTGTCGCTCACCATCAACGGCCTCGGCCCGCGCAGCTTCCTGGTCGGCATCGTCCCTCACACGGCCGAGGTCACCAAGCTGGGCCGATACGCGCCCGGGCAGCGGGTCAACATCGAGGTCGACGTGCTCGCCAAGCACGTCGACCGGCTTCTCGCCTGGAAAACTGGAGGATCGTCGTGAGCTTCGAAGTCATGCCGACCACGCCCGAGCAGCGGGTCGAGGCTGCCATTGCCGACATCAAAGCGGGGAAGTTCGTCATTCTCGTCGACGACGAGGACCGCGAGAACGAGGGCGACCTCGTCATCGCCACCGAGAAGATCACCCCCGAGGCCATCAACTTCATGGCCACGCACGCGCGCGGCCTCATCTGCCTCGCCCTCACCGAGCAGCGGGTCGACCAGCTCGGCCTGCCGATGATGGCCTCGAACAACCGGTCGCCTTTCTCCACGGCGTTCACCGTGTCGATCGAGGCTCGCGAGGGGGTGACGACCGGGATCTCGGCCGCCGACCGGGCCCACACCTCGCTGGTGGCGATCGACCCGTCGAAAGGCTCCAGCGACATCGTCACGCCGGGGCACGTGTTCCCGCTCCGCGCGCGCGACGGCGGCGTGCTCGTTCGCACCGGGCAGACCGAGGGCAGCGTCGACCTCGCGCGACTGGCCGGTCTCACGCCGTCTGGCTGCATCTGCGAGATCATGAAGGAAGACGGCACCATGGCGCGGCTGCCGGACCTCAAGGTCTTCGGCGAGAAACATGGCATCCGCATCGTGGCAGTGGCCGACCTGATCCGCTGGCGCCTCACCCACGAGCGCCTGGTGAAGTGCGAGGTCGACACCACGATTCACACGCCCGAGCACGGCGAGTGGCGGGCACGGGTGTACCGGAGCACCGACCAGGGCCTGCACCTGGCGCTGTGGAAAGGCGAACTCCACAAGGGCGGCCCAGTGCTTACGCGCGTGCAGACGGCCTGCGCCCCCGCCGACGTGTTCCGCGTGCTCTCCAGCGACAGCAGCGACCAGATCGACGCGGCACTCCGCGCGATCAGCAAGGAAGGACGCGGCGCGTTGCTCTACCTGCATGTTGACGGCGGTCGCGACCCGTCGGCCACGCTCAATCGCATCCGCGAGCACCTCACGCCGGAGACGGCGTCGCCGCAGCCGCCCGACGCCATCCGCGAGCTGGGCACGGGCGCGCAGATCCTCGTCGATCTCGGTGCCCGGGAGCTGCGCCTGCTCACCAACAACCCGCGCAAGATCGTGGGGCTCGAGGGCTTCGGGCTCGCGGTGCTGGAGCGCGTGCCGCTGCCCATTGCGCCCCACCCGGATAGGCGCCGATTCCTCGAATCTCGTCGCACGCAGCTCGGGCACCTGCTCGGGCCGCAAACCCCGGAGTAGCATCCATGCCCCGCGTTCTCGAAGGCAAGCTGGTGGACAAGGGCGGTCGCTACGCGATCGTCGCCGCGCGCTTCAACGAGCTGGTGGTGGAGAGGCTCGTCGCGGGCGCCGTCGACACGCTGCTCCGCCACGGCGTGGAAGACGCCAACATCGACGTGGTCCGCGTGCCCGGCAGCTTCGAGCTGGGCGTCACCTGCCAGCGCCTCGCCAGGAGCGGCGACTACGACGCGGTGATCGCCCTCGGCTGCGTGATCCGCGGCGGCACTGCCCACTTCGAGCACGTGGCTGGCCAGGCCGCCAGCGGCGTGCAGCACGCGGCAATGGCGTCGGGGCTCCCGGTGATCTTCGGCGTGCTCACCACCGAGAACGTGGAGCAGGCGCTCGACCGGGCCGGCCTGAAGATGGGCAACAAGGGCAGCGAGGCCGCGCTCGCGGCCATCGAGATGGTCGATCTCTTCAAGGTCCTGGGCTAGCACCGTGAAAGCGGGACGCCGTCGCGCACGCGAGTTCGCGTTGCAAGCCCTGTACGCGGTCGACGTTGGCAACGCGCACGGGCCGGCGGCGCTCTCGGGGCTGTGGGGCTCCCTGCTCGACGAGCTGGCCGAGCCGGTCGACGAGGTGGTGACCGCCGAGGAAACCGAGTTCGCGCAGGAGATCGTTCGCGGCGTGCTCGAGGACCGCGAGGGACTCGATCGCCGCATCGAGGCCGCCTCGGAGAACTGGCGCCTCGCGCGCATGCCGGCGGTGGATCGCAACGTGCTGCGCCTCGGGGCCTGGGAGCTGGTGTACCGACCCGACATCCCGGGGAGCGTGGCGATCAACGAGGCCATCGAGCTCGCCAAGAAGTTCGGTGGCGCCGAGTCGCGCGCCTTCGTCAACGGTATCCTTGACCGCATCGCCAAGGAAGTGGGCCGGGGTGGCCGCCGCAAGAACTAGGCGGCGCAGGTGGTTTCCCGGTGGTCGCAGAGGGCGGCGCTCTCGAACCGGGCAGCGCCCGCCGGGCCGCTAGGTTTGCGAGCGTCGCCGGGCGTAGAGGTGCAGCACGTTGGCCATCAGCGCGAGTCCGTCGTGACTACGCACGGACTCGGGGTGGAACTGCACCCCGCCAAGCGGGAGAGTGGCGTGACGAATCCCCATCACCTGCCCGTCGGCGGTGCGCGCGGTGACGCTGAGCTCCGGGGGCAGGTCGTACACCGCGAGCGAGTGGTAGCGGGTGAAGCGGGTCGGGGAGGGGAGACCGGCGAACACGTCGTCGCCCGCGTGGTGGACGAGGCTCGTGCGCCCGTGGACGATTCGCCTCGCCGGCCCCACGCGCGCGCCGAGCGAGAGCGCGATCGCCTGCAGGCCGAGGCACACGCCGAAGATCGGGGCGGGACGCGTCGTGACCGCTTCCATGATGGCCGAGTGATCTTCTGGCCGCCCTGGGCCGGGAGAGAGCACCACCAGATCGTAGTCGCCGGCATCGACGGGCAGCGCGTGCCTGGCGACGCGAAGCTCGGCGCCGAGCTGGCGGAGTTGCTGCACCAGGGAGCCGGTGAAGCTGTCGAGCGCGTCGATGACGAGCACCCGGGGAGCCGTTGACACGGCGGTGAACTAGCCTGTCGACCGGCGGTGCTGCCGTGCTTACAGACAGCGCACACTTTCCGTGCCAGATTTCGTCCAGGAGTCACGATGGAAACCGCGACCGAGACCGCCACCCCTGCCGAGCCGACCGCCGTCCCCACCGTCCGCGTGACGGGCGAGGCGGTCAAGCACATCAAGCGCCTGCTCAACGAGAACGACATGCAGGGCTACGGCCTGCGTTTCGGCCTTCAGGGCGGCGGCTGTTCCGGCTACAGCTACGACCTCGGCTTCGAGGAGAACCCCCAGCCGGAAGACGAGGTCCACGAGATCGACGGGGTGAGGGTGTTCGTGAACCCGTTGCACCTCGAATACCTGCGCGGCTCGCAGATCGACTACCGCGACGAGCTGATCGGGGCCGGCTTCCACGTCGACAACCCCAACGTCAAGCGCTCCTGCGGCTGCGGCACCAGCTTCGACGTGTAGCCAGCGGCGCCCGCTGGCCGGGCTCTGACGCTTGACTGTCGAGGGGCGGGAGCTTAGACGCGAGCCGCTTCCGGCCAGGTAGCTCAGTTGGTAGAGCACAGGACTGAAAATCCTGGTGTCGACGGTTCGACCCCGCCCCTGGCCACCATCTCCGGCGCCACCCCCTCGCGTTAGGCAAGGGCGGTGGCGTTGCTACTTTTCCTCGCCTGCTCCAGCGACGCCTGCCGGCAGCTCTGCGCCAACGTGGCCCAGAAGATCGACGGCTGCCTCGGCGAGTGGGGCGCCACCTGGGAGGACTTCGACGTGGCCGAGCGTACCGCCTTCGGCGACCGCTGCCGCTCGGAGTGGGACGCCGAGCGGGGTGAGCTCGAACCCCGCCAGCTCGACGCGGCCACCGAGGAGTGCGCCGCTGCCCGGCAGGACCTCGGCGACGTGACGTGCGACGAGCTGCGGGCGCTTTATTTCGAGCCCTAGTCCCGCCGCGGGAGCGCCTCGCCCACGAGGCCATCGGTCACGCCGAGAAGACCTCGCGCATGGCGGCGAGCTGCACCTCGCGCGTGAAGCCTCGCTCCACCACGCGCTGCCGCCCGGCGGCGCCGCGTCGGCGCGCTTCCTCGGGGTTGTCTAGCACCGCCTGCATCGCGACACGGAGGGCCGCGGGGTCGCCGGGCGGCACCACCCAGCCCACGCCCTCGTCCACGAGCTCGCCGAGGCCCGACACCGCCGTGGTCACCACGGGAAGGCCGCGCGCCATCGCCTCGATGAGCACCACCGGGATGCCGTCCATGTCGCCATCCTCGGCGCGACGACAGGGCAACACCAGGGCGGTGGCGCTCGCCATGGCCGAGAGGATCTCCTCGTGGGGCCGTAAGCCGCGCACCTCGACCGCCTCCTGGGCCGCGAGGTTGGAGTACACCACGACGCGCGCGGGCCGATCGAGGCCACGCGCCGCTTCGAGCAGGGTGTCGAGGCCCTTCTTCGGAACGTTGCGGCCGGCAAACAAGAGCGTCGGCGGCGTGCTTGGCGGGGCTGGGGACGGCGGCAGTCGCACGCCCATTCGAACGAGTCTGGTCGCGATGTGATACTGCTCGGCGATCAGCGCCTGGTTGTGCGCGGAGACGGTGAGCACCTCGCGCGCGGCGCCAAGGATGGCCCCGAGCCCGGGCAGCGGCTTGAACAGGTCGGCGGCGTGCACGGTGAGGGTGTAGGGGACACCCGCGCGAGCGCAGGCCTCTTGCGCCCAGAGCGCCGCCTCGCCAGCGAAGTGAACGTGGACGTGGCGGGCCCGCCGGACGAGCGCGGCGAGCCAGAGCACACGGGGACTGGCCAGCCCTGGGCGTCGCAGCCACTCGACGAGCAGCCGCGGGAGCCAGGGCAGCCAGCCCCAGCGGTGGGGCTGGGCGTGGAGCGGGAAGGAGAGGGGGATCTCGATGGCCTCGCGGCGGTCGAAGGCGGCCAGCTCGATCGGCAGGCCCAGGGCGTGGAGGCCCGCGGCCTCGTCGCGCACGAAGGTCTCCGAGAGCGCGGGGTGGTAGCGGACCACGTAGAGGATCACGCCACGACCTCGCGCAGCAGGGCATCGATGTCGCGGGCGCGGTCGTCCCAGGTGCGCAGCAGCGGCGGCGACGCGCCGGCGGCGAGCGCGCGCTTGACCGCCTCGGCCAGCGAGTCCGCGTTTCCCGGCTGGTAGTAGAACGGTCGGTCGCCCGCGATCTCGCGCACCGTGGGCAGGTCGGCCGCGACGATGGGGATGCCGGTGGCGAGGTAGTCCCAGAGCTTGAGCGGGGAGGTGAGGCGGCGACCGAAGAGGTTGTCGTCCAGGGGCAGCAAGAGCGCGTGGTAGCGCTCGATGATCGCGGGAAGTTCTCCCGTGGGCACCGCGGGACGGATCACGACCCTCGAGGGCGCGCCCGCGGGGGCGCCACCCACCATCTCGAGCTCCACGCCCCCGGGCCAGCGCGGCAGGCTGTCGAACACGTGCTGCAGTCCCTTGTAGGCGCGGGGCGAGCCGGTGTACCCGACGATCGGCGTTGGACTCGGATCGCGAGCGACCTGCCGGTCGGGGCGGGTGGCGTTGTGGATCACCCGGCGCCGCGCGGGGAGGGCGTTGCCGTAGGTTTCTTCCAGGGCGGCCATCGTGCCGCCGCAGTTGCTCACCAGCGCGGCGGCGCGGGCCAGCGTGGCGCGCTCCAGCGCCTCCACCGGGCCCGCCTGCTCGCCGCGGTCGAGCGCCACCATCTTGGCGCAGTCGTGAGCCTCGAACACCACGGGCACCGGCCGGGGGCAAAGCTGCACATATTTCATCTCGCGCGCGTACACGACGCTGTCGCGACCAGACGAGTCGGCCCAGCGTGCCGCGGCGAGGCGGAACCACCAGCCCGCCGCCGGCCGCCAGCGCGTGGGCGCCACCCGGAGATCGAGCGATTGAACCGGTTCGAGACCCCACATTGCCAGGGGGTCGTGATCGCTGGGGCCCCGGTCGGCGAGGACCGTGACCCGGTGGCCCAGCCGCGCAAGGGCGTGCGCGGTGTGGATCACCTGCACGTCTTGTGCGCGCATCGAACCGGCAGCGGGACGGTAGATGTGAAGAATTTCCAACGTGCAGTGCTGGCGGGTTCGGCAGGGTCGGATAACCTTGCGCCGCTCTAGGAGTAGACCTCATGTTCCGTCATTCAATCGCCATCGCCGCCCTCGCGGCCGCCATCGCCCTGCCGTCCGCTGCCCTCGCCGGCAAGAAGGACACCACCACGTCCAGCACTCAGGCCGAGATCCAGCTTCTCGGTGTCGAGGCCTTCGACGGCGTGCTCGGCTCGGCCAAGGGCATCCAGGACAAGATCAAGACCCAGACCACCAGCATGGCCACCGCCCGCGCCAACGTGAACAGCGCGCTGGGCGCGGCCACCGACGCGCCCTTCAAGACGGCGGTCGACGATTTCAAGGCCAAGGCGGGCGACAGCCTCAGCCTCGCGATGGACGGCACGATGCCGAAGCTGAAGGCCAGCGACGCCGCGCCCGAGAACGTCACCAAGGGCATCGACGCGGTCAACGGCCTCGTCGACGCGGGCAAGGCCACCATCGACACCTGCGTGGCCCTCCAGGCCGAGATCACCGGCCTCATCTCGGAGGTCCAGGCCTTCCCGGCCCAGCTCCCCAGCGTGCTGAAGAGCAACCCGTTCGACTTAGCGAAGAAGACCAAGATCCTCGCCGACGACATCAAGATCATGGGCGACACCCCCAAGATGCTCGACGAGATGGTGAAGGAAGCCGAGGGCATCTTCAACGACGTGAAGGCGGTCTTCGGCGGCTAGTCGCCCAGGGCGGCGCTCGCGGCCCGCACGAGGTCTTCCGCGTGAAACACGCGGAAGACGCGCGTGGAGCCGTCGTCGAACTCGGCGCTGAAATCCTGTCCCTCGTCGGGCGCGGTGATGGTCATCCCGTCACTCGCGCCATCGACGCGCCAGGGGCTGCCGTCGGCTTCGTCCGAGATGCGCAGGACCCCTAGGCCCTCGACGTGGTGGTGCCACGACGACTCGTCGCACACTTGCGCTCCGTCCACCTCGGGGCAGTCCACTTCGCCCCAGTTGCGGAAGGGGGGCAGTTGCCCGTACTCCGCGGCGAGGTCGTACGAGCCACGGCTGCCGTCACTCCCGATCTCGATGGCCGCGGTGCCCGCGAAGCTCCCGCGGTGGCCCTCGGAGGTGGTCAGCTCGAAGCCGGTGGAGTCGAGGCGGGCCTGCAGGGTGTCTTCGACCTCGCCTCCCATGATGCCGAGCCCACGCTCGGTGAAGCTCCCGGTGTAGGTGTTGCCCGTGAGCGCACTCGTGCAGCTTCCGGTCGCGATGGTGAGCCCGTCGTCGGCCACCTGGAGGCTGGGACAGGGTGCGAGTCCCTCGGACTCCGCCGTCGTGGCGTCGAGCTCCGCCAGCTCCACCATGGCCTGCGCTGCCTGCGCGCTTCCCGAGCCGATCGCGTAGACGACGGACTCGAGCTCCGCGTCGGTCGCGTCGGCCAGCGCCGTGACGGCTGGCGTGTGTGCCTGCGGGCTGCCCTTGGTGGTCTCGGCCGGGGCGCAGGCGAGGAGGAGGGTGATGAGAATCAAGGCGGCTCCCGTTGGTGGCCAAGGAGGCAAGCAAGCTGCGTGCCGGGAGTCGGGGCGAAGGTGCGAAAAGTTTTTCGCACCTCTCATTGACGGTCGTCAGCGCCGGAGGTATTGCCGCTCCATGTTGCTGCTCAGCACCGCGGCCCTGGCTCAGGATCCGTCAACGCTCGTCGAGTCGAATGGCACCGTCGTGGTGGAGTGCGTCGTCCCCCAGTCCGAGGCGGAAGTACGCGCCTTGCTGGCCGACCCGCAGCGTGCGGGCGCGCTCACGCCCGAGGTCTTGCAGGTCCAGACGATCTCGCGGGGCGACTGCCTCACGCTCGGCGTCACGGTGAAGGGCGCGTGGGACCCGCTCACCTACACCTCGCAGCGCTGCCCCACGGCGCATGGCTTCAAGTTCAAGCTGCTCGAGAGCGACGACATCACCGCCTACGAGGCGGAGTGGAAGCTCGCGCCACAGCCCGGCGGCGGCACGCGCGTCACCTACCGGGTGCTCACCGAGGTCGACCTGCCGGTGCCCAAGTCGCTGGTGCGCAAGGGCATCATCGACTCGGCCAAGGAGACGCTGAAGTCGCTGGTGAGGCAACTGGCGCGCTAGTTCCTACTCTTCCTTGTACTGCATCACCAGGCCGCCATCGCCGGCTGCCCAGGCGTTGGCGCCCGACACGCCGTGGACCGCGTACAGGTTCTGGTTGGTGTCGGTGGTCAGCACCTTCCAGCTCTTCCCGCCCCACTTGAGCGCGGTGCCGGTGTTGCCCACCGCGATCACGTTGTCTTCCTCGGCCACGAAGACAGCGTTGATGGTGTTCTTGGTGCCGGTGTCGGGGGTTTCCCAGTCGCCGCCGTCCCAGTGAAGGATGGCGCCCTGGTCGCCGCCCAACCACACGTCCGAGGCGCCTGAGCCGCTCACGGCGTGGAAGTTGCCGTCGCGACCGGTGTCTGAGATAGACCAGTTGCCGTCGGCGTCGCGGCGGTACACGGCGCCCTCGTCGCCCACGGCGTAGGCGCCGGTGCTGTAGGCCCACACGTCGTTCATCGTCACGCCGGGCGTGGCTTCCATCGTCCAAGCGCTGCCGTCGAAGTGCGCGAGGCCGTTGTCGCCTACCACCACGAGGTCGGTGGCGCTGTTGCCGCTTATGCCCAGGTTGTCGCGACTGCCGATGTTCCACACGGTCCAGGCCGCGGCGGCGTAGGTGGCCACCCAGCCGTCGTCGGCGGCGATGGCCAGCTCCAGCGCGTCGTCCTTGCCCGTGCCCCACAGGTCGTTGAGGCCCAGCCCGGCGAGCTCGGCGGGGATGGCGATCGAATCCCAGTCCTCCGACGCCGAACCCACCCAGGCCTCGGCCCCGTGCGAGACGAGGTACACCCCGCTGCCCGAGGAGTACACGCCCTGGACGCTCGACGGGTCGTCCACCTTGTACTTGGTGAAGAGGATCTCCTCCTCCTCCTCGCCGGTATCCTCGGTGTCGGCGGTGTCGGCGGCGGTGTCGGCGGTGTCGGCGGCGGCGGTGTCGGTCGGGGTGGGCGTGGGGGTAAAACAGGCCAGCAGGGAGAGCATCATGCGCGCCAAGTATTGCGACGGGAGGGCCGGTGCGTCAACCTGGCCCCGGCTCGGCGAAGTCGGCCCAGAATCGCCGCGGCGGGACGATGGGCGTTCCCCGCGGGTCGACCTGGTACACCTCGTCGGCCTCCATGACCCAGCCGCTGAGCGCTTGGCCGTAACAACAGCCGGTGTCGAGGCCGATGCTGCGCGGGCGCACCTGGAGGCCACGCATCGCGTCGTGGCCGTACACAACGCGTTCCGGGCCCGGCCACAGTTGCCACCAGAAGGGGTTGGCGCGGTCGTGGTCGTGGGGCCAGCGGCGGAGGATGATCGCCATCGCGGGGTCGGTCCCGGCCATGCCCTCGTGCGGATGCAGCCCGGCGTGCACGGCGATCACCCCGGGAGCGCGCCAGAACAGCGGCAAGCTCGCGATCCAGTCTCGCGCCTCGTCGGGCAGGGCGGCGCGCGCCGCGTAGGCCTTGCTCGTGGAGGGCCCGTCCCAGATGGCCACGACCTTGAAGTCGTGGTTGCCGAGAATGCACTCGGGCTTCCAGCTCTGGATTCGTTCCCACACGCCGCGCGGGTCGGGGCCCTTGGTGAAGAGATCGCCGAGGAGCACGATCTTGTCGGGCTTGGCGTGGGCCACGAGCCCGTCGAGCGCCGCCGCGCAGCCGTGGACGTCGCCGACGAGGAGGGTGCGGGTCACGCGCGGGACAGCTCCTGCAACTTCGTCACCCCCATCTCCCCGGCTTTCAAGGCCCGCAGCGCCGCGGGCAGGGCCTTCGCGGCCTGGAGGTTGGTGATGCAGGGCACGCCGAAACGGAGGCCGCTGAGCCGCATCGCCGCCTCGTCGTACTGCGCCTTCTTGCCGAGGGGGGTGTTGATGATGAGCTGGATGTCGCCGTTCTTGATGCGATCCACCACGTCGGGACGGCCCTCGCGCACTTTCCACACCCGCGTGGCCGGGATGC
>VGRE01000050.1 GCA_016875435.1 Deltaproteobacteria bacterium | reverse complement strand
TCCACCGGGGTGGCCGCGCCGGTCGTTCGAACTCGGGCCCCTCGGAGCGGGGCAGGCGCGAGCGCGGCTCCCGGGGCGGCGGCACGGGCGGCGGGCGCCAGGGCGTCACTTCCTCGGGCGACGGCAGGGCCTCGCGGCGCTCGCGCACCAGGACGGCCACGAGCGCCTCCACGTCGCAGCCCTCCATCACCTGCCGCGCGAGGGCGCGATCCTCGGCGCCCACCTCGGCCACGGCCGCCTTCACGCCCTCCACGAGGCGCGTCTGGTCGCGTTGCTCGATCTGCTCGGCGGGCGGAGGGCTCATCCACCGGGGCAGCACCTTCGCCTCGTGGAACAGCCGCTCCGCGTACCGACGCCGCGTGTAGGGCACGATCACCGCCGCGATGCCCTTCTTGCCGGCGCGGCCCGTGCGGCCGCTGCGGTGCAGGAGCGTGGCGCTGTCGCGAGGCATCTCCGCGTGGATCACCAGTCCCAGGTCGGGGAGATCGATCCCGCGCGCCGCCACGTCGGTGGCGACACACACTCGCGCGCGCCCGTCGCGAAGGGCCTGGAGCGCGCGGTTGCGCTCGGCCTGTCCGAGCTCACCCGAGAGACAGACGGCCTGGAAACCGCGCTCGGCGAGATTGTGGTGCAGGTGGTTCACGGCGTCGCGCGTGTGGCAGAAAACCAGCGCCCCCGGCGCGTCGATGAAGCGAAGGATGTTCACCACCGCGTGCTCGAGCTCTCGGGGCGCGGTCATCACCGCGCGGTACTCGATGTCGGCGTGCGCCTCGCCGGCCGCCACCGCGATCCGCTTCGCGTCTTTCTGGTAGCGCCCCGCGATCTGCTCGATCGCGGCGGGCACCGTGGCCGAGAACATCAGCGTGCGGCGCTCCGCCGGCGTGGCCACGAGGATGTGCTCCAGCTCCTCGCGGAAGCCCATGTCGAGCATCTCGTCGGCCTCATCGAGCACCAGCACGCGCACGGCCTGGAGGTCGAGGTTGTCGCGGTCCAGATGGTCGCAGAGGCGGCCCGGCGTGCCCACCACGATGTGCGCGCCATCGTGCAAGAGCCGCGCCTCGCGACGCGGGTCCATGCCGCCCACGCAGGCCACCACCCGCGCCCGGGCGTAGAGCCAGCCCAGCTCCCGTTGCACCTGGAGCGCCAGCTCTCGCGTCGGGGCCACCACCAGCGCCGCTGGCGCGCCCGGCCGCGGGAGATTGCCCTCGGTGTCGAAGAGGTTGGGGGCGGCGGCGAGGCCGAAGGCCACCGTCTTGCCGGAGCCCGTCTTGGCCGACACCAGCAGGTCGCGCGCGGACTCCTCGGCGAGCACCGCCGCCTGGACGGCGGTGGGCTCGGCATAGCCCCGCTGGGAGAGGGCAGCAGCAAGGGGCTCGGGTAGCGATGGGAAGGGCATGGGGGCGGGCCGCTAACCGCGCGGCGGGTCGACGGAGGTGTTGATCGCACCTGTTTGCGCGAGCCACTGCTCGACCCCACGCGCGCACCCCAGGGGCGCGTCGGCCTCGGTGTCGACGTGAAGCTCGGCCTGGGCGTAGAGGGCAGCCCGCGAGGCGAGGATCTCGCGCAGCTCGGCGAGCGCATCGGCTCGCCCGCGCATGGGCCGCACGTCGCCCTGATCCTCCACGCGGCGCAGGTGCGACTCCGGCGAGGCGCGCAACCACACCGTCCGCGCGCGCTCGCGCAACAGCGCCCAGGTGGTGGTGTCGGTCACCACCGAGCCGCCGGTCGCGAGCACGGCGCGCTGGCCGAGCAGCCCCGCGAGCACCTCGCGTTCGAGCGCCCGGTAGCGGTCGCTGCCGTGGTACTCGAAGATCTCGCCGAGGCGCAGGCCGGCGCGCTCCTCGACGGCCTGATCGACCTCCACGAATCGCACGCCAAGCCGCTCGGCGAGGAGCCGTCCCACGGTGCTCTTGCCCGCCCCCCGGAGCCCGACGAGCGCGATGGTGTGGCGCCCCGTTGACGCCATCGCGCGCTCGCGAGCGGGACCGTCGAGCGCCGCGAAGCGAGTCACCGCGTCCACCACCGGGCCAACCTCGGCCACCACGCTGGCCAGCGACACCTCCAGCGCGGCGCACAGCTCCCAGAGGCGCAGCAAGCTCGCGTTTCCCTCGCCGCGCTCCACGTCGGCCAGGAAGCGCAGGGACAGGCCCGCCCGTCGCGATAACTCCACCTGCGTCCAACCCCTCGCCTCGCGGATCGCGCGTACCCGCGCGCCCACGCGGCGAAGGACGACGCTGCTCTCCACGCTCTCCACGCAGGCATTATAATGCATATTGCCGGTCTTGCAACCGGGACAGATATGCAGTATATCGCCACCGACCCGGAACCACCCCCATGGCCGACGCCGCGCATCCGCCCGTCTCCTTCGAGACGCACCCCTCCAAGTACAAGCACTGGAAACTCGACATCTCGGGGCCGATCGCGGCCGTCACCATGAAGGTCGATGAAGACGCGCCGATGTGGCCGGGCGCCTACGAGCTCAAGCTCAACAGCTACGATCTCTCCGTCGACATCGAGCTGTACGACCTCTCGCAGCGCCTGCGCTTCGAGCACCCCGAGGTGCGCGCCGTGGTGCTCACCGGCGGCTACGACCGCATCTTCTGTGCCGGCGCCAACATCCGCATGCTCGCGCAGGCCTCCCACGCCTTCAAGGTGAACTTCTGCAAGTTCACCAACGAGACGCGCTGCGGGATCGAGGCCGACAGTCGTTCCGGCAACGCCACCTGGATCGCCGCGCTCAACGGCACCGCGAGCGGTGGCGGCTACGAGCTGGCGATGGCCTGCGAGGAGATCTACCTCATCGACGACGGGAACTCCGCTGTTTCCTTGCCTGAAGTTCCGCTGCTGGGCGTGCTTCCTGGCACCGGCGGGCTCACCCGGCTCACCGACAAGCGCAAAGTTCGCCGCGACATGGCCGACGTCTTCTGCACCAAGGCCGAGGGCTTCAAGGCGCGCGACGCCGTGAAATACCACTTCGTCGATGGCAGCTTCCCGCGCAGCAAGTGGGCGGCGAGCATCGAGGCCCGCGCCCAGGCCGCCGTCGCGAACAACCCGATGCCGACCGACGCCGCGCCGATCGTGCTCGAGCCGCTCGAGCCGGTCCTCACCGACACCCACATCGAGTACGACCACGTCAACGTTCGCCTCGACCGCGCGGCCCGCATCGCGCACGTGACCGTGCAGGCCCCTGGCGAGACCCCCTCGACCACCTCGCGCACCTGGGCGCTTCGTTGTTTCCGCGAGCTCGACGACGCGCTCTTGCGGCTGCGGGTCAACAACCTCGACATCGGGCTCCTGGTGTTCAAGTGCACCGGCGATCGCGAGGCGGTGATCGCCCACGATGCCGCCCTCGACGCCGACACCTGGTTCAACCGCCAGGTCCGGGCGTACCAGGCCCGCGTGCTGCAGCGCCTCGACAACATGGCCAAGTCGATCTTCGCGCTCGTGGAGCCGGGTAGCGCCTTTGCAGGCTCGCTCTTCGAGATCGCCCTCGCCGCCGACCGCTCCTACATGCTGCACGACGACGACGAGACCAACAAGGTCGTGGTCACGGGTGTCAGCCACGGCCGCTTCCCGATGCACTCGGGGATCACTCGCCTGGAGGCCCGCTACCCGGGCGAGCCCCCCACGCCGGCCAAGATCCTCGCGCTCGGCGAGGCCCTCGACGCCCCCACCTGCGAGGAGCTCGGGCTGGTCACCATGACCCCGGACGAGATCGACTGGGACGACGAGATCCGCATCGCCATCGAGGAGCGCGCGTCGCTCTCGCCCGACGCGCTCACCGGCATGGAGCAGAACCTCCGCTTCGGCGGCACCGAGTCGATGGACAACAAGATCTACGGGCGGCTCACCGCGTGGCAGAACTGGATCTTCCAGCGCCCGAACGCCGTCGGCGAGCGCGGCGCCCTGAAGATGTTCGGCGCGCCGGAGCGTGCCGTCTACGACTACCGTCGCACCTAGCTTTCACTGGAGTCCCGCATGGCCGGCATCGACTACGCCTCCCTCATCCCCAACAACGTGAACCTCGACAGCGACAAGAAGCTGCAGAGGGCGCTCGAGAAGTGGCAGCCGGCCTTCCTCGACTGGTGGAACCAGATGGGGCCCGAGGGCTACCAGGCCCACGACGTGTACCTTCGCACCGCGATCAGCACCGAGCCCGGCGGCTGGGCCCACTTCGGGCACGTGAAGATGCCCGACTACCGCTGGGGCATCTTCCTCGACGCCCAGGAGCCCGACCGTCGCATCCCCTGCGGCGACCACGCCGGCGAGCCGGCCTGGCAGGAAGTGCCGGGCGAGTACCGCAACATCCTGCGTCGCATCATCGTCACCCAGGCCGACACCGAGCCCGCGAGCGTGGAGCAGCAGCGCTGGCTCGCGCAGACGGCGCCCTCGCTCTACGACATGCGCAACCTCTTCCAAGTCAACGTGGAGGAGGGCCGTCACCTGTGGGCGATGGTCTACCTGCTGCACGCCTACTTCGGGAAGGACGGTCGCGACGAGGCCGACGACCTGCTCGCCCGTCGCGCCGGCGATGCCGACAAGCCGCGGATCCTCGACGCCTTCAACCAGCCGTGCCCGGACTGGCTCACCTTCTTCAGCTTCACCTGTTTCACGGATCGCGACGGCAAGTACCAGCTCGGCGCCCTCGCGGAGTCGGGCTTCGACCCGCTGTCCCGCACCTGCAAGTTCATGCTCACCGAGGAGGCTCATCACCTCTCCGTCGGGGAAACCGGCGTGGAACGGGTGCTCCGCCGCGGCGCGCAGCTGGCCAAACTGGATCGCAACGGCGACGCCCGTGCCCAGGGCGGCATCCCGGTGGCGATGGTGCAGAAGTGGATCAACTACTGGTTCAGCTACAGCATCGACCTCTTCGGTAGCGAGATCAGCACCAACGCGGCGGATTTCTTCGGCGCAGGCCTGAAGGGGCGCTGGGCCGAGAGCAAGGACTACGACGAGCACACCGCGCTCAACCAGTGGCAGCGGATGCAGGTGATCGAGGCCGGCAAGCTCACCGAGAAGGACATCCCGCTCCGCAACGCGATGAACGAGGTGCTCCGCGGCTCGTACATCAAGGACTGCGAGCGCGTGCTGAAGCGGTGGAACCAGGCCCTCGAGGAGGAAGGCACCGACGTGCGGGTGTCGCTCCCCGACCGGAAGTTCTTCCGCCGCCAGGGCATCTACGCCGACTGCCACTTCACGCCGCAGGGCGACATGATCTCCGCCGAGGAGTGGCAGGCGCGCCGGGGCGAGTGGTTGCCCTCCGAGGCCGACCGCAGCTACGTGGCGAGCCTCATGCACCAGGTGACGGAGCGCGGCAAGATCGCCCAGTGGATCGCCCCCCCCAAGAAGGGCATCCACGGCAACGCCTTCGACTACGAGTACGTGCGCCCGCCGCAGGGATGAGGCTCCTCGACCGCCTCCTCGGGCTCGGCCCCTCCGACGAGCCACGCCCGATCGCGGTGGGAACGCGCTCGGTGGTGACCGAGCGCCCGGTGGTGTCGGTGCCGGGCGCCCGCGTCTGCATCGAGCGGAGTGGTCGCGACGGCGAGGTGATTCGCTTCCTCGCCTGGTGTCACCGCGAGCGCGTGGACCTCGAGATCGTGGAAGCTGACATCGACCGGGTGACGGTGGACGGGCGAGCGCTGTCGCCGGCCGAGGCCGCGCGCGCCCTGAACCGGCGCTCAGGTTGACGGCGCCGCGACCGAGCGGGGCTGGCCCTCGTCGCTCGCGCGCTCTCCGGCCCGGTCAGACGTAGCGCGGCGAGGGCGCCGGTCTGGGCGAGGCGGGCCCGGTGGATACGGTGGCGGGGGGACTCGGCATGCGCTTCATCCACACCTCCGACTGGCACCTCGGCCACGAGCTTCACGACCAAGACCGGCGCGCCGAGCACCAGGCCTTCCTCGGATGGCTGCTCGCGTTGCTCCGCCGCGAGCAGCCTCACGCGCTCTTGATCGCGGGCGACATCTTCCACAGCAGCAACCCCTCCGCCCAGGCCGTGCGCGACTGGTACGGCTTCCTGCTCGAAGTCTCGCGACTCCAAACGCCGCCGCAGGTGGTGGTGATCGGCGGCAACCACGACTCGGGGCCACGCCTCGACGCCCCGCGCGACCTGCTCGCATCGTTCCGCGTTCACGTGGTGGGCAACCCGCCCCGCACCGGCGACAAGCTCGACCCGGCCTCGATGATCGTGCCCATCCGCGACGGCCAGGGCGCCCTCGTGGGCCGCGTGGCGGCGGTGCCCTACCTACGCCCGGCCGACCTCCCGGGCGGCGAGGACCCCGATCGCTGGATCGAGGGCGCTCGCGCGGTGTACGCCTCGGTGCTCGGCGCGGTGCCCGGCGACGGCCTCCCGCTCGTGGCGATGGGTCACGCTTACATGGTGGGCGGGCAACTCTCGGACCTGTCGGAGCGCAAGATCTTCGGCGGCAACCTCCACGCGTTCCCGACTGACATCTTCCCACCGGGCGTGGCCTACGCCGCGCTCGGGCACCTCCACCGCGCGCAGAAGATCGGCGGCGATCCGCGCGTTCGGTATAGCGGCTCGCCCATCCCGCTGGCCCTCGACGAGCGCGACTACCCCCACCAGGTGCGGGTGGTCGAGGTGTCGCAGGGCGTGGCCATCTCCCGGGCCGAGGCCGTCCCCCGGCTGGTCGCGATGCCGCGATTCCCCCCGGAGGGCGCCGCCACCCTGGTCGAGATCGAGACGGCCCTCCGAGCCTGGCCCGACGACAATCCCGCGTGGATGGAAGTGTGCGTCCGAGACGCGCCCGGGCTCCCCGATCTGCGCGCCTGGGCCGACGAGATCGTGGCCAACAAGCGCGCGCGGGTGCTGCGCGTGGGGCGCGAGGGCGCCGGCCCGGGGGGCGCGCTCGCCGACGGCGATGGCCCGGTCGACCTGAGCCAATGGCAGGCCGACGACATCCTGCGTCACCTCTGGAGCACTCGCCACCCCAGCGACGAGCTCCCGGCCACGCTCCGCGCCGACTTCCACGATCTGCACGCCCTCGCGCTGGCGATGGAGAACGAGGCATGAAGATCCTCGTTGTCCGTGGCAAGAACCTCGCGAGTCTCGCCGGTGACTGGGAGGTCGACTTCACCGCGCCGCCGCTGGCGAAGGCCGGTACCATCGCCATCACCGGGCCGACCGGCGCCGGGAAATCCACCCTGCTCGACGCGATTTGCCTCGCCCTGTACGGGCAGACGCCGCGCTACCATTCGGCCGTCCGGCACCGTGTCGGGCACGCCCACGACGATGACGACGAGCAGCTCTCGTCGGGCGACGCGCGCGGCATCCTTCGACGCGGCACGGGCGAGGGCCACGCCGAGGTGGAGTTTCTCGCGCGCGACGGCCACGCCTACCGGGCGCGATGGTCGGTCCAGCGGGCGCACAAGAGGGCGAGCGGTCGCCTCCAGAACCCGGTCCGGTCGGTGGCGAGCATCGCCACCGGCCAGGTGATCGAGTCGGGCATCGACAAGGTGAACAACTGGATCGTCGACCACCTGGGGCTCACGCTGGAGCAGTTCACCCGCTCCGTGCTCCTGCCGCAAGGCGAGTTCGCCGCCTTCCTCCGGGCCGATGCCCGAGAGCGTGCTGGCCTGCTCGAGAAGCTCACCGACACCGCTTGCTACGGCCTCGTGGGCAAGCTGGCCTACGAGCGCGCCCGCGAGGCCCTGGACCTGGTGCGCGCGGAGCAGGAGAAGCTCGGCGAGCACCGGTTGCTCTCCGAGGAGCAACGGGCAGAGGTCGAGACCGAGGGCGCGGGGGCAGCGACCGAGGCCGAGGCCGCCGAGAAACGGGCGGAGCAGCTCGAACAGCAGGCGCTGTGGCACGCGCGGCTCGCCGAACTGTCCAAGCTCCTTGGCAGCGCCCAGGGCACGGTCGATGCCGCCACCGCGGCCCACCAGGCGGCCGCCCCGCGGGGGCAGGCGCTCGCCGAGATCGTCGCGGCCGAGCCGCTCCGCCCCGCCATCGAGCAGGCAACGAGAGCCGCCAAGCTCCTGTTCGATGCGACCCGGGTCGCCGCCGAGGCCCATGACGCCTCGCTCGCCGCGCGAGGCGAGGCCACCCGGAAGGCCGAGGCGCGCGCCACCGCCGAGGCGGGGGTAGCCGAGGCCCGGGCAGCGATCGAGGCCGCGCGCCCCCACCTCGCGGAGGCTCGCCGCCTCGATGGCACGGTTGCCGCGCAGACAACGGCCACCGCCAACGCCCGCGAGGCTGCCAGTCGCCGCGCCGACGAGCGGGCAGGCGCCGAGACTGCCCTGGTCACCGCCAAAGCGGACGTGGCCGCCAACAAGGGCCGGCAGGCGGCGGCCGAGGCCTGGCTGGCCCAGCACCCCGAGAGCGGGCCGCTGGTCACCGACTGGTCGCTCGCGCGCGCCAGCCTCGCCGCCTTCGCGCGACACGAAGCCGAGCGAGTCGAACAACAGGGTGAGGGCGCCGCGCGGGTGACGGCGCTGGAGGAGGCGAAGGGCGTGTACACCGGCCTCGACGCGAAGGCGACGGAACTCCACGGGGAGTCGCAGGCCAAGGCGCGGCAAGTCGAGGAGGCCGAGGCCGAGGCCGCGAGACACCCACTGGAAGCCTCGCAGGCCGCCCGGGTGGCGCTCGAGGGCCGGCGTCTCACCAGCACGCAAGCGCGCCATTGCCTCGACAACGCCAGCAAGTCGGAACGGGACGCGAAGGACGCGGCATCAGCGCGCGTGAAGCACGACGCCGAGGCGCTCGAGCAGGAACGCCTCGCTACCGAGGCCGAGGCCAACGCAGAGGCCCAGGCCATCGCGCTCGCGGAAGTGGAGCACCTACTGCGGCTCGCCCGCGCCACGGTCGACGTGGCCGCGCACCGAGCGGACCTGCGCGCAGGGGAGCACTGCCCGCTGTGCGGCGCCACCGAGCACCCCTACGCGGACCGTCCACCGGTGGTCAACCAGTTGATCGCCGACCTCGGCGTCCGCGAACGCGAGCTCAAGCGGCTAGAGAGCGCAGCGCGCGGCGAGGCGAAGGCGGCAGCCACGCGGGCGAGCACGTGCCGACGCTTGGCCGACGACGAGGCGGGGCGCGAGGCCAAGGCACGCGCGGAACTGGCAGGGCTCGACCAGGCCTGGAGCGGGCTGGGCCTGGGCACCGCGCTGTTCCCCCTCGAGGCTACCGAGGCCGCGCTCGCGGCCGACGAGCGCGAGTTGGAACAACGAGAACGCGCGGTCACGGAGGAGGAACGAGCCGCCTCCGCAGCGGCAAAGACAGCCGCCACCGCCCGAAAGGCCGCGCAGGAAACTGTCGATGCCGCCGCGGTGGCGCGGCGCGACGCCGAGAAGGCGGCCGGGTCCGTCGCCGCCTGCCAGAAACAGGTCGACGACAACGCGCGGGCGCTTCGTGACGCCGAGGCCGGGGTCGACGCCGCGCTTCGCGACCTCGCCGAGCCGCTCGGCGCGATGGGCGAGTGGCGCGGCCGTCTCTACGCCGACCCCAGGGGGTTCGCCCTCCAGTGCGCGGCGCTGGTCGCCGAGCGCGGCCAGCAGGAAGCGACGATCGCACGATGCGATCGAGACGGCGCCGCCCTCGCCGCGACGGCGCTGGCCACCGGCAACGACCTGGAGCAGAAGACCGCGCGATGCCGGGAAGCCGAGGGTGAACACGATGCCCGCGCCACCGAGCTCGACGGCAGTCGGCGCGAGCGCGCGGCGCTGCTCGACGGCCGGGCGGTGGCCGACGTCGAAGCCGAGCTGGATGGGTGTCTCCGGTCGCGACAGCTCACCCTCGACGACGCGCGCGGCGAAGCCGAGAACGCCGACCGGGCCGCCACGAGCGCGGAGGCCACGGCCACGGCCGAAAGCCGGGCCTCCGAGGCGGCCGGCGCGGAGGCCGCGCTGCGCGCCAAGGCGCGCGACGCAGCGCTCGCTGCGGCCGGGATCGACCTGCCGGTCGCCGAGCAGCGGCTCGCCGTCGCCCGGACCTGGATCGAGGCGGAGCAAGCCGCCCTCGCCCAGCTCGAGCGCGACCTCCACGCGGCCGACACCCACCGCCGCGGCCGCGCCCAGGACCTCGCGCTGCACGAGGCCACGCCACGGCCAGAAGCCAGTGCCCACGAGGTCGCGACGGACCTGGGCCAGGCCCGAGCGGCCCGAGACGAGGCCCGCACCCGGATGGGCGTGCTGGCTCAGCAACTCGCCGAGGACGACGCGCGGCGCGCGCGGGTGGCGGAGATCGTCGCCCGGGTCGAGGCGCTCACGGCGATCTACGAGCGTCGGCGGGCACTGAACGAGCTCCTCGGCGATGCCACCGGCACCCGCTTCCGGACCTTCGTCCAGTCGATCACGCTGGAGGTGCTGGTGGCCCGCGCCAACGAGCAACTGGCGCGCCTCGCCCCTCGCTACCGGCTAGGTCGCGCCCCCGGCGACTCGCTCGCCCTCCAGGTCATCGATCTCGACAGCGCCAGCGCGATTCGCCCCGTGAGCAGTCTCTCCGGCGGCGAGACCTTCCTCGCCTCGCTCGCGCTCGCCCTCGGGCTGTCGAGCCTCGCCGCCCGCGACCTGAGGATCGGTTCCCTGTTCATCGACGAGGGCTTCGGCACCCTCGACCCGAAGACCCTCGAGACGGTGATCGAGCTGCTGGAGTCACTGCAGGCCAGTGGTCGCCAGGTGGGCATCATCACGCACGTTCCCGGCCTGGCCGACTCGCTCGGCGCCTGGGTACGCGTCGTCAAGCACACCGCCACGCAGAGCCGAGTGGTGGTGGGGAGCGGCCCGCTCCCCATGTAGTCCCCGAGGGGTTCGCGTCCGCAACATCGCCATGCCCTACACGTGGACCGCCTGGCACGTCTCCTCGACGCGCTCCTCGCCGGCGCCGACCGCGCTGCGCCGCGACGCGCGCCCGCCGCCACCAGATTAGCGGCGCCGCAATGCCTTCCGAGCTCCTCCTGAGCCTGCACGTCAACGGCGAGCCCGTTCGGCGGCTCGTGCCCGCCTCGCGCAGCCTCCTCGAGTTCCTCCGCGAAGACCTCGACCTCACCGGCAGCAAGCACGGTTGCGACGTGGGCGACTGCGGCGCCTGCACGGCGCTCGTGGATGGGCTGCCCCGCCTCGCATGCATCACGCTGGCCGCCGACATGGAGGGACGCGAGGTCACGACGATCGAGGGCGTGGCCCCAGACGGCCAGCTCACGTCGATACAGGCTGCCTTCGACCGCCACGTGGCGGCGCAGTGCGGCTACTGCACCCCGGGCTTCGTGATGACGCTCACCCACCTGCAGGCCGAGAACCCGCGTCCCACCGAGGCCGAGCTCCGCGAGGCTCTCGGCAGCAACATCTGCCGGTGCACCGGGTACACCAAGATCCTCGCCGCCGCGCGCGAGGCGCTCAAGTGAAGGGTCCCATCGGGGCTTACGCGCCCAAGATCGACGGCCGCGAGAGGATCACCGGCCGCGTACGCTTCGTGGCCGACATGAAGCTGCCGCGCATGGCACACGCGAAGTTCCTGCGCTCCCCCCATGCCCACGCACGGATCAAGGGGATCAACCTCTCCCCAGCGCTCGCGATACAGGGCGTGTACGGCGCATGTATCGGCGAGGAATTACCACGCCGATATGGAGTGATTCCTGTCGCACAGGACGAAACGGCGCTCGCACTGGGCAAGGTGCGATACATCGGGGAGCCGATTGCGTGTATCGCCGCTGTCGACGAGGAAACGGCCCGGCGCGCCTGCAACGCCGTCGAGGTCGAGTACGAGCTGCTCGATCCCGTGTTCACCATCGAAGACGCGCTCGACCCTGCCAAGCCGATCATCCACGACGAGGCGCGGAAGCCCTCCAACGTGCTGCGCCGCGTGTTCCAGGACTACGGGAAGGTCGACGAGGCTCTCGGGGCGGCGCACCTGGTGCTCGAGTCCACCTACGACTACCCGGGTTCCACGCACGTGCCGCTCGAGTCGCACGCCGCGCTCGCCCGGCTCGAGGCCGACGGCAAGCTCACCTTGTGGTCGAGCACGCAGAACCCCCACTACGTCCATCGCGACGTGGCCAAGGCTCTCGGCCTGCGCGACGCCGACATCCGCCTCATCAAGCCGGCCGTCGGGGCCGGCTATGGCGGCAAGTGCGACCCCTTCTGCACCGACATCTGCGTCGCCTACCTCGCGAAGAAGCTCGGTCGACCGGTGCGTGCGGTGTTGGAGCGCGAGGAGGTGTTCTACGCCCACCGGGGGCGGCACCCCACGCGCATGTGGCTGAAGATGGGCTTCGCGGCCGACGGCGCGATCACCGCCATCGACTTCAAGGCCTGGGCCGAGGGCGGCGCCTACGCGAGCTACGGTGTAGTCACCAGCTACTACCTCGGCGTGTTCATGACACTGCCGTACAAGCTTGACAACTACCGCTTCGAGTCCCACCGGCTCTACACCAACAAGCCGCCCTGCGGGCCCAAGCGCGGGCACGGCGCCATCCAGCCGCGCTTCGCGCTGGAGATGCACCTCGACAAGGCGGCGGTGCAACTGGGCCTCGACCCGGCCGAGATTCGCCGTCGCAACTTGATCGAGCCCAACACGGAAACCTGCAACGGCCTGCGCGTCACCAGCGTGGGTGTGCGCGAGTGCCTCGACCGGGTGATCGAGGCCAGCGGCTACGCCGAGCGCCGGGGCCGACTTGGTCCGAACCGGGGCCTCGGCCTCGCCGCCAGCGCCTACATGTGCGGCGCGCTGCACCCCGTCTACCAGAACGAGATGCCGCACAGCGCCGTCCAGATCAAGATCGACCGCAGCGGCGAGGTCACGCTATTTTCCGGAACTGCCGACATCGGCCAGGGTAGCAACCACATGCTCGCCGCCCTCGCGGCCAGCGAGCTCGGCCTGCGCCCCGAGGACGTGCGGGTGATCGAAGCCGACACCTCGCTCACGCCCGTGGATCTCGGCAGCTACTCGAGCCGCGTCACCTTCATGGCCGGCAACGCCTGCCTCGCGGCGGTGGGCCCGCTTCGGGATAAGATCGCCAGCGCCGTCGCGGCTAAACACGACACCGAAGCATCAAATATCAGCTTCACCCCGGAGGGAGTCGGTACTGATACATCGCGTGTATCATGGGTCGACGCCGTCTGGCTCGCCGAGGAGAGGTTTGGCCCGCTGGTCCAGGCCGGGGGCTACACGCCGCCCAAGATTGGCAGTCGCTTCCGTCGCCAGTCGGTGGGCCCGAGCCCGGCCTACAGCTTCACCGCCCAGGTGGCCGAGGTGACGGTCGACCCCGACACCGGGGTCGTCAACGTCGACAAGGTGTGGGTGGCGCACGATTGCGGCAAGGTGCTCAACCTCGCGATCGTCGAGGGACAGATCGAGGGCTGTGTCTACATGGGCGTGGGCGAGGCGATGAGCGAGGAGCAGAGCTACCAGGGCGGGCGCGTGCGCGCGCCAAGCCTCCTCGAATACAAGATCCCCACCGTCCACGAGTGCCCGGAGATCCTGGTCTACACCGTGGAGTCGAACGATCCCGAGGGGCCACTCGGCGCCAAGGAGGCCGGGGAGGGACCGCAACTCCCCACCGCCCCCGCCATCGCCAACGCCATCTTCGATGCCACGGGCCTGTGGTTGCAGGCGCCGCCCTTCACGCCCGAGCGAGTGTTGAAGGCGCTGGAGCGGAAGCAACGGGGGACGGCCTGATGTTGCCCTTCCCCAGGGTGAACTACGAGGCTCCCCGCACGCTCGACGAGGCCGCGCGGCTCGCCGCCGAGTCCGGCGCCAAGCTCCTGTCGGGCGGCACCGACCTGTTGCCCTCGCTGAAGCACGGGCTCTTCCAGCCCACGGTGCTGGTGTCGACGCGCCGGCTGCAGGCGCTCTACCAGCAGTCGCCACGCCAACTCGGGGCGGGGTTGAGCCTGCGTGATATATCACGTATATCATGGGTTAACGCAGAGTATCCGGCACTCGCGGCCGCCTGTCGCACCGTGGCCACCCCCACGATCCAGGGCATGGCCACCCTCGGCGGCAACCTCGCCCTTGATACACGGTGCGTGTATTACAACCAGCCAGAGGGCTGGCGAGCGGCACTCGGCGGCTGTCTAAAGTGCGAGGGCACGGTCTGTCACGTGGCGCCGAGGGGAACCGGCTGCTACGCCGCCCACTCGGCCGACACCGTGCCTGCGCTGTGGCTCTACGGTGCCAAGGTCCGGGTCCATGGTCCCGGGGGCGAGCGAATCATCGATGTATCAGCCATGTCTCAGTCGGATGGCCAACGTCCGCCCCTGGACCCGGGCCAGATCATCTCGGCGGTGACGCTCCCCGCCAGCCCGCCCGCCGTGGTTCACCGGAAGCTGCGCCTGCGCGCCGCGATCGACTACGCGCAGCTGCTGGTGGCCGTCTCGCGCGACGACGCCGGCTACCGCGCGGTGATCTCGGCGGTAGGGCCGACACCGGTGGCGGTGTCTGGTCGCAGCCTGCCGGAGCTGGTCGACGCGGCTCACGCGGCCGTGCAACCCCTCGCCACGCACCTCAGTGCCGTCACCTGGCGCAAGAAAATGGTGCGGGTCGAAGTGTCCCGAGCGGCGGCGGCGCTGCCCGCCTAGTTCCCCCGGTACATCAGCTCCGCCTGCTCCGGCGCAATCCAGCCCATCAGGGCGGCAGTGTGGTAGCCCACCACGACCTCGTCGAGCGAGCGCACCTCCACCTCGCTCGTGGGCGACAGGGCACGGTCTACCGCCATCACCTCCGCGAAACGCTGGGGAAAGCGAGGAACGAGAACGGGCTCTGCGAGTCCCTCCGGCATCACGGGCAGCCCCGTCTCCGCGCGGTAGAGGTCTTCCGCGCCGAGGATGTGGGATAGCTCATGCGCCACGGTGATCTGGGCGTAGGCGGGGTTCGGCTCGGAGGTGGAGACGAAAGCCACCGCCACGCGACCCACGCTGGAGCCCCGGCTGTGGGCCGCGACCTCGCTGGTGGTGTCGGCGTAGATCACGTAGACTCGGGCATCCCAGAGGTCGGGATCTCCGCCGTGCTCCCGGGCGATCGCGTGGAAGTAGCGCGGATACTGGAAGGACAGCCAGGCCTGTTTCCACCAGGGGTCGTCCGGCTCGGCGAGCGACGGCGGCACCACGGCGTGGCCCCAGGGGCCGAAGGTGCTGATCTGCACCGGCGCCAGCTCCTGCCTGGTGAGGCGTTGACGTTCCCGCGCGAACCAGGGGCCGATGTGCTGGAGGGCGAAGTCACCGTCAGGGTCGTTGAGCTGCCGCACGATGGCGCTTTCCAGCATCTGCGGCTCGCCGATTTGGAAGATGGCCACGTTCACCGTGCTGCTGGGGTCGAGACGACGTTTCTCGCGTTGCCAGTAGTCCTCCGCCGCGTAGAGGAAGACGCTGAAGCAAAAAAGCACGAACAACTGCCGGAGCCGCCGCAGCCGGACGGCCTTGCGCACATCTTCCGCGCAGCAGGGGCACAGTCGCTGGTCGCGCGCCTCGAGCCGGCACACCGCACAAATGGCGCGACCACAGGTCTGGCAGGTACGTCCCAGCAGCTGGGCCGGGTGATCGGGGCAGGTGGCAGCGCAGTCGGCGGCCTCCTCGATGAGCACGGCGTTCGCGGACTCGGCGCGAAGTCGCGACACGAGTGCCTGCGCATCGGCGATGCTCGTGGTGTCAAGCAGGCAGACCGGCAGCATGGCCGCGCCCGCGACCGGCGAGATCGTCGTCGCCGGCCCCGGGGCGACCAACACCACCTTCCACCGGCGCCCAGGGTCGCCGGGCTCCACCCTCAGATCCCCTGGCCGAGGAGCAGGTAGGCGCTGCCGGAGCGGCTCCCCACGCCGTAGTCCTCGTAGGGTGCGCCCACGAGCACGTCGGACTTCCCATCCCCGTTGGTGTCGCCCACGCCGGCGATGGTGTTGCCGGCGTAGTCGCCCTCGCGCTCCCCGATGAGCTTGGCGCTGGCCGACAGGAGCGTGGCGAAGCCCGACACCGGGCCGTACACCAGGTAGGCCGCCCCGGCGTTGTTGCCGCCGGCGTCTTCGAGTACCGAGCCCACGAGGATGTCGTCGTCGCCGTCGCCGTCCATGTCGCCAGCAGGCGCGACCGACCAGCCCGCGCCGTCGTCACCGCCCTCGCCGGCCACCGCGCCGTCCGCCCCGGAGAGGTCGAAGCTTCCGCTGTGCGCGTTGCCGAGCAGCAGGTAGGCCGCGCCCGCGTCGGCAGCGCCGTAGTCGTAGTAGGGCGCGCCGACGAGGAAGTCGTCGTAACCGTCACTGTTGGTGTCGCCCGCGGTCGCCACCGCGTAGCCGGCCTGGTCGCCGAGGTTCTCGCCCACGCAGGTGAGATCGGCCGAACCGAGGTCGACGTCGCCGCTCACGGGCCCCAGCAGCAGGTAGGCCGCCCCCGAGCCCGCGCCGCCGCTGCCGTCGCCCACGGCGCCCACCAGCACGTCGCCGAGGCCGTCGCCATTGCTGTCGCCGATCAGGGCCACCGAGGTACCGGCCTGGTCGGCGGCGGACTCGCCAATGATCGTGGCTTCCGCCGCCGACAAGTCGATCGCCCCCGCCGTGGGGCCAGGGACGAGCCAGGCCACGCCCGACAACGATCCTCGGTCGTCGGCCCCGGGACCACCCACCACGAGATCGTCGTAGCCGTCGCCATCGACGTCGGCGCCGCCGCCCAGGGCGTAGCCGGCGTAATCCCCCGCGTCCTCACCGAGCAGGATGGTGCGCGCGCCGGTGGAGAGGTCGATATCACCGGTCTTACCACCCTCCACGATGTAGGCAGCGCCGGCGTCGGTGCCCCCGCCATCGTCGTACCATGCGGCCACCGCCACGTCGTCCTGGCCGTCGGCGTCCCAGTCACCCACGGCGGCCACCGACCAGCCGGCGCCGTCGCCCGCGTCGCCCCCGAGGATGCGCGCCACGGCAACGGTGTCGAGGTCGTTGACCCCCACGGTGCCGCCGGTCACCACGTAGATGGCGCCCGCCCCGCTGCCGCCGTCGTCGTGGCCCCAGGCGCCGATCATGAAGTCGGCGTAGCCGTCGTTGTTCCAGTCCCCGGCGGCGCCCACCGCGGTGCCGGCGTAGTCGTCGGCGTTGCTGCCTCTGAACTGCGCGTCGGCCGTGGATAGGTCGATGTCACCCTCGATACCGCAGGTGTTGGAGGTGCCGTCGCAGTCGTTGTCGAGGCCGTCGAAGCACACCTCGGTGCCCGCCGGGCTCACCGTGGCGTCGCTGTCGAGGCAGTCGTCAGCGTTCTCGACGTAGCCGCCGGGCACCGCGCAGGCCTCGTAGGTGCTCGCCGGGTCGCCGTAGCTATCGCCGTCGGCATCGGCGTAGAAGGTGGTCT
Organism: Deltaproteobacteria bacterium; assembly: GCA_016875435.1. Classification (GTDB taxonomy): domain Bacteria; phylum Myxococcota_A; class UBA796; order UBA796; family SXON01; genus SXON01. The sequence continues at coordinate 4,003 of VGRE01000050.1, read as the reverse complement.
TCACGCCCTCGTCGACCTCGGCGTTGCAGTCGTTGTCCACCCCGTCGCAAGCCTCGGGGTTGCCAGGGAAGGCGGTGGGGTCGCCGTCGTCGCAGTCGGTGGCGTCGTTCACCCAGCCGGGCTGCGCCTCGCAGAAGTCGGCCACCACCGAGGCGTCGCCGAAACCGTCGGCGTCGGCGTCGGCGTGGAAGACCAGCGTGACGCCGTCGTCGATGGTGCCGTTGCAGTCGTCGTCGACGCCATTGCAGGTTTCAGCGATGTCGGGGTTGACGGCGGGATCCTCGTCGTCGCAGTCCTCGCCGCCGAGGCCCCAGTGCTCGAAACCGTCGGCGTCGGCGTCGCGCGCCACAACGTGGAAGGCCTGCGTGGCCGTGGCCACCAGCCCGTCGACGTCGGTGACCACCACGGTGACGGTGTAGTCGCCGATCGGCAGGGGATCGAGCGTGAAGTCGGCCATCCCGTCCACCCCGGGCGCCACGGGCAGCTCGGCGAGGCCGTCGCTGGCCCCCGACCAGGCGAGCACCAGCTCGGTGAGCGAGCCACCGTCGGGATCGCCGACCAGGACCTCCACCCGCACCGGGTCGTCGGGGTCGAAATACTCCTCGGCGCGGGGGTCGAGGAATCCGACCTGCGGCTCGCGCAGCTCCGTTGCCGTGTCGGGCGCCGCCACCGGGTCGTCGTCGAACCACACGCCGCCATCCTTTTCCGAGGAAAAGTCCCTGGAGCAGGCGGCAAGGAGCAGGAACATCAGCCGCGTAGTCTACCGCGACGCGCCGCCCCCGCGGGCCGACTGGCCGATCGCGCCGGGGCGGGCCGCCCGCTGCCGGTACACGATCGCCAGCACCTGCGCCACCGGGCCGAAGAACTCGGCGGGGATCGGCAGGCCGAACTGGGTGCGGGCGTAGAGCGCCCTGGCCAGGGGGCGGTCCTCGATGATGGGCACCTCATGGCGACCGGCCTCGGCGCGAATCCGGAGCGCAACATGGTCGACACCGCGCGCCACCACCACCGGCGCCGCGTTCTCCTCGCGACGGTAGCGCAAGGCCACGGCGTAGTGGGTGGGGTTGACGATCACCACGTCGGCCTCCTTCACTCTCGGCAGCTGCGACTGCATCGCGATCTGGCGCGCGCGCTGCTTTCGCCTGGCCTTCACCTTGGGATCGCCTTCCTGCTCCTTGTGTTCCTGCTTGACCTCTTCCTTGGTCATCATCATCTGTCGCGACATATTGTACTTCTGCCAACCGAAGTCGACCACGCCGATCGCCACCACCACCGGCGTTACCCGCTGCAGGAAGTCGATAGCCATGCTGCCGAGGAAGGCGAACTGGGCGCGAGGCTCCAGGGTGCCGAGCACCGGGATGGCGTCGATGTGCTCGCGCACGCAGGCCCAGGCCGCCCAGCTGATGAAGCTCGCGATGGCGAGCCCCTTGGCGAGCTGCACCCAGGGCTGGGCGCTGAAGAACTGGTTCTGGGCCGCCTTGAACGGGTCGAGGCGCTCCGCCTTGGGCTCGAGCGCCGCGGGCGCCACGTTGAAGCCGGTGATCAGGGTGCCGGTGAAGGCCATGGCGATCGCGGTGGCGGCGAGGGTAAGCACCAACGACGGCCCCATGGTGGTGGCCACGGTCACCGCGATGATCTCCACGTCGCCCATCGCCAGCTCGCCCGCCACCGCGCGCGCCCGCATCGCGTCGACGAGCCCGCGATAACCATCGCCGAGCAACGGCAGGCAGGCGAAGAGCGTGCCGCCCCCGGCCACCACGCCGACCGCCGCCACCAGCTCTTTGGATGTCGCGACTCTTCCTTCCTCGCGCGCCTGCTGGATTCTTCTGTCGCTGGCCTCTTCGGTCTTGTCCTGCTCGGTATCAGCCACCCGACACCGCCTGGAGCAGCGCGCGGATCGGCACGATGAGGCCCGCGAGCGCGTCGCGCTCCATCATCAGCATCGCCGGCACGGCCGCCGCGAACACCACCATCCCCGCCATGAGCGTCAGCGACATGCCGATGGAGAAGAAGACCTGGAGCCCCGGCGCCATGCGCCCCACCGTCATGAGCGCCAGGTTGACCAGGAACGCGAAGGCCACCACCGGAGCGGCGAGGCGCACGCCCAGCACCAGCACCGAGCTGGCCACGTTCAGCAACACCTCGCCGCCCGCGAGCGGGGCGACGATGGTGCCGGGGGGCACCGTGGTGAGCGACTCGCCGAGCGTGCGCACGCAGGCCAGGTGCATGTCCAGCGCGAAGAACAGCCCGGTGGCGAGCATCTGCGACAGGGCGCCCAGCGGGTTGCCCTGCGTCCCGGTGATCGGATCGAGCATGCCACCGAGCGACAGGCCGATCTTCATGCCGATCACCTCGCTCGCCATCGCGAGCGCGCCGATGACCAGCCCCACCACGAAACCCATCGCCACGCCCACGCCCACCTCGAGCACGCTGGTGACCAGCAGATCGGGGATCGTCGCCGGGGCGCGGGTGCCCTCGACGGTGGGGTAGAGCACCGCCGCCAGCGGCAAGGCCGCCGCCAGCCGCGCGATCGCGGGCACGCTGCGGGAGCCGGTGACCGGCAGGGCCATCAACAGGCCTCCCACGCGCGCGAAGACAAGGAAACCGAGGAGCAGGGGCTCGAGGTCGACGACCTCGGTCACGGCGCGCCCCGCGAGGCCGCGGGGATGCGATCGAGGCTGCGCTCGCCGAAAGACACGGTTTGCTCAATCATCCAGCCGCCGCCGAAGGCGAGCACCGCGCAGATACCGAGCAACTTCGGCAAGAACGTGAGGGTCTGCTCGTGCACCTGCGTGACCGCCTGCACCAGCGACACGATGGTGCCGATGATCACCGCCACGCCGAGCAGCGGCACGGAGAGCAGCAGCGTCATGCGCAGGGCCTCCTGGCCAAGGCGAATCACCTCCGACTCGTTCATCGCACCACCCCCGCCGCGAGGTCGCGGACCAGGAGCGCCCAGCCGTCCATCAGCACGAAGATGATCAGCTTGAAGGGCAGGGAGATGACCACCGGCGGCAGCATCATCATGCCCATGCCCACCAGCACGCTCGACACCACTAGGTCGATGACGAGGAAGGGCACGAACACGTAGACCACGGTGATGAAGGCCGTCTTGAGCTCGCTCAGCACGAAGGCGCTGACGATGCACGAGGTCGGCAGTTCGGCGAGCGAGCCCGGGACGGGAATCTGCGCCACCTCGATGATGGTCACCATGTCGGAGCGGCGCGTGTTGTTCAACATGAACTCGCGCATCGGGTCGAGCGCCGCCGGGAGCGCTCTCTCGATGGGCATCGCGCCCGACAGGTAGGGTTCCACCCCGGCGGCCCAGGCGCTGTCGAGCGTCGGCTGCATCACCATCAGCGACAGGAAGAGCGACAGGCCCACGATCACCTGGTTGGGGGGCGACTGCTGCAGGCCGAGCGCCTGTCGCAGCAAGGAGAACACGACGACGAAGCGCACGAAGGGCGTCATCACCACCAGCATCGCCGGGATGAAGGACATCCCCGTGAGCATGAGCAACAGGCGAACCGCGCTCGACACCGGCGTGGCGACCACGCCCTCCGCCAGGTCGCCAACCAACTGGGCGCCCGGCTCGGCGACGGTCACCACCGGTTCCACAGCCGCCGCGAGGCTAGCGAGGAGCAGGATCACCGGCGGCCCTCGGCCGCGACCTTCTCGAAGCGGCGCACGCGGTCGTCGAGGCTGGAAGAGCGGGCGCGGGCAACGTCGGTGCCGGTGGCCCGCTGCTGCTCACGCTGCGCGAGTCGAGCGAGCAGGTCGCGCGTGGACGGGATCGGCGGCTCGGGCGCGCCCGGGGCCGGGGCGAGGCGCAACGGCTGGGGCGACGCCAGCAAGCGTAGGTCCTGGAGCGGCGGCCCCACGCGGACCGGGGCGGCGACGGGCGCGGCCACCACCGGCGCCGCGGAATCGGCCGGCGCGGGCGGGACAGGGGCGCCGGTGGCCAGCGAGGCCGTGCCCACGGCGGAGAAGATGCGACCCCGCG